>JAFSBN010000139.1 GCA_017437265.1 Clostridia bacterium
TGTTCGCAGGTAGCAGGCACATAGGTGGCTGCGGTGAAGTGGCCCGTGGCCGGATAGATTTCTTCTTCGTAATAATCGCAGCGGCTGCAGTGAACACGATAATAGCCGTCCTGTTCGCAGGTGGCCGGCACTTCTTCCGCACCGCCGGTCATATCGTGGCCCAGGGCAGGCTTGCCCACCGTGTAGGTAACAAAATCGCAGTTCTGGCATTTCCAGGTGATCCTTTCGCCTCTTTCACAATCGGCCGGCAAGGCACCCTGGGTTTTCAGATCGTGATCCTTCTTGGGGATGGTTCTGATGATCTCCATATCGCAATTGCCGCACGCTTCCTTGTGGTAGCCTTCCTGCTCGCAGGTAGCAGGCACATAGGTGGCTGCGGTGAAGTGGCCCGTGGCCGGATAGATTTCTTCTTCGTAATAATCGCAGCGGCTGCAGTGCACACGATAGTATCCGTCCTTTTCGCAGGTGGCCGGCACTTCTTCCGCACCGCCGGTCATATCGTGGCCCAGCGCCTTTTCCCCCAAAGTATAGGTTTCGAAGCCGCAGTATGTGCAGGCCCAGGTCACCTTTCCGCCAGCTTCGCAGGTGGCATCCGAAACGGAAACGGTTTTCAGATCATGATCCTTTTTCGGCACAATTTTGTCTTCGGAAAAACCACAGCCGGGCTTTGTGCATTCCAGCGTTTCCAGCCCTTCCCTTTCACAATCGGAAGGCACCAGTGCAACGCTCTTCATCTGATGGCCGGTGGCCGGCTTGATTTTCACATCTTCATACCCGCAAACACCGCAGCAAAGAACATTCTTTCCGTCTTCCGTACATGTGGCGGCAGTAGCGTAGCCCACATCAAACTGATGGCCGGTGGCCGGCTCCGTGACAGCGCCGCTGGTCTTGCGGCAGCGGATGCACTGCAGATGAATCATCCCGGGCTCTGTGCAGGTAGGTGCATCCACACCGATGCTCTCCATTTTGTGGCCCAGTTTATCGATCTTTTCCGTTTTCACCAGCTTACCGCTGACATTGCAGTAAAACCTGGCTTCGCCATCCGTTTCACACAGCGGCGATTTCACTTGCACCTGCGTATCGTCATGCCGGCCGGTAGCAGGCATTTCATTGTACCTTTCCTGCACTGTAGCACCGCAATCGCTGCACACCAGGTCATACCATCCCGGTTCGCAGCAGGTGGCGCTTTGCACCAAAACAGTATAGCTATTGGCATGATTGCAGGCAGCGCCGGCACCTGCAGCCAAGCCCAGCATCACCACCAGCATCACCGCAAACACAATCGTTTTGATTACATGTCTTTCGTAGTTTTCCACAATTACACCCTCCAAACCACCAAAAAGGCAAAAGATGTAATCATTTTATATCGTAACGCCGCTTATGTCAAGCATTTCCAGCCATACATGATAGCAGAAATTGCAGCAAAAGGCACAAAAAGAACAATCTTCTTCCCGTCAGATCAGCTGTCGCAGCAATCCTTCACAGCCTTCCCAAATATCCCGGAATGCGATATCAAATCGGTCGGAATACCAAGGATCTGATACCTCTCCGGGACGATCCGTATAATCCATCAAAAGATGCACTTTCCCTTCCGGATCCCCCTCCAGCATCCTGTACAGATTTCGGATGTTGTAGTGATCCATCCCAATGATCAGATCATATTCCCGATAATCCTTCCGTGTCACCTGCCGCGCGCCCCTTTTTTCCACGTGGATCCCATGCCGGGCCAGCTCCGCCCGGGCCGGCGGGTAAACAGGATTGCCGATTTCTTCCGTACTGGTGGCAGCAGATGCCACGTGAAACTCATTCTGCAGGCCTCTTTCCCGGATCATGTGTTTGAAAATCATTTCCGCCATAGGGCTTCTGCAAATATTGCCATGGCAAATAAAAAGTATTTTCTTCATCGTCTTATTACTCCAAATCAGTGCTGTGATTCTTCTCAAATTCCCGATTTTTCAGGGTTTTCCGGCATTGCATCTTTTCTGTGCCAACCGGGTATCTTCTCAAATCTTCCCGTATTGTTTCATTCTTGTCCCTGCAAGATTGGTAAAAACGTTGGTTAATTGCTGCTCTGTACCAATGGGGTTTTTCAGGCTTGCGCCAGCCGGATCTTTTCTGCCTGTGCATCATCGAACTGCACATGGGTGTAAACATTCAGCGTCACGCTGATGTCCGAATGGCCCATGATGTACTGGAGGGTCTTTGGGTTCATGCCGGACTTCGCCATGTTGGAAAAGAAAGTATGTCTGCATACATGCGGCGTTACCTTGGGCATGAGGATACGATAGATCTTGTTGTACTTCTCCACGATGTGCTCCAGGTATTTCTCCCAATGCAGCGCAACCATCGGCCTGTCATTCTTGTCCAGGAACAGAAAGCCTGCATGGCCGTCCACCATCGGTTTCACCTTGGGGGCTGTGCGGTTGGCGATGATGCGGCGGAAACAGGCTGCCACTTCCTCACTCATTGGAATATAGCGGCTACCGCTTTCCGTTTTAGGTTCCTGGATCACGTACTGCATCTCTGACGTCCGCTGCAGCTGATGGTCAACCTTGATGCGCATCTGTTTGAACTCAATATCAGAAAATGTCAGTCCGCAGAATTCCGAGATGCGCAGTCCCGTGTGAAAGAGAATGTAGATCGCATCGTAGTAACGGCTGAAGTGCTTATTTTCCTTGATAAACTTCTGCAGATCCCTCTCTTGCTGTCTGGTGATCGCTTCCCGGGTGACCGAATCATTGACGATCACCGATGCCAGTTCAAACCCGAACGGGTTCTTGCGGATCAGGTCGTCATCTACCGCCATTTGAAACGCCGGTCTCAGAATACCTCTGATTTCCGCCATGGGAAACGATGTGATCAAACAGATCCGCCTGAATCTGCTTTTCCTTCTCTCTCAGCGAAAGGTCACGCTTTCTGCCCTTGGGCGTTGGATCATTCTTGTCCAGAAGCCAACTGTACACATTTTTCCTTTTCCGTCCTCATCAATGTAACGGTAGCGGCACCTCCCATCTGCACGTTGGTATTCACCTTCACGTAAAATCCGGTTTCGATTGTCTCGTCTTTTTTCGCTCATGGAATCTCTCCTTTAAACAAGAAGAGCCAGACTTGCGATATCATCATATCACAAATCTGGCTCTTCGTATAGTTATGTTACACTTGAAAGCGCCATTATTGAATACAGCATATTTGCACAGAAATCCAAAGGGATTATTTCACCTGTGCCAGCGCGGCATCCGCCTTGGCAATCCATTCAGTACGGTCGCCCAAATCAATAGCATTCAACGCATCGAAGGTGTCACTGACTTGTGCTTCATCAATGGTGCCGTCCTTCACAGCCTTGACCGCGCCGACCACAGCCTTGGCGGCGTTGATTTCACGCTTAGCGTTCTTGAACATGTTACACACGGTCTTCTGAATGCCGAACAGTTCGTTAAAATACTTCTCAATGGCAGGATAAGTACCACTATTGCTCAACTGTACACGGAAGTAATTCATGCCGGAGGTGTTTTGGAAGCCAAACCAGCAGTAGTGCTTGGTTTCTTCCTTGCCCTCACTGTTCTTGGTGGTTTCGCTTTCATATTCATAGGTGACCAGGTCGGCCAGGCGGTATACACAGGCGTACTCGGTCTTGCCGAAGAACATGAACTTGTAGCGGTTCTCATTGAAGGCGATCAGGCCGGTGGAAGGTGACACATACACCTGGTATTCCTGAATGCCAGTCACCTGGCGCAGCTTTTCTTCCTTCACTTTGGTTTTCTTCAGCGGAACGAAGATCTGGTTCCACACCTTGGTGCCGTATTCGATCTGGTCGATATGATCCGTTACATCCTGCAGGGATGCCGGTACGCAGTCGAACGTCTTGAAGAGCTTTTTGCGGCACATCTTTCGGCAGATGTAGTTGCCATCCGCCAGTTTCTGTGCGGAGATCAGACCAATCTCTGCTCCGCAGATCGCGCAGTTATGCTTTGCCATGAATTTTCCTCTCCTCCTTTTATTTTGTCTTTCTCCTCAGAGAAAGTACCAATCCTTCAGTATGCCGTCAGAACTCGTTCAGATAAAGGCTGCCATCCTCGCCGCTCATGTCCACAAAGGCAAAATGATACGCACCCGTCTGATCCTCGTAGCCCACGGCCAGGTTGGGCATATCGCCATACATGACAGCTGTCACAGCAAGCGGATGCTCCGGATCCATTTCATACTGGATATTTTCCAGCGTGGCCTGGATGGTCTCCTGGCCCGTCTCAGCGTTGACGCACTGGATGGAAACACTGAACAGGTGAACATGCCTGACTGCGGAATCCGCGTACAGGACGTAATGCACCTTAGGTGTATCTTCATCCACGGGTTCGAATTCTGTGTAATCATATGTGGTGTAATCGTAGGCCGAAAGGTCGAAATCTTCGGCATAGGCAACGCCAAGGGCGAGGGCCGGAGGCGTGTATGCCTCATCAAAGATATGGTAGTTGTAGTGCAGGGACACTTCCTGCGGGAAGTGCGACAGCTCGTTGTATGGCACGGCAAGGTCGGCATCGACATACACACCGTAGCCGTAGTATTCCACATAAGCCCGGCCGCTGGCGTGCACGGCGCAGTTGCGCACAATGGTGTTCGGCGGGATCGCACCTGCCGGCACCAGGTCACCCATGGCTTCGTAATAATCGGTCCAATCCGAAATCAGCATGGCGCTGCAAACCGACAGCCCCTCGCATTGCCGGAGATACTTCGCCTGAATGTATCCCTGATCGTCCTTATACACGGCGTAGATCCAGTTCTCGTCATACTGCCGGCAGTCCGTTACGACAGCGCCCAGGGGTACCTTCACCAGCTGCTTTGCCCGTGTGCTGGGCGTCTCCCGCAGAGAGACCCACTCGTTGCAGTTGATGACCTCCATGTTGCCGTAGTACACATCGTCAGCCATGGCTGGAAGCGCCGTGAGAAGCATACACAGCAGCAGAATCATCACAGTAAAACGCTTCATGCGGAAACCCGCTCCTTTGCCTTGGGTTTGCGAATGCCGAGCACGACCAGCACCGCGCCGATCAACATGAAAACCACAGCGCCGCCGATGACGCCGTTCTTGTTGGAAGAAAGCAGCTGGTCTTTGGTCTGCACGCCCTCTTTCACAATGGCACCCAGCTTTTCATGCGCCACCAAGCTGCTGCCCTGCTGGACGCCGGCAACGGTCATCTCAGCATCCTCTCCGGTGTAGACCTTGTACGCGTAGGCCTTGGCGCCTTCACGTTCTTCAGCGATCTCCTTGTTCATCTCTCGCGTAAGGTGCGGAATGTCCAGATTGCCGCTGTATTCAAAGGCGTCATAATAGTATGTACCGCCGACAATCACCCACCAGCGATCCGTCCAGGCGCCTTCGGTTGTTTTTCCTTTAGAGACCTCGTAGCCTTTGGCGCTGATCTCCTCCATATTGAAGTCCTCATATTCGCTGTCAGCAGGAAGCCCGATGAGCGTCTTTTCATCCAGGGCAAACTCGCCCAGCGATGCCTTGCCGACAATGCTCTTCTGGCCCTTGGCTACCCAGCCGTACTTGTATTCCAGCTGCTCGCTGGAAGTCAGCTTGTATTCCTCGGCATAGCGATAGGCCTTGATGGTGTCCAGCGACAGACCAAGCTCCTCGTCATAGGCAGGGGCGGTCATTTCCGGCTTGCCATGAATAATCACCAATTTGCCTTCATTTTCAGGCAGGATGACCGCTTCATCCAGATAGACGGCAGTTTCCAGCGCATCACTCTGTCCGGGAAGGTCCGCAAAGTTCTTGATGCCAAGGGCGATCAGGGCAATGCCCAGCACCAGCAGAATGATCTTACCGATGTTCTTCATGCTTCTTCACTCCCTTATATTGCACCGCTCAGGATCATGCACAGCTCGGAGCAATGCTCCGCCAGCATCTCCATGGCTTTTTCCAGCGCAGCCATGGAGGGGGTACCAAAGTGGGCATTCCAGATCCCCAGCTGGGCGCGGTAGTAATCCATGAACGCTTCCTGGTGTGCTGTGATCTGCTGCGCATATTCCGGACGAAGATTTGCCCATTGCTGATAGAGGCTTTTCACTTCTTCCATCCAGCAGGTGATCCCTGCCTGCAGCCCTTCGATGAGCTCCTCATCCGTCGTTCCGGCCAGGGACACTGCATCTGCAGCTTCAGCGTACACCTGCATATGCCCGGAGCACAACACCACCGACTGGGTGCCGTTGGCATAATGCTCGATATAGCAATAGGGATATGGTTCTCCATACTCATTATCGCCGCCCTGGGGCTCCATCATGTTTTCCCATTCATCATCCAGCGCGTTCTGGGTATTGGGGCAAACGATGCCCGTTACATCAATGCCATGATCTTTCTGGAATTGACGGACAGCAGCCTCCGTCTTTTTGCCGAATTTACCGTCCACTTCAGAAATGTCATCCCCCAGATAACCGGCATAGAACAGCTGATACTGCAGGAATTCAATTTCCTCTGTATAGCCGTAGATGCCCCGGAACAGCGTGCCCTCCGGATATTCCATTTCTTCTGTGTATTCAATTTCCGCCAGAACAGACAAAGGAACCAAAAGGATCATCAGACAAACCAGCACTGTTCGCAATGCTTTCATGGGAACCTCCTTCAGTTGCCCATCATCAGGTGTTCAACGGTGTTTGCATACAGATGAACGGCTTCGACCGTATTGTTTTCGGAAACATCCACAACCAGATAAGCGCAGAAACCTTCGTCGTCCACTTCGAGAGCGTCCGGCATGGCGGGGATCTGCCAGATCAAGGCATTCGCAGAGGACGAATGCAGGGGCAGATTCTTTTTCTTCAGAGCGGTCTGAACGTTCTTGATCTTATCCCCCACCCGGATACCATAGAGACTATAACCTTCGCCATGCAGTCTCATGTGTTCCACGTACTCTTCACCGGAAAGGATAAGCACATCATTCTGCCAGGTGGGAAGATCCACATTCTCAGGAGACAATTGATCCGCTTCCAGCATTTCTGCCACGGGCGCAACACTCTTGAACAGATACAGGGAAAGTTCTGTTCCCTGCGTCTGTGGAAGGCGTTCCTGGGTCATAGCCTCTTCGTCCACTCGAACCTCGGCATACTTTGCCATCACCCAGCGGAATTTTTCCTTGTACTTCACCTTGTACCACACATCGCCGTTTTTATCTACCTGGGCTTCGTACAATTGACCCAGGTACGTGCCTTTCTTTTCCACCTGCCCCATCTGCTTGTTGTTTTTACCGGCACCGGAGCGCAGGTTCACTTTGGAGGAAGCGGTATAAACGGCAATATCGCCGGGCACATATTCAAAGCTTTCCGTAACCTTTTTTCCGCACACCTGGCAGGTGGCCTTGCGGGTTCCCTTCTTTGTTTCCGTGGCCTGCTTGGTGATAGTCCATTCGCCAAAGGTGTGAGCCGCTTTCTTGATTACACGCACATCTTCCTTGCCACATTCACGGCAAACGGCGTCTGCCTTGCCCTCCTTGGTACAGGTAGCTTCCCGGATCACATGAGTGTGCTTCCAGCTGTGGCCTTTAGGATCAATTTCGTGCAACAATTCTTTTCCGCAGGTTTCACATACATCCTTGCTGGTGCCGGTCATTTCGCAGGTGGCATCCTGCACAATTTCTCTTTCCTTCCAGGTGTGGCCAAGGGCAGAAATCACGCTTTCCCATTTTTCGCCGCAGCGGGCACAGTACATCTTTTCCAGGCCGGGGTTTTCACAATCCGGATAGGTGACGCCGTCATCCTTCCAGTCGTGTCCCAGGGAACCCAATCTTTGCGTGTCCACATTACCGCAGTGAATGCAAACATAGTTCTGATATCCTTCCACAGTGCAGGTAGGCGCCTTCCCATCGCCTTTTTCATATTCACAACCGGTGGCCTCACCGTTGCTTTCCTTTTTTGTGTGGCCGCAATCCTTGCACTTCAAGATATAATACCCATCCTCTGTGCAGGTGGGGTATTTCACATCTGTCATGTCGTAATCGTGGTAGCCTGTATCGCATCCGCCGCCAGCCAGTGCCCACAACGGCAGCACAACAGCCAGTGCAGCAATGCAAAGAAAAATCCAAAGATGTTTTTTCATTTTCACTTTCTCTCACCTTTTGTTCCCCGAAGGATACTGCCTGCCGAAAGTGTTTCCGGCAGGCAGTTATTATTTTATTCCGCTACCATGTTCAGCACCATACCGCTCATATCCAGGTCAAGTCCAGCCTCGGTAAGCGTCACATAATAGGTAGCAGCGCCCATGTAGTCGATCACCAGGCGATCCGCCTCCTGGGTCCACTTCAGCAGCACCGGGAAGCCAGCCATGGACAGTTCGCAGGTGTTGTTGGCATAGATGGTCAGCGCGTATTCCGCACCCAGCATGGAGGCATCGGTGGTGAA
>JAFSBN010000140.1 GCA_017437265.1 Clostridia bacterium
AGTTCGCAGGGCAGGAAAATGAAGCCCTTCTTTTTCAAAAGGTACCGTTCGTGCAAAAGCCTTGTCACCTTGCCGGGGAAGGAAGCCTGGGGCTTGTCGTCGTAATTATCCTTGCCGGTGTAAACGATACCGGCTTCGGTGGTGTTGGATACGATGAAGCGCAGATCGTCACTCTGGGCCAGGGACAGGAATTTGTCAAACTCCTGATAGATTTTGACGGAATCCACCACGCTGCGGACGATGCGGGTCTTTTTCACGTCGCCCTGTTCTTCCCGGCCCCGGAGCATGACGGTATACAGATGGTCCTGCGCCCGGAGCATATCCACCATGCCCCTTTCCAGCGGCTGGGCAATGCACACGCCCACGTCGGCGCCGGTTTGGTTATTCAGGTTATCCACCATTTCATCCACGAAAGCACGCAGGAAATTGCCTTCCCCGAATTGCAGCATACGAATTTTGCCGGGCATTGGTTCCTTGCCGGCCAACTGAAAAGAGAGACGTTCCATACTTTTGTCCTCCCGATTACAAAAATTTTCCTATACTAATTATACCCCAATCCCATTTTGCTGTAAAGGCGCAAATGGCTTGCAGCTGTACAAAAAGTGTGTTATACTCAAGAAAATTCTTTTCAGGGAGGGACGGACAGGATGAAAGGAACGCAGGTTTTGCTTTCCGTCAGCGGATGGAGCCAGGCCCAGGGCGATGAAACGCCGGATCCCGTGCGCCTTTTAACCACCGGCACCCTCACGGGGCAGCCGGATGCCTGGCGCATCGATTATACGGAAACCCAGCCCGGGGAGCATGATGCCCATGACGTGGTGGTGAAAATGCAAAAGGGCGTGGTTACCATGGAGCGCAAAGGGGCGTATGCCACCAGCATGGTGTTTGAAAAAGGACGCCGCTTTGAGGGCAGCTATCACACCCCCTACGGCGCCCTGGATATGGGCATTTTCGCCACGCAGGTGAAGTATGCCGTGGATGAACAGAAAACAGGGGAAGTGAACCTGAAATATCAGCTGGATCTGCAGGGCCAGTTTGCGGCCATGCATGAACTGAGGATTCGCTTTTGCCCCTCGCAAAAAGCATGAATATCATCAACCTGTGGCGGCAGGAGATTTTGGCCTTGCTTCCCTGCGGCTTTTTGAAAATCAGCAGAGAGCAGGGCTTTTTATTTGTCAGCGATTTTCCCCTGCGTATCCAGGATGCGCTTTACGTGCAGGCACGGCTGGAAAACGCCGGTTTTGTGGTGCAATTGCCTAAGGGCATGGCGTTCATGGATGCCGGGGCGGAAAAATACGCCCGGGCGGCGGCGATGCTGCCGCTGTATGTGCCAAAGGAACGGGCGGAAAACCGGCGGCTTTTGTTCCTGGCAAGGCTTCTGATGGCAGGGGAGGAGGGCTATGCCCTTGCCCGCTTTGTGCTGCGCTGCACCGCCCTGCATGATGAAAAGGCCTTGGAAAGGCTGCCCGGCCTCATTGCCCTGGCCAAACGAAAAAAGCAGCCCCTATCCCCCCTGGCAGGAAAAATCCTGCTGCAATACCTGATGGAAAAGGAGGAACCACCATGCTGATCACCTATCACGGCCATGCTCAATTTGCCGTTGAACTGAACGATGGCTTCACCATCATCACCGACCCTTATGACGCCCATGTGGGCTATCCCATGCAGGAATACGCCTGCGATGCGGTGCTGGTTTCCCACGGCCATGGGGATCATGCCTATACGCAGAAGCTGACCGGGCATTTTGCCACGGTTTCGGGAAAAGGGGTGTTCCACCTGGCGCCGGATGTGCGGGTGACGGCCATTCCCTCCGTTCATGATGAAGCGGGCGGCGCCAAACGGGGCCCCAACCTGATCATGAAGCTGGAGGCCGAGGGCCTTTCCCTGGTGCATCTGGGAGATCAGGGGGATCAACTGACCAGGGAGCAAATCACCGCCCTTGGCCGGGTGGATATTCTGATGATCCCCGTGGGGGGCTTTTACACCATCGATGCCGAGGGGGC
>JAFSBN010000141.1 GCA_017437265.1 Clostridia bacterium
CAAAACAAGACGACAAAGGGGAAATGCAGTCATGAAACAATCCCTTTTTACCATCAGGGAAAATAAGCCGCTGACCCAGGACGTTTTCCGCATGGTGCTTTCCGGGGATACCTCCGCCATCACGGCCAGCGGCCAGTTTGTGAACATTCTGGTGGAGGGGTTCTTCCTGCGCCGGCCCATTTCCGTGTGCGATTACGATGAAGAAACCCTCACCCTGGTTTACAAGGTGGTGGGCCAGGGCACGGAAAAAATGAGCGGCATGGAGCCCGGAGAAAAGCTGGATATCCTCACCGGCCTTGGCAACGGCTACAACCTGGAAAAGAGCGGGGACAAGCCCGTGCTCCTGGGCGGCGGCGTGGGGGTTCCGCCCCTGTATAACCTGTGCAAAAAGCTGATCAAAAAGGGCGCAAAGCCCACCGTGATCCTGGGCTTCAATACCAAAGATGAAATCTTCTACGAAGAAGAATTCAAGGCTCTGGGCGCCGAAACCATCGTGACCACCGCGGACGGAAGCTGCGGCGTCCGGGGCTTTGTGACCGACGCGCTCAAAGACGTGGATTCTTCCTTATTCTACACCTGCGGCCCCGAGCCCATGCTCAGGGCCATCGGCCAGGCGGCGAAAACAAAGGGCCAATACAGCTTTGAAGAGCGCATGGGCTGCGGCTTTGGCGCCTGCATGGGCTGCTCCTGCAAAACCCTCACGGGCAACAAGCGCATCTGCAAGGAAGGCCCGGTTATGGAAAGCGAGGAGATCATCTGGTGAATACGAAAGTGAATTTGTGCGGCATTCAGCTGGATAACCCCGTCATTCCCGCCAGCGGCACCTTCGGCTTCGGCTACGAATTTGCCGAAATTTATGATATCAATGTGCTGGGCACCTTCTCTTTCAAGGGCACCACTCTGGAGCCCCGCTTCGGCAACCCCACCCCCCGCATTGCGGAATGCACCGCCGGCATGATCAACGCCGTAGGCCTGCAGAACCCCGGTGTGGAAAAAGTGATTGCGGAAGAATTGCCCAAGCTGAAAAAGTGCTTCCACAAGCCCGTCATGGCCAACGTCAGCGGCTTTTCCGTGGAACAGTATGTGGAAACCTGCCGGCTGCTGGACAAGGAAGAGCAGGTGGGCTGGCTGGAAGTGAACGTGAGCTGCCCCAATGTGCACGGCGGCGGGATGAGTTTCGGCACCAGCCCCGAAGCGGCCGCGGAAGTGACCAAAGCCGTGAAGAAAGTCACCACCAAGCCTGTTATCATCAAGCTCAGCCCCAATGTGACGGACATTGTGTCCATCGCCAGGGCCTGTGAAGACGCCGGGGCCGACGGCATTTCTCTCATTAACACCCTGCTTGGCATGCGCATTGATTTGAAGCGCCGCAAGCCCATCATCGCCAATACCATGGGCGGTTTTTCCGGCCCGGCCATCTTCCCGGTGGCGGTGCGGATGGTGTACCAGGTAAGTGGCGCAGTGAAGATTCCCGTGATCGGCATGGGCGGCGTGCAGTCTGCCCGGGACGTGATCGAAATGATGATGGCCGGGGCCACGGCGGTGCAGGTGGGCGCCATGAACCTGGTGAACCCCTTCGCCTGCAAGGAGATCATTGAACAGCTGCCCGCTGAAATGGAAAAGCTTGGCATCGAAAGCCTTTCTGATATCAAGCGCATCTGACGCTTGTACATATACATAGTAAATTCGAGGAGGACAACCATCATGGCAAAGGACGTCATCATCGCACTGGACTTTGAAAACAAGGAAAAGACTCTGGCTTTCCTGGATCAGTTCACCGGCCGCAAGCCCTTCGTGAAGATCGGCATGGAGCTGTACTATTCCGAAGGCCCCGAAATCGTTCGGGAAATCAAGGCCCGGGGACACAAGATTTTCCTGGACCTGAAACTGCATGACATCCCCAATACCGTGAAAAAGGCCATGAAGGTTTTGTCCAAACTGGATGTGGACATGACCAACCTCCATGC
>JAFSBN010000011.1 GCA_017437265.1 Clostridia bacterium
ATCTCAGCGGCTCGGATGGAGTGGGGAATTTCCACGTCGAATACTTTGATTCGCCTGCCGTAGTTATCGCGCATCAGGGAAGCAATCTCACGGGCATACACGGTGCGGTTGTCCATCATGGTCAGCAGAATCCCGTCGATTTTCAGTCTGGGATTGATATTCCTCCGAACACGGTCAATGGATTTCGCCAGCTCCTCCAAGCCTCTGGCCGACAGAAAGTGCGGCTGCACCGGAATAAGCACTCGATCTGCCGCTGCCATGGAATTGACCGTCAGCAGCGCAAGCGAGGGCATACAGTCCAGAAGAATGTGGTCGTATTGCTTGCGCAACGGCTCAAGCACCTGCCGAAGAATCGTTTCTCGGCTCATGGCGCTCATCAGGCGAAGTTCCATACCAGCCAGGTCGATGTTGGCAGGCAGCAGATCGACACCTTCCTCGTGGTGAAGAATGGCGTCACCGGGATTGACGGGAGCTTCTTCCAGCACCCGTCCCATGAGTGTGGAGAGAGTAACGGAAAGATCATCCGGTTTGGGAATACCAAGGCTGATGGTCAAACTGGCCTGCGGATCGCAATCCACCAGCAGCACCTTCTTGCCTTCCTGTGCCAATCCGATTCCAAGATTGGCAGTTGTGGTCGTTTTACCAACGCCGCCCTTTTGGTTGGCGATGGCAATGGTTTGGGCAGTCAATTCAGATCACCTCCGCATAAAAATAAAGCGATATGCACCCTCATTATCAAAATGAGGGATACATACCGCTTTTTCACATATCCTCTTGATGGATAGTGTATTGACGTATAGTTGTCTTTTTCGTATAATTTGCCTGTCAAGTTTGTGACGTGAAGGCACAGTTTGGATTCGAACCGGAGTTCGGAGTAGTTCGTTTCCCGCTTTGGCTCTGCTAACATTTTGCTAACAAGACGCAAAAACAAGCGGAATAACGGGACAAAACGGGATACCACTCGAAAGCATGAGATTCGCCTGAAAGCCTTGTATTTCAAGGGTTTCAAGAACACGGCATAACATCGCAATACAGCATGGATCAGACGATTTTTTGTGCTCCTAAGCGGAAGGCCATGGGTTCGAATCCCGTCGGGTGTGCCAGATGCCGCAACGCAAACGCATGCGGCATTTTTTATACATATTCCTGAGGTGAATTATGAAAAAAGTAGCCTTCATCTGCGTACATAATTCCTGCCGCAGCCAGATGGCAGAAGCGCTGGGCAAGCGGCTGGCTGCCGACGCTTTCGAAAGTTGTTCCGCCGGCACGGAAACAAAGCCCCATATCAACCGGGACGCCGTGCGGCTGATGAAACAGGTATACGGCATCGATATGGAAGTCTCTCAGCACAGCAAGCTGCTGGAAGATATCCCCCCTGTGGATATTGTAATCACCATGGGCTGCAATGTGCATTGTCCCACCCTGCCCTGCACCCACCGGGAGGACTGGGGGCTGGATGATCCCTCCGGCAAAGAAGACGAGGCTTTTCTCTTCACCATGCGCCTGATCGAAGAAAAGGTTATGGATCTGCGCCGCCGGATCCTGGACGGGATCATCTGACACACCGATAAAAAGAGGGAATAACATGAACAGACGATGGATCAGCGCATTGGCCGCCGCTATTTTGCTTTTCGGCACATTTGCATCCGCATCGGCGCAATCCGATGCCCTCTGGTATCCACAAATCACACAACAGATGCCCATCGTTTCCATCATCACCGAAAACGGAAACAATCATTTTGCCAAGGCATACACCCGGGAGCATAAGCTGCAGGGCATGATCGATTATGTGAACGGAGCCGTTTCCGTCAGCAACTGTGAACAGCAGGAAGCGCTTTCAAACGAAAAAGCCCAGGTGAAAGTAAGAGGAAACTGGACGCTGGATTATCCGAAGAAATCCATCCGCATCAAATTTGACGAAAAGCAGAGCATGCTGGGGCTGAACGAAAATCAGGCCTACAAATGCTGGGTGCTGCTGGCGGAATGGAAGGATCTTTCCATGCTCAACACCCCCGCCGCCCTGTTCCTGGCGCAGAATATTCTGGGCCGGGACGGCTATTATTGCACGGATTACCGCTTTGTTCAGCTCTATATCAACGGCGAATATTGGGGCGTGTATCTGCTGGTGGAGCAGCAGGAGGCAAATCCCGGCCGGGTGGAAATTGCCCGGCAGGAAAAGGATGCCACGGACCGGTATACCGGCTATCTTATCGAATATGACGCCTACTTTCAGGAAGAAGCCTCCCTGCCCGGCGGCGATCCCGTCTTTGAAGTGTACCACACCGGCCTGGACGGCGAACAATACGGCTACACCGTCAAAAGCGATATCATAAACAGCCGCCAGCTTTCCTTCCTGCGCACCCTGATCCGGCTGATCTACCGCACCTGCTACGCCGCCGTTAACGAAAACAGGCATTTCACTTTCAACGAAAAATATACCGAACTGGTGGCGGCGGAAAGCACCTCCGTTCAGGAAACCGTAGGACAGGTGATTGATCTGCCTTCCCTGGTGGATACCTATCTTCTCAACGAAATTATCTGCAATCCGGATCTGGGCTGGTCCAGCTTTTATCTTTCTTTCGGTGGATTTGAGCAAAAACGGCAGTAAAAAGCTCACCTTTCAGGCTCCCTGGGATTTCGATTCCGCCTTCGGCATCCGCAGCGGCTATGAGGATTCCCGGCAGATATACGCCGCCCATGCCGGCAACCCCTGGCTGCGCCTTTTTGCCTCCCAACCCTGGTTTATGGAAATGGTGAAGGAACGCTGGCAGGAAATCAAAGCGCAGGGGATCCCCGAAAAAACGCTGGCTCTGATCCTCACGCTGCAAGAAACCTATGCTCCCTGTTTTGAGCAAAATTCTGCCCGCTGGCCCAGCCGTATTGCACAAGGCAATCACGAATTGATTGAAGAACTGAACAACTGTCAATCCCAGCAGGAGGCCGCCGATTATCTGTACCGCTGGCTCAGCGACCGCTTTTCTTTCCTGGATGCACAATGGCAGTAACACACGCAAAAAAACAGTAAAAAAATGGCGCAAATTTTAGCGAATTCGTCTCTTGTGTTCTGTCGAAAGGAGCATATAATGAGGGCTGTTAAACATTCGCCTCGCAACATGCTTTAGCAGCAGAAAGGAGCACTGCGCTTGAAGGGTTCTCAGAACGTGAACATGACCCAGGGCCATCCCATCCGGCTTTTGATGCAGTTTGCCCTTCCCATGCTGATCGGCAATCTGTTCCAGCAGGCATACAGCCTGGCCGATTCCGTGATCGTGGGACAATTTCTGGGTTCTGATGCGCTGGCCGCTGTGGGCTCCACAGGGTCGGTCACATTTTTGTTCTTTTCCATCTGCAACGGCATCGGCTCCGGTGCCGGCATTGTCACCTCCCAGTATTTCGGTGCCGGGCTGTTTGAACGCACCAAGCGTGCCATCGCCAATGCGGCCTATATCATGTTTGTGGCGGCAGCTGTCATGGGCGTGGCTGCCTATCTTGCCGCTCCTGCCCTGCTCTCCTTCATGGATACGCCTGTGGAAATCCTGCCCGATGCCGTCACCTATATGCGCATGAGCTGCAGCGGCGTGCCGCTGGTGGCGGTGTACAATTATTCTTCCTCTATGCTGCGGGCATTGGGCGATTCCAAAACACCCTTGTATTTCCTGATTTTCTCCTGCTTTTTGAATGTTCTGCTGGATCTTTTCTGCGTATATGTGCTGGATATGGGCGTCTTCGGTGCGGCGCTTGCCACCATCATCGCTCAACTCATTTCCGGTGTGGGGTGCCTTTGGTATGCCCTGAAGCACAACCCCTATTTCCACCTGACCCGGGAAGATATGCAGCCGGACAGAGAAGTCATCCGCCAGTCCGTGCGGCTGGGCCTGCCGCTGGCGCTGCAATGGTCCCTGATTGCCGTTTCTTCCACCGCATTGCAGACCTTTGTCAACTCCTTCGGCGCAGAGGCCATGGCCGCCTTTACCGCCACCAACCGTATCGAGCAATTGGTGCACCTGCCCTACGGCTCCATCAGCTCCGCCCTGGCCACCTATGCCGGGCAGAACTTTGGTGCCCATAACATGAAACGGGTGAAAGAAGGCCTGCGCCACGGCATGCTGCTCTCTGCCATTTTCACCGTGATCATGATGCTCGCCTACCAGCTGCTGAACCAGCCCATCATGCAGCTGTTCGTAAAAGAAGAAGGGGTTATCCTTATCGGCGCTCAGGCGCTGAAGCTGACCAGCTGGTTCTATATCTTCCTGGCTGTTATCTACATGAGCCGGGGCATCTTAAACGGCGTGGGCGATGCCATGTTTGCCTTCATCAACGGCATTGTGGAGGTCATCTGCCGCATCGGCCTGCCCATCGTGATGGTGGCCCTCTTCCCCCAGACTGATATGATGGGCATCTGGTGGACCGCCGGTATCACCTGGATTATCAGCGCTGCCTTTTGCATGCTGCGCTATGTGGCCTGGCGGAAAAAAGCCGATTTTTCCAAGAGCGTTGTTTAACTTTGGAGCTACTGAAGCAGGGGCCTGTGCGGCCTACTGGAGCAGGGGGCTTCTCGCCCCCTGTACCCCC
>JAFSBN010000142.1 GCA_017437265.1 Clostridia bacterium
GGGCACAATGAAAACGAAGAAAAAAGCCGGTCAGGAAAGTTAACTTTCCTGCCGGTTTTTTCTCGTTTTCCCCGGATGCTTTGCATCCGGTTGGCGGCATTCTGCCGCCGGGCCCGTGGTGCGGCTGCGCCGCAGCCAATTCGCAATACAACCATCATCTCTTTCGTTTGAGTTTCTGCGTGTTTCGTACAGGGAAAGCATTCTTTTCCCCTTGTTTTAGCGGGATATTGTTTGCCGGATAAAACGAAAAGGTTCCGCCACTGGGTCCAGGGGTGATACCCCTGGTGGGGTGGAGGGGCGAAGCCCCCCGTGGTTTTCCAAGCAACAGCGAGAAATGGTCGGTTAGATACGCCAAGCAATTTCCGCTACTGGGTGCAGGGCCGATGGCCCTGCTGATTGATTTTTTCCAGAAGATCGGAGAAGCTCATGTCCTCCATGCGGCGGATGTTTTCCGGGGCACGGCCGGCATTTTTGCGGCAGATGGCGGCATAGTCACAGAATTCGCAGGGGCCGTTATTGCCCTTGCTGCAAAGGGGTTCTGCCTTGATCCGGCCGCTGTGCATTTTTTCGGACAGCTGAGCGGCGCATGCGGCGGCGTGTTCAATGAGCCCGTGCATATCGGAAAGGGAGGCCAGCGGGCTGCGCTTATCAAAGCTGCCGTCTTTGAGCACCATTTTGGGCAGGGACAGGGGCTTTTCGCCATTGTCCATTTTCTGCAGAATGGCCACGTCCTTGAGTGCGACGCCTTTCAGCTGCAGCAGTTTTGCCAGTTCTTCTTCAATATCGGTCACTTCTTTTTCGGTTGCCAGCAGCGGATCGGCCACATGCATATAGAATGCGCCTGCCGGTTCCGCATTTTCTTCCATGGAAAGGGCAGCTTTCAGATACAAAAGCAATTGCAGCTGAGCTCCCCAGAAGATTTGTGCGGGGCTCAGTTTGGCATTGCCGGATTTGTAATCCACCACCCGCAGGAACACCCCTTCGTCCCCAGCGTAGCGGTCGATACGGTCAATAATCCCCCGGACATACACCACGCTTCCATCCTTCAGCGTCAGCGGAATAGGGGGGATGCCGTTTTCGTAGCCGAAACGCACTTCTGCTTTCACGGTGGTAAAATCGCTTTGCCGGGCAGATTTGGTGAACGTCCAGGCCACTCTTTTCAGCACCTTTCGGTACTTTTCACCAAGAGCGCGCATCCGGGCGCTGTCGCCCATCACGCCGGAGAGTTGTTTTTCAAACAAGGGCTGGGCTGCCTGATCGATGAGGGCATCGCAGTCTTTCTTGTCAATGTGGGGCCATTTGGGCACAGTGGGCAAAAGCCTTGTGAATCCTTCCAGAGCGCTGTGGTAGAAATTGCCGGCATCGATGGGGGTCAGTGTCCATTCCTTGCGCGGCTGGGGAGAAAGGCCCATTTCCACAAAATGCTTGTAGGGGCACACTGCGAAGCTTTCCAGCCGGCTGACGGACATGATACGCTCCATAAACAGGCTGTGGGTCACTTCACGGGGCAGCGGGGCAGCATCCGCTTCCGGCAAAAAGGCACGCTGAAGCGCAAGGGCATTTTCTTTTGTTTCTTCCGTGGTACACAGGTATTTCCAGGCCTCCAGCCATTCGCCGTCCAGAGAATGATTCCGGATATGCAGGCCTATGCCGCTCAGGGCAGTGTTCAGGGAAAGGGGAGAAGACACCGGGTTTTTCTGCATCATGCCTCCTTCTTCCACCAGCGCCGGGAACAGCTTGCGAATTTTGCGTATGCCCGCATAAGGGCGCAGGGCGGTGCCGTCCTGAGTGGCCAGGGCATAGGAAAGATACAGCTTTTCAGTGGGGGCGTTGAGACATTTCCAGATATCCAGCTGCTTTAGCTGATCCTGACCTTCATCGGAAAGGGAAAGGCATGCGTGGAGGCAGCTTTCCAGATGCTCCTGTTCTTCGGATGACAAAAGGGACGTGCGGCTTTGAGATACGATGCCGTCGGTCATGTGTGCGGCAAAAAGCACTTTGGGAGATGTGAGCGGCAGGGAACCGATACGGCCGCACATGACGCACCCGGCATTGGGGGGCAGGGAAGAAAGCTCGCAGCTTTCCAGTGCCGC
The DNA here is from genome assembly GCA_017437265.1 of Clostridia bacterium. GTDB lineage: Bacteria > Bacillota > Clostridia > Christensenellales > Aristaeellaceae > RUG563. Next base: position 2,094 of record JAFSBN010000142.1, read on the forward strand.
TTCCAGCGCAACGGACAGCCGGGCGGCGCTGAAGGATCCTTCGTGCCACAGGGCATAGGCCTGCTCCAGAATGCGCAGCATCATCTGCCATACCTGACGGCACTGCACGGCTTCTGCCGGCATGTTCCGGGCCATCAATTGTTCCTGATTGTACAAAAGCGCAGCGTATACCCGGGTGTCTTCCAGATAATGAAAGACATGGATCAGCGCTTCCTGTGCATTCTGCGCTTCTTTCAGGGCAAGCCGCAGCTTTTCCATGGGTTCCATCAGCATCTGCCGGGCTTCTTCGGCGGCCGTTTTTTCTGCCTCTTCGCCCCGTTCAAAGGGCTGCATCCATTTTTTGCCCCGGATGCCGTAGGAGAGCATATAGTTTTCCAGCTGCCAGCATTGCTTGTCCATCAGCGGTGCGTAGCCGGATTTGATTACGTTCAGCATTTCGTTTTCGGGATAGCCCTCCGCCATGGCCCGGAGCGTGGCAATCAGAAAACGGGCGGCACCGTGCCGGGCGGCAGGCAGTTTTTGCCCCACATAGCAGGGAATATGGTAAGAGGAGAGCACTTCCTGCAGCGTGCCGGAAAAGCCTTCGTCCCCCAGCACCACTGCCATATCGGAAAAAGGCATGCCGTTTTTATGCAGCCGAAGAATTTCACCGGCAATGAAATGGGCTTCGAAATAAGGGGTGGGGGCGGCATAGAGCCGCAGTGCCGCCTGAGGTGCGGGAAAAGGGGAAGCTTTGGTTGCAAAATACTGCCGGGACAAATAGGAAAGGGCGGCTGCTTTTCCGTCTTCCGCTTCTTTCAGCTGGGAAACGGTGCAGGCAATGCCGCTTTGCTCCGCTTCCTGCTTCAGGCGCATGGCACTGTCCCATGCCGGGGCAAAAGCCTCTTCCTGAGAAAGAACCAGCATGGCTTCTGCATGCAGGCTTTCTTTTGCCAGGGCGCAGATGAGGCGGATGGTTTGCCCAAGGAAAATATCAAATCCATAAATGCACACGGCGCAGCCTTTGGCAATGCCGCTTTGTGGAAGACGCTCCAGCATGCTGCGGGTCACATCATCCCCATCCACAAACTGACCGGCAAGCAGGGCAGTATAGGCGGCATAAATCCGGGCAAGATCGGCGCATTTATCTTTGTGTGCGCCGTCTTCCAGATTTTCAGCGTATTGGGCCACGTCTTCCGGAGAAAGGCCGGCCTGCTTGAAATTGGCAATGATCATGCCCATGCGCTGGATGAAGCCCTGCTTCTGGGCAGCGGATTCGAAATAGCGCAGGTGTTTTTTTTCGTCCATCAAAACCCGGGCAAGCGCTATTTGCTTGCCCCTTTCGTCAATGCGGGTGAAGCCGTCCTGACCGGCGGATGCAAACACCCGCTCCGTCAGCCGGGAAGGGGACAACACCTCGATGTCAAAAAAGCCGGGGGCGGAAAGGCCCCGGATCAGGTCTCGCTCTGTCTGGAGGGTATACTGCTCCGGTACAATGACCAGCACTTTTTTGTATTGACGGCACAGCGAAAACAGCCTTTCCTGCAGCGCAGGAGGATTGCCGCCCCGGATGTAGAGCATGTTTTGTTCCCTCCTTTTCTCTTCTTCTATGGTATCACATTTTCCGCAATTGGAAAAGGAAAAATATTTTTTGAAAACCCGGCTTTAGAACCCTGTTTTTGCTTGTTTTTTTGTGCAGATGCGGTTATAATGATAAAATCCGGAAAAATTGATATTTCCGGGAAAACGAAAGCTGTGACAAGGAGGTTTTGGAACATGGAAAACGAAGTTGTACGCACGAATTTCATCTGGGATGCCATTGACCAGGATTTGGAGGCAGGGCGCTACCAGCAAGTGCACACCCGTTTCCCTCCCGAACCCAACGGATATATGCACATCGGCCATTGCAAGGCCCTGATTATGGACTTTCTGACGGCGGAAAAGTACGGCGGCAAGTGCAACCTGCGCTTTGACGATACCAACCCTGCCAAGGAAGACACCGAATATGTGGAGGCCATCAAGCGGGACATCAACTGGCTGGGCTTCCACTGGACCGGCGGTCTGTACTATGCCAGCGATTATTATGACAAGTGCTACGAAATTGCGGAAGACTGGATCAAGCGGGGCCTGGCCTATGTGGACGAACTGACCCCTGAACAGATGCGGGAATACCGGGGCACCCTCACCAAACCCGGCAAGAACAGCCCCTGGCGTGACCGTCCCTGGGAAGAAAGCCTGGATCTGTTCCGCCGGATGAAGAATGGTGAATTCCCGGAAAAGAGCCTGACGCTCCGTGCCAAGATCGATATGGCTTCCCCCAATATCGTCATGCGCGACCCGGCCATGTACCGCATCCTGTACAAGGAACATTGGCGCACCGGCAATAAGTGGTGCATCTATCCCATGTACGACTTTGCCCATCCCATCGGCGACGCTTTGGAAGGCATCAGCCATTCCCTGTGCTCCCTGGAATACGAAATCCACCGGCCTCTGTATGACTGGGTGGTGGAAAAGGCGGCCAATATGCTGCCCGCCCGTCCCCGGCAGATTGAGTTTGCCCGCCTCAACATGACCCAGACCGTTATGAGCAAGCGCAAGCTCCGTGCTCTGGTGGAAGGCGGCTATGTGAAGGGCTGGGATGATCCCCGGATGCCCACGCTGTCCGCCCTGCGCCGCCGGGGCTATACCGCCGCCGCCATCCGTGATTTCGTCAGCCGCATTGGCCTTTCCAAAGCGGATTCTGTTGTGGATACCGCCATGCTGGAAGCCTGTGTGCGTCAGGATCTGGATGATAAAGCCCTGCGTGCCATGGCCATCCTGCGGCCCTTGAAGGTGGTGCTGACCAACTGGCCGGAAGGCGAAGAAAAGGAAATTGAGATGGAAAACCATCCCAAGCATCCCGAAATGGGCACCCATACGGTGAAGTTTGGCAAAGAAATCTACATCGATCAGGAAGATTTCATGGAAGTGCCGGCCAATAAGTTCCAGCGCATGTATCCCGGCTTCGAAGTGCGGCTCAAGGGCGCTTACATCGTCAAGTGCGAAGGCTGCAAGAAGGACGAAGCGGGGAACATTGTGGAAGTGTACTGCACGGTGGACTTTGATTCTGCTTCCGGCACCGAAGGCGCTAACCGCAAGATCAAGGGCAAGGTGCTGCACTGGGTGAACGCTGCCGATGCGGTGGAATTTGAAGCCCGGCTGTATGATCCCCTGCTCAGTGAAGATGGGGAGGCGGAAGAAGCGGCTGAAGAAGCCGTAGCGGAAGAAGCGGCCGACGTGGAAGAAACGGAAGAAGGCGAAGAAGAAATGAGCGCCCTCACCCGTTCCGATTACGATTTCCTCAAGACTGTGAACAAGAACAGCCTGACGGTTTTGAAGGGCGTTGCAGAACCCTTCATCAAGGAATGCGAATCCGGCACCACCTTCCAGTTTGTGCGTGTAGGCTATTTCTGCAAGGATCCCGATTCCACCGATGCCCTGCCGGTGTTTAACCGCACCGTGGGCCTCAATGGCATCAAGCTGGGTTAAAAAAATATTGTTACCCACCCCAAGCACGGAGAGGTTGTTTTCATGAAGGAAACAGAAATGATTCCGAATTGGTTTTTGGTGGGGGTGCGGGGGAGGGTCTTTTGACTCAAAAGACCCACCCCCGCCAAATACA
>JAFSBN010000143.1 GCA_017437265.1 Clostridia bacterium
AAACGCTGAAAGCATCTAAGCGTGAAACCCCCCTTAAGAATAAGGCTCCCATCCCTATAAGGGAGTAAGACCCCTGGCAGACTACCAGGTGATAGGTCAGCGCTGGAAGTGTGGTAACATATGCAGGTTGCTGATACTAATCGGTCGAGGGCTTGATTTCAAGCGAGACTGAGACTAAAAGGTCAGAAGAGACGAAGAAATCTTTCGAATATGTGCGGTTGTCAAGGTGTGTAAACCTTGAAAAATGAAACGATTTCCGGTGGCAATGGCGAAGGGGTCCCACCTGTTCCCATACCGAACACCGAAGTTAAGCCCTTCAGCGCCGAAAGTACTTGGCTGGACCCGGCCCGGGAGGATAGGTCGCCGCCGGATTCCATGAAGCATCTCATTCGAGATGCTTCTTTTTTTGTTTTATTTTCAGATTCTGTGTTACATGTGTAAACAAATGAAAGAATGGGAAGAAATTCAGCTGCTAATTCGTTTCTTGAATAGCTGGCAAATATTTCCGCCTGCTATGCGAAGAGTATTCTTTATGCAAAGGAGAAATATATGAACAGAAAGATGAGAATGACTGTATCTTTTGTATTGATCGTTTCCAGTTTGCTTTTCACTGCGATGGCCCATGCCGGAACCAGGAACGTTGCATTGGAGATGCTGCAATGTAATTGGCCGTATAAACACACGGTATCCCCCAAAGCTATGCAGGCATGGGAAGAAGGAGACGAAAAAGTCTTTGCATACATGGACATCACAAAGGCAGCGAATAAAAGGGGAATCAATAAATATGCTGCAGCGGTGCAGATGTTTCAGAAGCTGTATTGCCCGGACGATCCTATGTTCATGGATACAGTGGAAGGGCGACATTTGTTGGATGAATTCCTGATGGAAGGAAAACTGATCCCACGGATTTATCATGTAATCCCTTCAAAGGATGAAATGGATCGTGAAGAAGCGTGGAACCTGGCGCTGAATGAAATAAAGACAGAATACAACCTGAATTTTGCAGGACTTATGCGCAATATGGCAGTGGACATCCATTATTTCTCGCCTACCGGAAAGGAAAAGGATGCCTTCTGGCTGTTTCATGCAAGGCTTGAAAACGGAGATAAATATGCCATACGGGTGAAGGACGGTCAAGTGGACGATTGCCTTCGGCTGGAAAAGGAAGAGGCGCTTTTTGAGGCATATGCGAAACGATGCGATGAGAAGGGCGCTTTCTTCACATGGCCACCGGAAGACAAAGCAAACTATGCGAAGCAACTGCCGGATGCCATTCTGTCAGCCTATATGGAAGGCCAGGATTTGAGTCGTTGCGGTGATTTGCTGGCCATTGCACGGCAAGGCTTTACCCTGCCGGCGAATGGTGTGATGGGTCAGGCTGAAGCACTGGAAAAGGCCAAACAGGCTGTGGAAAGCGCTTTTGCTCCTCCGGATGGATGGGATCATGATGCGACGATCTACTATTCCCTTTATAAACTGGAAGATCGGATGATCTGGCGAGTGATTTTCTGGAAAACGGGTTTTCAGGAACTGCCGGGGGCGGTGGTGGATATGGATTCCCAAACCGGCAGGGCTTTCCGGGCAGAACGCTATGAGGGCACCCCGGAATCCATTCCCTATGCTGAGCGACTGTAAATAGAAAGGTATAGCCGGAAATCATGAAAGAATAATGGAGCAAGCAATGGTATTGTGGGCTAAGAACGGGGAAAGGAAACCATTTATGAAGAAGAAAGCTTTTCTTATTTGTCTCATTTTTACACTAGGGCTGATTTGCCCGTGTTTGGCGGATCCTCTTTTTTTTCCCGGCCAGGAAGAAGCCCTGCGGGAGTGGGGCAGGGCAACAAAAGGGCTGGCCGGCTGCGCTTTCCATGAAAAGAGCGGGTATGGCATCGTTGCTGTGGAAGAGGGCCCGATGTACCAGCTGACAATTCTGCAAAAGATAAACGAACAGGAATGGCGCCTTGCCGCTGTCAATGATACCCTTTCTTTGGAACAGGGAAGAATCAATGGCCTGGGCGTGGATACGTATGAAATAGTGGATGAAACGGATGGAAGATATGCCTTCCGGGTGGAATGGTCGGAGCCGCCGCGGGCTTACCGGGCTTTTACGGTGTGGCCGGGGGAAAACGGATGGCGTATACAGCACATCGAGGGTGCGTTCGTGACGGAGGAGGGGAACATGCAGCAATGGGTGCTGATACCCCAGGAGGAAGAACGCGGAGAAACCCTTTGGTGGATGGAATACCGCTTTCGTGACAGAGAGGGAAACTGTCTCTATCAGGAAAAATTCCCTTTGCCGTCTTTACGTGGAAGCGCGGATTTTGAACAATGCAATCCTTTGGAATTGCTTGAAATGGCGAGAGGCCAGGCGGAGAAGCAAGCACCGGGAAAAGAAACGAACTGAGCAAGGGACGTGCTGGTTTTTTCCAAAAAGAAAACAGCCGCACATTTGTGCACGGCTGGGAAAGGAACGGAAAAGGCGGCTAAAGATCAGCACACCACCGGCTGCCAGGCGAAGGGTAGCAGATCACGGGCGGAAACCTTGATGAGGTTTCCGCTTTCGTCGTTGACGATGACCTTGATTTCCGGGCAATATTCAAAAAGCATCTGGCGGCAATTGCCGCAAGGGGGAATGACGCAGTTGAGGTGCTTTTCGTGAACGGCCACGATGGTGTCAAATTCCCTTTCGCCGGCGGAGATGGCGATGCCCATGGTGATATATTCGGCGCAGGAGCCGTGGATGCCGTCGCAGTTGACGCCGGTGTAAATTTGCCCGTTTTTACACAAAAGGGCACAGCCAACGGTGTGGTTATACACACCGTCGTCAAAGTTTTTTTCCAGCACTTCCAGCCCCATTTGAATCAGCTGATGGTCTTGTTCCGTGAGGGGATAGCGTTCCATGGCGGCACCTCGTTTTTTCTGAATTCAGCTTCATTGTAGCACAGGCGGCCCGGCATGTCAAAACGGCAGAAGGCGGGCAAAAGTTGACAAAGAAGGTGGGCTGTGCTATAATCCGCCCGTTGAATGTTCAACAAAAATGATCTTTGGAGGAACCATGGTAGAACGGTTTGAAAAATTTTCCCTGGCCATTACGGAAATTTCCCGTTCCTGGCGGCGGCTGGCAACGGAGGAAATGGAAAAGTATGGCCTGAAGGGCACCCATGCGACGTATCTGACCAACATTTACCGTTTTGAAAACGGCGTGACGGTGTCGCAATTGTGTGAACTGAGCGGCAAGGACAAATCGGACGCTTCCCGGATGATTTCCATTCTGGAGGAAAAGGGGTTTGTGGAAAAGAAAGTGGTGGGCGGTAGTTTGTACCGTGGCCTGCTTGTGCTGACGGAAAAGGGAAAACAGGCGGCGGAACAGGTGTCCCGCAGGGCAAGCAAAGCCGTGGAGCTGGCAGGGAGGGACTTGACCGATGAAAACCGGGCCATTTTTTATCAGTCACTGGAATCCATCGTGCAGAACCTGAAACAGCTGGACCGGGACGGCATTCCTGAATAAATCATAAAAACGCCGTAGCAGAGGCAGGGACATTGCCCCTGCACCCGGAGTGCGACATACAATTGTATTGAACAGAATTGTTTCCGCATGAAAGTTGAGGAGACAAAAAACAGCACCACGGGTAAAATGAAAACAATCAAAACAGGACGGGAGAGAAAGCAGGGTTTCTCCTCCGCCTTTTTTGTTGTTTTCCCCGGATGCGAGGCAGTAATCCCTCCGTCAACCCTTCGGGCTGCCACTTCTCTTTGCAGCAGGTATAATGTATTTCGACTGTATTTCTATTGGCAATGGATTGACAGGCACCCATCAGTGAGCTAAAATACGCATAATTTCATATTACCTGAAAGACGATGACGAAGACGGCGGAAGCAGACGTTTTCAGAGAGCCGGTGGCAGGTGTGAACCGGCGGCAGAAGCTTCAAAAGCCCATCCCTTCCGAGTTGAAATTTCGAAAACTATGTAAAGTAGGGATTTCCGTGAGGCTGCGTAAATGCACAGGGGTTATTGGAAACCGTTGAGGGGCAGCAATAGCTGCAATTTGAGTGGTACCGCGGATGTGTTTACACCCGTCTCAAAGCATAGGCTTTGGGGCGGTTTTTTATTTCAGATAGAATCCCGTCACCTGACGCAGGAGGATGGTTATGTATTTTGAGGATATTCAAACCGGAATGATGCTGGAGATTGCTCCTGTGGTTATCGAAAAAGAAAAGATGCTGGACTTTGCCCGTCTCTATGACCCGATCCCCCTGCATACGGATGAGGAATATGCAAAGGGTACGCACTTTGGGCAGTTGATCGCTCCGGGGGTTATGTCCTTCATGGCAGTATGGGCAAAATATCTGGAAGTGGATTTTTTCGGTGAGGAATTGCTTGCCGGAAAGTCCACCAAAATAGAGTGGATCAAACCTGTCTTTGCAAATGATGTACTGACAGCATCGGCAACCATCACCAAAACAGAGCGGCGCAGTGCCAGAAATGGTCTGGTGGAATTATCCATTATAGCCCGGAACCAGCACGGCGAGGTGGTGCTGACGGATGTGACCGAAGCCATTGTGAAATGCCGCCCGGCAGAGTAAATGTTCTCTCTTCCAGGGCCTTGAAAAAGTTCATGAAACGAGGTGTTCTGTTTGCGAAAATCTTATGTTACCTCCATGCCCAACCATATTGGTGCGTTTTTGAAAGCCAGCGAGTGCTTTTCTGCGCTGGGGGTGAACATCACCCGCGTCAGCTATAACAAGGCTGTGGATTCCCACACCTTGTTTATCGATGTGGAAGGAACCGAAGAACAGCTGCAAAAAGCGGATGTGGAGCTTGAGAAAATCGGCTATCTGAACAGCAATTCATCCAGAACCAGTGTGGTTCTGGTGGAGTTCTGCCTGCCGGATGTGCCGGGCAGCGTATCCAATGTGCTCCGGCTTATTCATGAATTCCGCATGAACATCTCCTACATCAGCTCTCAGGAAAACGGTACCGATTATCAGTATTTCAAGATGGGCCTGTATGTGGATGAACCGGATCAGATCGCCGCATTTCTCAGCGAAGCAGAAAAAATCTGCAAGGTGCGGGTCATCGATTACAACCGTTCCGAAAAAATTTATGATAACAGCATATTCTACAATACCTATGTCAACAGCCTTGCGCAAACCATGGGGCTGGACGATGCTGTGCGTCAGGAATTGCTGGTGCATGTAAATCTTGCCATGCAGACGCTGGATGAACATGGCCTGTCCCCCTACAGAACCTTTGACAGCATCAGCAAATTTGCGGAGCTGCTGGGAGCGTCCCGGGGAGAAAATTTCGTTCCCAGAATCAGCAACCATAAGGTGACCGATCAGACCGAAATCATCCTGATTGAGCCGCCCTGCGGCAGCAATACCATCATCATCAGAAGCCATCAGAAAGTGCTGTTCATTGACAGCGGATACGCCTGCTACCAAAACGAAATGCATCATGTTTTCCGCAAGCTCCTTCCGGACTTTGATCGGATGAGAAAAACTATCCTTGTCACCCATGCCGACGTTGACCATTGCGGGCTGCTTCCCCTGTTTGACGAGATCATCGCCAGCCCCAGAACGGCAACCTGCCTGAAACGGGAATATGCCAAACAGGACGGATACCGGGAACAGAATCCCCTGCATAAGCCCTACATCAACATCTGCAAGATCCTCACCTCCTACAGGGCTGTTGATCCGGCGAAGATCAACACACATTGGACTGAGATGCAGGAGCTGCACGCCCCGCTTACGCCCATTGGATATTTTGATTTTGAGGAATTGCACTTTGAAGTATACGAAGGCAAGGGCGGTCATCTGCCCGGAGAGGTGGTCCTGATTGACTACGAGCATCACCTGGCCTTTACCGGCGATATCTATGTCAACACCCATGGACTGACACCGGAGCAGGCAAAGTACAACCAGTATGCGCCTATCCTGATGACCTCGGTGGATACGGATCCCAAGCTGTGCGCAGAAGAACGAAAGGCGATCATGCAAAGGTTGGGTGTCGGACAATGGCAAATCTTTGGAGCACATGGCTTTAAGAAGGATTATTCTGTAAACGCATAATATAATCGTCAAACAACGTCCCCAAATTTCAAGCATGAACAAACCTCCCGCATTGGCAGGAGGTTTGTGTTTTTTTGATGTGTTGTTATTAGATTGGATGAATTTATTCTTGACAAATCCCTTTCAGTTCCACGGTCAGAATATGCCGGGTGGGCCAGAAAGCGCACAATTCCAGCCGGTCGATGGTAGCGGGAATGGGTGTAAAATGTTGCATCAGGGTGGGCAGCGCAGCGGCGATCACGTTCGGTTCATCGATCAGCATGGTGGTGTGAGGCAGCCAGTCAAAGCCGTTTACTTTTTTGCAGCCGGTGGCACGCTGCAGAGACACCAGTTCCTCCGTCATATCCGGCGCAGCAAAAAGCACCCGGCCGCCGGGCATTACGCCCACGTGACGGATATTCGCCCGCACAGAGGCAAGCTGCCGGGCCATGCGCCGCACCAGAGCCTTGGCCGCTTCTTCCTGATCCAGCGGAAAGGTGCCGAGGCTGATGTGATGCTTCAGGTTTGGGGTTTGCATGCCCTGAAAGCCTGCATTTTGCAGTGCATCATACCAGACGGAGATTTTCTTCTGATCCTCTTCGCAATACTCCGCCATCAGGCACAAAAATTCTTCCGCCATTTATGCTTCCGTCCTTTCCTGTTTGCACAATTCCCAGAACGCTACCGCACCGGCAGCCGCCACATTCAGGGAATTCACGTTATGATGCATGGGAATAATCACCGCAAAATCGCATCCGTCAATGGTTTCCTGGCGGAGGCCTTCCCCTTCCGCTCCCAGAAACAGGGCCAGCTTGTTTGCCCGTTTCAGTTGATTGTCCTGAATGGAAAGGGCATTTTCCCGCAGGGCCAGAGCCGCTGTTTGGAAGCCTGTTTCCTTTAGAAGCGTCAGCGGATCCGGGCAAAATGCCCAGGGCATGCGCAGCACTGCGCCCATGCTCACCCGGGCAGCACGGCGCTGCAGGGGATCGCAGCAGTCCTGCGTCAGCAGCACGCCGTCCACCCCCAAAGCGGCGGCAGAGCGCATCAGCGCCCCCACGTTTGTGCCGTCCACCACGTTTTCCAATACCGCAATCCGCCGGGCGTGCAGCAAAATATCTTCTGGCTGCATCATTTCCGGCCGTTCCATGGCACACAGGATGCCCCGGCTCAGGCGAAAACCGGTGAGCCCTTCCAGCAGCGCATCTTCCCCTGTATAAACGGGCACGCCGCATTTATCCACCAGTTTTTTTCCTTTTCCTTCAATATGCTGCTTTTCCATCAGAAGGGACAGCGGCCGGCATCCCTTTTCCAGCCCGGCCAGGATTACCGGTTCGCTTTCTGCGATAAACACCTTTTCCCTTTGCATTTGCCTGCCGGTCAATTGCCGGTACGGGCCCAGCCGTTCATCCTCCAGGGATGTGATTTCCACCACCTGCGCCATGCCGCTTCCCTCCTTTTTGTCTTCAACGTTTTTTCAGTGTACCACATTCTGCCTGCTTTGCAAACCGTTTTTGTGGACTTCGCTCCTGTTTTGTGCTATACTTTTTCCATCATCGCAGCGCAGGAGGGAATGCTTCATGCAAGGCTGGCTCATTGTGAACCCCTTTCTGGATACGCAAAAATTTCAGGAAATTTACGGCATGCTGTGTGCTGCCGCTGAAAAAGAACATATCAGGCTGGATATGAAAACCACGGCGCAGCTGAAATGCCCCGTGGGGGCTTCTTTTGATGTGCTTCCGGATTTCGCCGTGTTCTGGGATAAAGATGTGTATCTGGCAAGGCAGCTGGAAATGGCGGGCTTAAGGCTGTTCAACAGCGCCTTTGCCGTGGAAGCCTGCGATAACAAAGCCCTCACCGCGCTTCATCTTTCTGCCCATTACGTGCCCACACCGGATACCATTCTCTCACCCAAAACCTTTGAAGCCATGGGTTATTGCAATCTTTCTTTTCTGGACGCAGCCGAAAAACAGCTTGGCTATCCCATGGTGATCAAGGAAGCCTATGGCTCCTTCGGCCAGCAGGTGTATCTGGCCCATGATCGGCAGCAGGCAGAGCAGATCATTGCCGGCCTGGGATACAAGGATTTTATCATGCAAAAGTATATCAGCACAAGCCATGGCCGGGATATCCGGGTGAACGTGGTGGGGGACAGGGTGATTGCCTCCATGCTGCGCTATAATGAAAATGATTTCCGCTCCAATATTTCCAATGGCGGTTCCATGGCGCCCTATACCCCCACTGTTGCCCAGGAAAAGGCTGCGCTGGATGCCTGCCGGGCATTGAAGTTGGATTTTGCCGGGGTGGACGTGATGTTTGGGGAGAATGATGAACCCATCATCTGTGAAGTGAACTCCAACCCTCATTTCAAATCCACCCTTCAGGCCACCGGGATCGATCTTTCCAGCCATATCATGCATTATATCCGGGAGGCGATCACATGCGGGGTATGATCCTCTACGATTTGAAGGATGCGGATAAAAACAGCTGGTTCATCCGCCGCCTGCAGGAGGAAGGGGCGCGGCACGGTCATCTTTTGAGCCTGTATATTGCAGAAAATAAACAGGAAGAAATCAACCATTCCGCTGCCGATTTCTGCATCAACCGCAGCCGTCACGCTGCCTTCAGCACGCTTTTTGAAAATGCCGGAAAGTCCAGCATCAATAACAGCCGTACCATCCGGATTGCCAACGATAAATGGCAGTCATTTCAATTGTTTCAGGGCCTTTCCCTTCCCTGTATGCCCACCTTCCTGCCGGGGAACGAACCGGCCTTTCCCTTTGTGGCAAAAAGCCGCAGCGGTCACGGCGGCAGCGAAGTGTTTCTGGTAAAGGATGCGCAAAGCTACGCAGATGTAAAGAAACGGTTGAAAGACTGTCCCTATATTCTGCAGCCTTTGTGCGACGAACCGGGGGTGGATGTGCGGGCCTATGTGATGGGAGAAAATGTATTTGCAGCAGTAAAGCGCACCTGCAAAACCGATTTTCGCAGCAATTACTCCCTGGGGGGACAGGTGGAGCTGTTTGCAGTGACTCCGGATCAGCTTTCTGCCATCCGCATTTTGCAAAAAGAACTGAACAGCGACTATATCGGCGTGGATTTTATCCGGCACAAGGGGCAGTGGGTGGTGAATGAAATCGAGGACGCCGCCGGGGCCCGGATGCTGTACAGCCTGACGGATATCGATTTTATTCATCTTTACTGGCAGCAGATTGAAAAACGGCTGAAAGAAGGGAAGGTATGTGGCTGAAATACTGGAAGTGATCATGATTGTCTCCTTTGGTTTTTCCTGGCCCATGAATGTGATCAAATCCTGGAAAGCACGCAGCACCAGGGGCAAAAGCCTTTCTTTCCTTTGTCTCATTTTCTTTGGCTATATTGCCGGCATTCTGTCCAAATTTCTGAACCCTTCCTATATGGCCCAGCTTGGCACCAAATGGTATGTGCTTTTCTTCTATTGCCTGAATTTTATCATGGTGGGCGCAGATTTGTGCCTGTATTTCCGCAACAAAAAGCTGGATAAGGAGGCTGCGAAATGAAAATTCTGAAGGATATTCCCTATTTTCTCCCTACGGATCCGCTTCGCCTGCTGGACGTTTATCTGCCGGAAAAAGCCAATGGCATCCTCTTTTTCTATGTCCATGGTGGCGGGCTGGAGACGGGGGATAAGGAAGAAATAATGCCTGCGGCTCAGTACCTGACGGAAAAAGGCTATGCGGTGGCTTCCGTCAATTACCGCATGTACCCCGCCGCTCACTACCCGGATTTTCTGTGGGACGCGGCGCAGGCACTGCATTTTGTCAAGGAACATCTTTCCGATTATCAGGCAGAGAAAATTTTTGTTGGCGGCAGTTCTGCCGGGGGTTACATCAGCATGATGCTCTGCTTTGATCCGCAGTATATGGCGCGCTACCACATGAGCAATGCGGATATAGCCGGCTATTTCCACGACGCAGGCCAGCCCACGGCCCATTTCCGCGTGCTGAAGGAAAGGGGTATCGATGGCCGGCGGGTGATCGTGGATGACAGCTGCGCCCTGTATCATGTGGGCACACAGGATTATTATCCGCCCATGCGGTTCATTGTGTCAGATCATGATTTGCAAAACCGCTACGAACAAACCATGCTCATGCTTTCCACCCTGCGCCATTTTGGCATCAGTCATGTGGATCATGTGCTGATGCACGGCAACCACTGCGCCTATATTGGCGCCCGGGACGAAAAGGACGAAAGCGTTTTCGGGCAAATGATCCGGGAATTTCTGGAAGCTGCTCATTTTGTTTAACAAACCATTTCCCGCTGGCACAAGAAAAACCCGCTGATGTGAGTAGAAAAAGGCTCCCTTTACAGAAGGTATGATGTAAAGGAAGGAGTTATCCTACACTTTGCATCTTGTAAATAACGAAACCGCAAGCCTTTGAATGGTTTACGGTTTTGTGTAGTGCTGTGATAGAATGAAAACGATAAACTTGAATTTGAAGGTGAAACAATTGACGATTGAAAAAACAGAATCAAATGGTTTATTAGAGACCTTTATTGAGACTGAACAGGAGAAGTATGAAGCAAAAAACGGAATTGCATGTAACTATACACCGTTTTGTTTTGT
>JAFSBN010000144.1 GCA_017437265.1 Clostridia bacterium
GGGGTACAGGGGGCGAGAAGCCCCCTGCTCCAGTAGGCCGCACAGGCCCCTGCCCCGTACGCACGCTTGTTTCTGTGCCAATTTGACATTCCATGCCAAAACATAGTAAAATAGATACAGCAGCAAGGATGGACAAGCTGCCCAGCCGATTGAAAAAGGAAGTGGTTGCATGGCTGATTTCGCCGCTTTGGTGGAAAAGTACAAAAGCAGAAAGAAAGACACCCTCATCGACAGCGTGACGGCCGGGCTTTCCTATGCAGATAACATTGCGGTGGACCTGGGGCTGATTGAAGACGCCGGTGTGCTGGACGTGATCACCACCGCCGCGCCCTTTGCCGTAATTGCCGTAACGGAAGAAATGCAGGTGATCATGGGCAAAAAAACGGGCAAGGCAGGCTTCAGCGACGGGCTGCAGCGGATGCTGAAAACAGGCGCCGCCATGGGCGTGGGTGCCGTGGCAACGGCGCTTGCCGGGCCTGTGGCTGCCGTGCCGGCCGCCGTGGGCACCCGGGTGCTGATGAAAAAATATCAGGCCAAATCCCTGCTTTCCCTCCGGGTGCAGGACAGGCTGGAAAGGCTGCAGGCACTGCGTCGCCGCCAGACGGAAAAAGCCCAGCTTTGCGATGCTTCCCGGCCGCTTTTGCCCGGCGGCATGGAATACCTGGATGCCTGAAAAAAATTTCTTGTCAAATTTTCTTTTTTCCCCATCCTTTCCCTTTGATAATTGATCGTCTCCCTGCGCACAATAGCTGCGAGGAGGCGATTTTTCATGAAAAAAATCGGATACTTTGGTTGCCTGCTGCTTGTTGCAGCGCTTACGCTGACCGGCTGTGCCGGCAATGCCGACACCCTGTCTTCCCCCACCCCCGGGAACAGCACCATGATGCCCAGCACATCCCCGGGCACAGAGAACAACACATCCCCCAACAATTCTGCCCTTACCACGCAGATGCCCATCCTGTCCGACATGCAGGAAGGCGTCAGCGCCATGATGGGCCTGACCAGCCTGAAGGACGTGCAAACGGCATCCGAAGAAATGGAAGACGCCGTGGAACAGCTGTCCGAAGTGGACGATGCGTATGTGATCGCCTACGAGGATAAGGCGCTGGTAGGCCTGCAGATGAATGACCAGTATCAGGGCGGCGTGGACGAAAGGCTGGAAAAGATGGTGCTGGGCCGGGTGCAAACCATTGAAAAAAGCATCACCGGCGTATATGTCACCGATGATGCCGCCAAGGTACAGGAGATTGAAAAGCTGACCGAACAGCTGGACAATGCCCAGGATCTTTCCCAGGTGACCGCTGCCATGGAAAGCATGCTGACGGACATGACGGTCTATCAGGAATGAAGCTGAGCGCCGCCCGTATGCAAAAGAAAATGATGCTTGGCCTGCCCATCGTCTGGCTGGGCACAGCGCTTTGGCATGCGGGCGGCGGCGGGGCAGCACTGCTTCTGTGGATGGCAGTGTGTGCTTTTTTGCCTGCTGCCCGCTATCCCTATCCCCGAAAAAGCCGGCTGCATTTTGCCCGGCTTTTCTTTGCGTGGGCAGGTGGATTTTTTACGCTTTCCGTACTGCTGAAAATATGCAATCTGTTACTGCTTCCGCTGCCGCCGCTGCTGCCGGGCATCAGTGTCCTTGGCGTTCTTTCCAGCGCTTTTGCTTTCAATCTGTCCTTGGAAAAACGAAGCTATGTGCTGCTTGGTTTATTATTTTTCAGCGCCGGTATGTGATTACCGGCGTGCCGGCGGCCGGCTGCATGGAAAGATCCGGGTTCATCCGGCATATCTCCTGCACTGCCATCCGGTAATGCCGCGCTATGTCCCACAACGTATCCCCGGGCTGTATAAAATACAGCGCCACGCCTTTTTCGATTTGCTTCACTTCCCCCGGCACAGCGCTGACAGCCACATCCGCATGGGTTTTGTTCACCCCAAAGGCATGCAGATGCAGGATGTACTTCATTTCCACCCTGTCCCCCGTCACGGCACTCACATCCACCTGACTGACGCTCATCTGCAGCGCCGCTTCCTGCCCGGCTTCGGTGGAAAAAACGGTGTGGAACGGCTCTTCCAAAGAAACGCTGACTGGCACATCGCTGTCGTCGGTTATATACAGCAGGGTGGTTTCCATCACGCCATCCGCATGCAGCTTTGCCCCTTTTTGTTCCGTCCCCAGCAAAATGGGGCGAGCAAAGCCCAGCAGCACTGTTTTCACCCGGGGGCTGCCCTCAGGCAATACCAGGGTCAGCTTGCCGCTTTCTGCTGTCTGTTCGTTAATGGTGCCTGAGCGGAACACCACATGCTGCCGGGTAAGCTCCATTGTTTCCCCCTGGGTGGTGAAGGCGTCCCGGATCACTTCCGTTTCCGTATTTTCCACAGCAGTGATCTCGGTGAACAATTGCACCTCCGCCCGCATGAGCCGCCCGCCGTCTCCATTATCCTGGCTGAGCACCGCCACATCCCGAACGGAAGTGGTCGCTGCCATCTGGCTGCCCAAAGCGCCGGTCAGGTTCACCGTCTGCTCAAAAGGCACGGTGTGCCGGGTGAAAATCAGGGGCCTGCCCGGCATGAGGGAGGTGTGGTACGCTTCAATCTCCACATGCCCCGTCACCGTTGCCCGGCCGTCCGCACCGCCGAAAATATCCTCCGCCTGGGCATGGGCGGATGCATACAGCGTTTCCTTCACCTGCAACACATCGGAAAGATCAAATTCTTCCCGCAGCAGCATCTGCCCTTCTCCTTCCCCCACTGCCCGCTGCAGGGAAAGCACCTGCATATCCTTTTGAATATCCTTGTTTTCTGCCAGATCCCGGATATAGGAAACAGTTCTGGGAAGCGCTGCTTCTGCCGTCAGCAAAATCACGGCTCTAAGCAGCAGCCGGCCGTTAAATGCCTTGGCGCTCACATGCTGCACCTGTGCCCTGGGCCGCACAGCCCCTGCCGCGGCCGACGGCATTTCTTCCTTCAGTGGCAGGCTTTGGGTAAAATCTGCCGCCGTTTCCAACGCCGCCACATGGCGCATATCTCCCTGAGCGTACAGGGCATGGAAGGTGACCCTGCCCTCTGCCACCACCCGGCTTCCGTTCATTTCGCCGCTTTGCACGCTGACAGAGGCATCGGCGAAATACACCTTCGCTTCTTCTCTCAGCCCGCCCGGCAATGCCGCTTCCGCTTCCACCGTCACTTGTGTGGGCTTTGCCTGCAAAACCTGCTCCGTTTCCAATTGATCTTTCATATACTGTAATTCCATATTGCGTCGCCTCCTATCGCTCCTGTCCATGGATATGCTCTGATTGTGTTAAATATGCACTTTGCTTGACAGGGGCCCCGGAAAAATGCTACACTTTCCGGCGATACAGGAGGAATGAACCATGCTGCAATTGGAAACAGGGGCCCCTTTGGATCAGCGGGCCGATAACGAACAGGCGGTATATGATTTTCTGGATAAGTGCGCCATCCCCTTCACCCGGGTGGACCATCCTCAAGTGCACACCATGGAGGATTGCCTGGCCGCCGATGCCGTCTTAAACGTGGAAATGTGTAAAAATCTGTTCTTGTGTAACAGCCAGAAGACCAGATTTTATTTGCTTTTGCTGCCCGGAAATAAACCCTTCAAAACCAAAGTGTTTTCCAAATTGCTGGGCGTTTCCCGGCTTTCCTTTGCTCCGCCGGAAAAAATGGAAGAATATCTGCATATCTCCCCCGGCGCCGTCAGCCCCATGGGGCTGGTATTTGACAGCGCAAAGGATGTGACGCTGGTGATGGATGAAGACGTGAAAAAAATGGCCATGCTGGGCTGTCACCCTTGCGTGAACACATCCTCCATTGCCTTTTCCATGGCGGATTTTCTGGAAAAATTCCTCCCTGCCGCCGGGCATCAGATCACCTTTGTCAACCTGCCCTGGGAAGTGGAGTAAATTCTGTTTATGCTGAAAAAATATCGTTTCGGGTTTGAGCCCATGGGGCTGATTGTTTTCCTGCTGGTAATGCTGCCCAATTTTATCTGGTTCGCCTGCCCGGCACCAAACGATGTTTTGCGCACGGAATCCATCACCCCTGTGTGGGACAGCATTGCTTCTGTGTGTCAGGTGGCCATGAACGTGCTTTTGTGTCTTCTGCTCCGCCGGGAAAGAAAACCGCTGCGCTTTTCTCCGCTGATCATTACATCTTTATTCTTTCTTCTTCTGTACTGCACCTGCTGGATTTTCTACTACACAGGCATCACAAATCCGCCGGTCATCCTGGGGCTTACCCTTCCTCCCTGTTTGGTGTTTCTTCTTTTTGCACTGGACAGGAAAAACTACCCCGCGCTGATTCCCGGCTTTCTTTTCACCATTTGTCATCTGGTATATGCCATCGTCAATTTTATGTAAAGAAAAACAAGATGCGCTTTCGCATCTTGTTTTTTTTATTCCTGATACAGCCCGATGCAGCAATGCAGCACATCTTCGTCCTTCCGGTACAGGCCGCACAACGTTCCATTCAGATACACCCGGAAAATCTCGTTTTCCGCCGCTTCCGGCATCAGGGAAAGGGGCAGCTTGGCCCCATTTTTCACCGGTGTGGCATACTTTTCATCCACATGCAGCTGCTTCATTTGCTGCAGCGGGTAATCCATGGGCAGCAGCATTTCTTCCAGCTTCCCCTGCTCCGCCGCCTGCATCATTTCTTCAATGGTGACACTGTTCTCAATGGAAAAGCTGCCGTGCCGGGTGCGCAGCAAAAAACGCATATGGGCCGGTGAGCAAAGGACGCACCCGATATCATGGCACAGGGTACGGATGTATGTACCGCTGCCACAATCCACATACAGCATGAATGCATCTTCCGCCACATGTTCTCCCAAAGTCAGGCTGGAAATTTCCGTTTCTCTTTCTTTGGCTTCCACCATTTCGCCCTTTCTGGCCAGGGCATACAGCGGCTTTCCGCCGATCTTAATCGCCGAATAGGCCGGAGGCCGCTGCAAAATGGTGCCGCAAAACCGAGGCAAAATATCCTCCACTTCTTCCCGGGAGGGCACTTTTTCACAGGCTTTCACCAATACCCCCTGGGCATCCTGAGTATCCGTTTCCCCGGCAAAGGCGATCTGAGCCGCATAGCTTTTGCTTTTATCGGTGAAATAATCCAATACCCTTGTGGCCCTGCCGATCATGATGGGCAGCACGCCCGCCGCTTCCGGGTCCAGCGTGCCGGCATGGCCCACACGTTCCCCCGTCAGCCTTTTCACCACCGCCACCGCCGCACCGGAAGACATACCCGGGGGTTTGAGCAGATTGATATAGCCGTTCATTTATTTTCCTCAAGCTGGCTGCACATTTCCTTTTCCAGTGCAGCGCACATTTCTTCCAGTTTCATCTGATACCGGCATCCGGCCGCCAGCACATGGCCGCCGCCGCCGAATTTCTGGGCCACTTTGGCCACGTTATAGGGCGGCAATGCCCGCAGGCTCACCTTCACCATGCCGTCTTCCTTTTCGTCGGCCAGGTAAGCCATCTTCACGCCCCACAGGTTCATGGCATAGTTCACAATGCCGTCGCTGTGCTCCCCTGTTGCATGAGCCGCCTGATAATCCGCCGGGGCCAATTGCATGCAGGCACACTTGCCATGGCCGAAGATGCGCAATGTGTTCAAGGCCCGGCCCAGCAGGCGGATATGGGCTTCTTCCTGCAAAAGGAACAGGTTCCGGCTCATTTCATTCAGCGGCAGCCCGGCCCGCACCAGTTCGGCCACAATGGCAAAGGCCTCGCCGTCCGTATTTTCAAAGGAGAAATTGCCCGTATCGGTACTGATGGCAGCATAGAGGCATTTGGCGATGTCCAGCGTAATTTCCATGCCCATATGCACCAGCAGCCGATACACCACACAGCCGGAGGCCGCTGCATCGCCGTCTACCGCATTGACCTGGGCATACAAAGGATTGGTGGGATGATGATCCACCTGCACGGTAACCGGCGCCTTTTCAAACAGCGCCCTCGCATGCCCCATCCGGCCCTCATCCGCCGCATCCAGCGCAAAGGCCAGATCAAACCCTTCTTCCTTCACGTCCTCCGGAAGCTTAAACCATTCCGCCCCCGGCAGCATCATCAATTTCCCCGGTACAGGATCGGCGCAGCAAGGCACCGCATCCTTGCCCATTTTTTTCAGCGCATGGCAAACAGCCAGCGTGGAGCCGATGGCATCGCCGTCCGGATTGATATGGGTGCACAGCAATATCTTCTGTGCTTTTTTCAGTGCATCTGCCAGAGAAGGGGTACCAAATGCTTTGATCATGCTTTTCTCCCTTTCCTTGATAGAATGGAAGAAAGGGGAGGTCTTTGCAAGAAAGGCGCTCCCCCTTATTTTATTCTTCTTCCGTTTCTTCCGCCTTGGGTGCCACCTGCTTCAGAACCTGAGCAATATGCACACCATAGGCAATATTGCGATCCCGCTCAAAGATCAGTTCAGGCGTATAGCGAAGATCCACCCGAAAGCCCAGCTCCCGGCGAATAAAACCGGCAGCCTTTTTCAGAGCCTTGAGCATATCATCGGCCTTATCATCTTCCAGCACGCTCACATACACCTTGGCATAACGCAAATCTCTTGTCACGTCGGCCCGGGTGATGCAATAGGTGCCGCTGATGCGGGGATCGTTCATTTCCCGGATGATGCTGTCCAGCGCATGGCGCACCTCTTCGGAAATTCTGTCAATACGAAAATTAGCCATTCAGTGATCCTTTCATATTGCGAGAGAATCTTTCTTTCAGGAAAAAGAAAGACCCTCTCGCGCTCTCCCAAAGAAAGCCACCCTTTTCTTTCGAAAAGTTTCTTCCTGTTTCTAAAATGAAAAATGTAAAAGCAGCACGGGGAAAGCAGCCCTTCCGTTATTCTTGCTCCATCCCGTACAGGTTTTCGGGAGGGTGCGGGAGGGTGCTTTTGACTCAAAAGCATCCTCCCGCATAAAAGCCCAGTCTTTTATCGTTCGATTTCTTCCATGATGAAGCATTCCACCACGTCGTTTTCCTTGATATCGTTGTAGTTTTCCAGGCCGATGCCGCATTCGTAGCCGGTGGCCACTTCGCGCACGTCGTCCTTGAAACGGCGGAGGGAGGAAAGCTTGCCTTCGAAGATCACCACGTTGTCACGCAGCAGACGCACGGAAGCGTTACGCTGCATTTTGCCGTCGGTGACGTAGCTGCCGCCAATGGTGCCGGCGCCGGTGATCTTGAACACGTTGCGCACCTGAGCATGGCCCAGCAGCACTTCCTTGAATTCGGGAGCCAGCAAGCCCTTCATGGCCTTTTCCACATCTTCGATGGCCTGATAGATGATGCGGTACAGCCGCACGTCCACGCCTTCCCGTTCTGCCGCATCACGGGCAGTGGCATCGGGACGGATGTTGAAGCCGATGATGATGGCATTGAAGGCGGAAGCCAGGTTCACGTCGTCCTGGGTGATGGCACCCACGGCGCTGTGCAGCACGCGCACCTTCACTTCGTCGTTGCTCAGCTTTTCCAGGGCCTGCTTCACCGCTTCCACGGAGCCCTGCACGTCGGCCTTGATGATGATGTTCAGGTTCACCACCTTGCCTTCGGCGATGCCGGCAAACAGGTTATCCAGAGACACCTTGGCAGAAGCAGCCACACGGCTGGCCTTCAGCTTATCCTTACGTTCCTGGGCCACCTGACGGGACAGATGGTCGTCCTTCACGGCCAGCATTTCATCGCCGGCAGAGGGCACTTCAGTGAAGCCGGAAATTTCCACAGGGGTGGAGGGACCGGCTGACTGAACACGTTCGCCGCGGTCGTTGAGCATGGCACGCACACGACCGGACGCCATACCGGCCACAATATTGTCGCCCACTTTCAGCGTACCGTTCTGAATCAGCACGGTGGCCAGAGGACCACGGGCCTTATCCAGCTTGGCTTCGATGATAACACCGGTGGCCATACGGTCGGGATTGGCTTTAAGCTGCTGCACGTCGGCCTGAAGCAGGATCATTTCCAGCAGGTCGTCCACGCCCTGACCGGTAAGCGCAGAAACGGGCACCATGATGGTATCGCCGCCCCAATCTTCGGGGATCAGCTCATACTTGGTCAGATCCTGCATAATGCGGTCGGGGTTGGCAGAGGGCTTATCCATCTTGTTGATGGCAACCACAATGGGCACACCGGCAGCCTTGGCATGGTTGATGGATTCGATGGTCTGGGGCATAACGCCGTCATCCGCAGCCACAACCAGCACGGCGATGTCCGTTGCCTGGGTGCCGCGCATACGCATGGCAGTAAAGGCTTCGTGGCCGGGGGTATCCAGGAAGGTAATCTGACGGCCGTTCAGCTTTACGGTATAAGCACCGATGTGCTGGGTGATGCCGCCGGCTTCGGTGGTGGTCACGTGCGCCTTGCGGATATAGTCCAGCAAGGAAGTCTTGCCGTGGTCCACGTGGCCCATGATGGTAATGACGGGAGGACGGGGCTGCAGATCTTCTTCCTTGTCTTCCACGTTGGTATCGGAAAGCGCGTCTTCTGCGGTCTTGTCCAGCTTCATTTCCAGTTCCACATCAAATTCGGAACAGACCAGGGACGCAGTATCGAAATCCAGTTCGCTGTTGATATTGGCCATGATGCCAAGCATGAGCAGCTTCTTGAGAATTTCACCGGCGGGCTTACCGATGCGTTCGGTCATGTCCTTGACGGTGATGGTTTCAGCCGTCATGTAGGCCTTTTCAATCTTGATGGGGGCCATCATCTGCTGGGCAGAGGGCTGCTGCTTCTTGCTGGCCCGGGCACGCTTGCCGCCGCGGACGGTTTCATCGTCATAGCCGTTGAAGCTTTCCTTCTGCAGCTGTTTGCGGTTCTTGGATACATGCTCCGGATCATGCTGCCGCAGATACTGCTTCTTGTTGGGATCGTAATTGCTGACCCTTTCCTTTTCCACTACAGGAGCCAGTTCCGGGCCACGGCTGCGGCCTGCACCGCCCATGGGCCGGGCACCTGCACCGCCCTGCTGGGGACGGGGAGCGCCGCCGGCGGGACGGCCAAACTGACCACCCTGCTGACCGGCAGGACGGCCAAACTGCTGCCCGCCCTGAGGATTGGCAGGACGGCCATAGGGGCCCTGTCCAGCGGGACGGCCAAACTGACCACCCTGGGGATTGGCAGGACGGCCATAGGGGCCCTGCCCTGCGGGACGGCCAAACTGCTGCCCACCCTGAGGATTGGCAGGACGACCGTAGGGACCCTGGGGATTGGCAGGACGGCCATAGGGGCCCTGGGGATTGGCCGGACGGCCATAGGGGCCCTGGGGACGGGGCGCACCCTGCTGCTGAGGCGCAGCGGGACGGGCCTGACCCTGGGGCTGCTGAGGCCGGGGAGAAACGGGCTTTGCCTGCTGGGGTACAGGAGCGGCAGGCTTTTCGGCCTTTGCTTCTTCCTGCTTGGCAGGGGCCGCCTTTTCTTCCTGCTTTTCAGCAACAGGAGCGGGCTTTTCTTCCGCCTTGACGGCAGGCTTTTCTTCCTTCTGGGGAGCAGCCTTCTGAGCAGGCTTTTCAGCCTGCTTTTCTTCTTTCTTTTCGGGGGCAGCAGCCGCCTTGGGCGCTGCTTCCTCTTCATCCGGCATGGTCCAGGCCTTGGTATGCTGCTGGGCCAGGATCTTCTGTTCTTCCTGGTGCTTGCGGGCCTGTTCTTCTTCCTGTTCGCGCTGGAAGCGGGCTTCCTGCTTGCGCAGCGTCTGCATCAGCGTATCAATATTACGCCGGATATGCGCTGCCTCTTCCAGGATCACGCCGGACTGCTGATTGATTTCTTTTGTAGCTTCTGCCAGTTTTACCTTGGTCATTCGATGCTTGCACCCCCGCCATATCGGCAATAAATTCAGAATTTATGTCAACGGCTCTTCCGTTTGATTGATGATTTGCAGGATCTGATCGCAAATGCCGCCTTTTTTCAGGCTGGCGGCCATGCGTCCTTCCCTGCCGCAGGCCCTGTCCAACAGGCCCGCTTCCATGATATGCATGGGCACCCGGCGAAAAGCACAGGCGTCCCGCAGCTTCTTTTTGGTGTTTTCGGACGCTTCTTCGTCCACCAGCACCGCAGCCGCTTTCCCGGCCTTGATTTCCCGCAGGGCCAGATCGGCCCCCGCGGTCAGCTGTCCGGCACGCATGGCCAGGCCCAGCAGCCCTTCAATCCGCGCCATCCTGACCCTCCAGGCTTTCCAGCTCTGAAAGCAGCGCCTGGTGGGTTTCTTCTCCCAGCGTGCAGGAGAAGGCACGCTCCAGTTGCTTTTGCTTCAGCGCCTTTTTCAGGCATTCGGCATTGCGGCACACATAAGCGCCCCGGCCGGGCTTTCTGCCCGTCACGTCCATAGACACAGCCCCCTCAGGCGAGCGCACCACACGGATCAGGCTCCGCTTGGGCTGCATTTCCCGGCAGCCAACGCACATGCGCATGGGCGTTTTTCTTTCTTTCATGGCGCTTAATCATCCTTTGTCAATTATTCGATATCGTCATCATCCAGGCCGATATCCAGATAATCGTCTTCGTATTCATCGGCAATCACCTGGCCGTCGCCCATTTTCAGTTCGGGCAGATCCATCTGCATCAGTTCGGCGGCCTGGGTCTGGGATTTGATGTCGATCTTCCAGCCGGTCAGCTTGGCGGCAAGGCGGGCGTTCTGGCCTTCCTTACCGATGGCCAGAGACAGCTGGTTATCCATCACGATCACACGGCAGATTTTTTCCTTTTCGGAAACATATACGCTCACCACGTGGGCCGGGTTCAGGGCGTTGGCCACAAATTCCGCAGGATCGGCGCTCCACTTGATGATGTCGATCTTTTCGTTCTTCAGTTCGCTGACCACCTTGTCCACACGGATGCCGCGGGGGCCCACACAGGCGCCCACAGGATCGATGGCGGCGTCGGAGGAAGCCACGGCAATCTTGGTGCGGCTGCCGGCTTCACGGGCAATGGACTTAATCTGCACGATACCGGTGGCAATTTCCGGCACTTCCATTTCAAACAGGCGCTTGACCAGGCCGGTATGCACACGGCTGACGGCCACCTGGGGACCACCTGCTTCACGGCCGGCACGATACACCTGCAGCACATACACCTTGATGTGATCGCCGGGGCGATATTCTTCGCCGGGCATGAATTCGCTCTTGTTGAGCACGCCCCGGGTGGCGCCCAGTTCCACATACACATTTTCCGCATCCACCCGTTCCACGATGCCGGTGAGGATTTCGTTTTCTTTTTCGATGTATTCGTCGTAAATCTTGCCCTTTTCCAGTTCACGCATGCGCTGGAGAATCACCTGCTTGGCCGTCTGGGCAGCCACGCGGCCGAAATCCTTGGGCGTCACTTCAATTTCCACGATATCGCCCAGTTCAAAATTGGGACGGATACGGCGGGCAGCTTCCAGGGAGATCTGCAGGTTATCGTCTTCCACCTGTTCCACAACCACCTTGCGGGCAAAGATCTGCACGTCATGTTCCCGGCTGATGATTACGGAGAGATTGGAGGCAGATTCGTTCTGGGTAGCGGTGTATTTGGCATACTTGCGGTAGGCCGCCTTACAGCCGTCTTCCACGGCGGTGAGGATCTGCTCGGCATTGATGTCCTTGGCCTTGGCCAGGTTCTCGATAGCGTCAAACATTTCAGACTTGCGATTTGCCATTGTTTCAAACCTCTGCTTTCTGATATTTCAAAAAATTATTCTTCTTCGTCCAGTGCACTCAGGTCCGGCACCAGCCTCACCTGCGCCACCGCCTTGCGGGGCAGCACCGTTTCTTCTTCCCCGCACAGGATCACCACTTCGTTTTCGTCCATCCGTACCAACGGGCCCTGTACTGTTTTCATGCCATTGAGCGGCTTATACAGCTTTGCCGCCACTTCCAGGCCGATGGAAACGTCAATATCACGCTGGTTTTTGATGGGCCTGTCGATTCCGGGAGAGCATACCTCCAGAAAATCATAATCGTAATCTTCCAGGGAAGGCTGCACAGCACGGTGATAATTTTCACAATCGTCCAGCGTCACGCCGCCGTCCTTGTCGATATAGATGCGCAGGTAACGGCCGGTGGGTTCTTTCTCCATGGCCACGTCGCACAGGTAGTATTCCAGCTTCTTTGCAAAGCGCTCGCAAATATCCGTGATCCTTTGCATGTTGGCATTCTTGGGGGCCATACGTTTCTCCTTTTCTGCTTCCGAAAATACACAAAGAGTGGGCTACAGCCGCAAACAAGCACCACTTCAGGGCCACGGAAAAAGCCTCCGTATCCCCGTCCGGCACATTGCAGCTCCCACTCTTCGCTAAACCCTTCTTTCTTTCAGGTCACATTGTTCATTTTGTTTGTTTCGTCAGCATGGGCCGCAAAAACGGACCACAGGAACAGTATACCACATTTTCCTTGAGAATACAAGCGTCTTTTTGCCTGTTTCACGCCGGAAAATACGCTGTTTTTCGGTCAAAATCGCCCAAAAAACGGCTCGCTGAAAAAAAGTTCATAAAAATATGAAAAAATTATTTTTTTCAGCAGGAAAAAAAGGATTTGCGGCGAAGTCCTTTATACTCGCTCAAATATGGGGTGGTAGAAAAGGATGCCTTGTGTGATCGCAGCCCATGCCGGATACTGCGCCGGCGTGAAAAAAGCCATGGAGATTGCCTTTCAGGCAGCCCGTGAGGCACAGCAAAAGGGCATCCCCTGCCATTGCCTGGGAGAGATGATCCACAATCCTCAGGCCACCGGCAAGCTGCATGAAATGGGCGTTATTCAGGTAAGCGATGTGCAGCAGGCCAAGGGTGGCATCATTCTTCTGCGCAGCCACGGCGTGGCGCCGGAGGTGTATGATGCCTGCGCCGCCCGGGGGCTGGATGTGAGGGATGGTACTTGCGCCTATGTAAAGGCCCTGCACCAGATCGTTGCCCAGAGTCGATTGCCCGTTTTGCTTATTGGCGAAAAGGAGCATCCCGAGGTTCAGGCCACTGCCGGCTGGTGTAA
>JAFSBN010000145.1 GCA_017437265.1 Clostridia bacterium
GGGCACAATGAAAACGAAGAAAAAAGCCGGTCAGGAAAGTTAACTTTCCTGCCGGTTTTTTCTCGTTTTCCCCGGATGCAATGCATCCGGCTGGCGGCTATCAGCCGCCGGGCCCGTGTGGCGGCCGTGCCGTAGCCAATTCGCAATAATCAATTTACTTTTGCCAAAGAATTTCTGCGTGTTTCACAAAATCCCTCATGCCCACGGGCCAGCTCCCTTTACACAAGGGAGCCTTTTTTTCCTCATGTAACAACGGGAAATTGTTTGTCAGATAAGACAATAAACTTCCGCTACCGGGTGCAGGGCCGATGGCCCTGCTGGGTCCAGGGATGAAATCCCTGGTTACCAGACGTGGAGCACGCTGTGTACGTCTCTGCCTTCTTTTGCGGCGATAGCACGGTCCAGATTCCAGCGGATATGGTCTTTCAGGTCATCCCAACCATCGAAGGAGAGGCCAAAGACCTGCTTCATCTTGTCCACCACATACAGATCGGGGGTGCCTTTTTCACCCACGGCGGTGATGGTGCCCGTATATTCCGGCATCATTTCCCTGGCGGCCAGGGCAATTTCATACCAGGTGATGAACCGGTTGCCCAAGGCGAAGAAAATTTCTTCGTTCAGATCGCTTTCCACCAGCTTCACATACAGCTGAGCGATTTGGCCGGAGGAGATGAACTGAGTGCCGTCGCCGGCGGGGAATTCCATATCCCGGTTGTTGACGATGGCGTCGGCAATCTTCTTGAACCGCACATCGGACTGGGAAGCGCCGCCGGGCACGGCGGGGTTGGAGAAGGTATAGCCGGGGCGGATTACGTTGCGGCGCATCTTTACCTTTTCACCGTAGCCGCCTTGCTTGCTGTAATACTGG
Source organism: Clostridia bacterium (assembly GCA_017437265.1). Lineage (GTDB taxonomy): Bacteria > Bacillota > Clostridia > Christensenellales > Aristaeellaceae > RUG563. The sequence continues at coordinate 869 of JAFSBN010000145.1, forward strand.
CGGAAGCCCAGCAGGTACATTTCGGTGGCTGCCTTGGTGGCGCCGTAGAGGTCATTGGGCATGCGCAGTGCGTTTTCATCCATTACCCGGCCCATGGGCCCGGTGGCAGCGGTGGAACTGGTGAAGATAAAGTTTTTCACCCCGGCTTTTTCAGCTGCGTCCAGCATGAAGGCCGTTACCCGGGTGTCGTGATCCAGCATTTCCATGGGATCGTTGCCCCAGCCAAGGGCAATGTGGATTACCGCATCGCAGCCCTGAATGGATTTTTCAAGCAGATCCAATTGCAGCATGTTCCCTTCGATCAATTCCACGTTTTCCATCTGCTGCCAGGCAGGAATGCGGCCTGCTGTGCGGGTGAGCAGCTTCACCTGATGACCTCTTTCAAGAAGGGCCAATGTGACATACTGGCCGATATTGCCGGTGCCGCCGGTAACAAAAATACGCATCATGAAACCTCCTTCATCCGGATGAAACGTTCATTTTCTCTGTGTATAAAACATACCATTTTACGGCCCGCTGTGTCAATGAAGGAAAAGGGCAAAAGAAGGGTTTTCAGTGACAGAAAACGCCGTGTAAGTACAGGAGAAATACAATGGGTGTATTGACAAGAAAGACAAATGTGCGTAGAATAAGGACGAATCTCGACGAAACCTGCAGGATTCGCCAGAAACTGCGGGCGGAGGGAACTCCGGAGAATCTCATCCGAAGATGAGTGCCGAAGGTGCAAGGCCGCTTTGGCGGCTGAATCTCTCAGGCAAAAGGACGGAGCAGGCAAAAAAATATGCATTGCAAAATGCATCCATCGTCTGCATCGGCCCCCGGAGCTGCCTTCTGATGAGGCAGCTATTTTCTTTTTCAGAAAGGGGACAAAAACTCATGGAACAATTTTTGAAGGCATTGGAAACGGGTAACAGTGTGGTAAATACCTTTATCTGGACCACCCTGGGCCTGGTGCTGCTGCTGGCCACCGGCCTGCTTACCACTGTGATTACCAAAGTATTTCAGGTGAGCCATCTGGGCCATTGGTGGAAAAATACCATCGGCAGCCTGTTTAAGAAAGATGTGATCAGTCACGATAACAGCGGCAAGGCCATTTCTCCCTTCCAAGCCCTGTGCACGGCCCTTGCCGCCACCATCGGCGTGGGCAACATTGCCGGTGTGGCTGCTGCCATTGTGATTGGCGGTCCCGGTGCTGTGTTCTGGATGTGGATTGCTGCCTTCCTGGGCATGATGACCAACTATTCCGAAAACGTGCTGGGCATTTTCTACCGTCGCCGCAATGAAAAAGGCGAATGGAGCGGCGGTGCCATGTACTACCTGCAGGACGGTCTGGGCAGCAAGAAGGGCTGCAAGGGCATTGGTAAGGTGCTGGCCATCCTGTTTGCCGTGTTCACGCTGCTGGCCTCCTTCGGCATCGGTGCCATGGGCCAGGTGAACAAGATTGTGGTGAACATCGAAAGCGCTTTCCCCATTCAGGCCCTGAAAGATGTGGTGCTGTATGAAGGCGTAACCCTCTATTCCCTGATCATCGGCATTACGCTGGTGGCCCTGGCTGCTGCCATCACCCTGGGCGGCCTCAAGCGCGTGGCATCCTTTGCGGAAAAAGTGGTGCCCTTCATGGTGGTGCTGTTCATTCTGGGCAGCCTGGTGATCGTGGGTGTGAATTATCAGAATATTCTGCCCGCCTTTGGTTCCATCTTCTCCACGGCCTTTACGCCCATTGCCGCTGCCGGTGGTGTGGCCGGTGCCACCATCCGGGAAGTGATGGTGCAGGGCTTCAAGCGCGGCGTGTTCTCCAACGAAGCTGGTCTTGGTTCTTCCGTTATGGTGCATTCCAATTCCAACGTGAAGGAACCTGTGAAGCAGGGCATGTGGGGCATTTTCGAAGTGTTTGCCGACACCATGATCGTTTGCACCCTGACGGCGCTGGTGGTGCTCACCTCCGGCCTGTACAACCTGGATACTGGTGTGCTGGCTGAAGGCGTGACCGACGCTACGCTGGTGGCCACTGCTTTCAATTCCGTCTTCAGCTTCGGCAATATCGGCAGCAAGTTTGTGGCCATTGCCATTCTGCTGTTCGCCTTCACCACGGTGCTGGGCTGGAACCATTACGGCACCAAGGCCTGGGAATACCTCTTTGGTGTAAAGAGCACCAAGGTGTACAAGGTAATCCATCTGGTGATGATCCTCTTTGGCGCACTGCTCACTTCCTCCCTGGCCTGGGACATTTCCGATACCTTCAACGGCCTGATGATGATCCCCAACCTGATTGGCGTCATCGCCCTGTCCGGCTTGGTATGCAAGATTACGAAAAACTACCTGGATCGCCAGAAGGGGCTGGACGTGGAACCCATGCTGAGCGCATTCAAGGACGAAGAATAATGAACAAAAAAGACGTGTCATGGTGGGGGCGTTGTTAAGGAACAACTTACCCAACAATGAACAAATGAGCATCCGACATTCGGATGCTCATTTGCTTATGCAGGTTTACAAACGCAATGCGCTGGTACAGTGCGTATAATTGCGCCCCCTCACCAATGGTGAGTAAGTGGAAGCGGCTGTTCGACAAATTGGAGTTTGTTTGTTAGCGAAGGGTAGCACTCTCACTCGCCTTCGGCAGGAGTTCCCATTAGCCGCTCCTTCTTTTTAACC
>JAFSBN010000146.1 GCA_017437265.1 Clostridia bacterium
AAAGAGCACCGATTTGCTATAATAATCGGTGCTTTTTACTTGCATTTGTGCATAAAAAGGTGTATAATGTATATCGGTGATGTAATAAGAAAAATAACCCGGAAGTAACCAACGGTTGTTTGGCGGGTCGGAAAGGAGGAAACGGGAATGGCGCTTGCTGATGCGTTATATCTTATTATTCTTGTGTTTGGCGTTTTGATGCAGGGCACCGTTCTGGTTTTCACCAATTTGCAAACGGACATGCGAAAGCAAACCAATCTGTTCAGGGCGCTGGTGATCTGCAGTATTGTGATTTGTTTTATTGATATGCTGTGCCGTATTGTGGGAACGTACGAATATGGCGATGCGTTTATGATCAGTGCCAGCTATATGGTGAACTGTTCCTATTTCCTGGCGCAGGCCACGCTTGCCGGTATCTGGTTTGTGTATGCGATGCGGGAAATCGATCCGCTGATTTCGGAAAATAAATGGCGGATGGCGCTGTATTTGCTGCCGCTGGCGGTGCTGGCTGTGTTTATCGTTACCACCGGTGCCACGGGCTGGCTGTTTTATATCGATGGCAGGAATGATTATTACCGGGGCATTTTGTTTGCGCTGCATCCCATTGTTTGTGCAACGTATGTGGCCATTCCTTCCATTATTGCTGCCAGCAAGCTGAAGCTGACGGAATATTTCATTCATCGCTCCAAGCTGATTACTCAGGCACTGTTTTCCGTGATCGTGCTGCCCTTTGTGATCATGCAAAGCTGTTGGGGCAATGATTATCCCATGTTTTGCATCGGCTACAGCCTGGCATTTCTGGTGCTGTTTATCAATCGGCAGAATATGCGCATCACCATCGATGAGCTGACCGGCGTCAGCAACCGCAGCCAGGCCACCCGGTATCTCAATTACAAGATGAATGCCCCGGCGGAGCCCGGCCAGCAGATCAAATCCCTGTATGTGCTGATGGTGGATATCGATAAATTCAAGCATATCAACGATACCTACGGCCATGTGGAAGGGGACGAAGTGCTCAAACGCACGGCTTCTGTGCTGAAGCGCTCTGTACCCAGGTCCTATTTTATCGGCCGCTATGGCGGGGACGAATTCATCATCGTGGGTGAGGCTTCCAAGGAAGATGAAGTGCGGGAAGTGTGCGAAACCATCCACGAAAATATCGAAAAGGCAAACGAACAGGCCATGGCCGGGTATACCTACACCGTCAGCGTGGGCTATGCAGTGCGCAACGGCCAGATCACCTCCATTCCGGAGTTTGTGAAGGCTGCGGACGTGAAGCTGTACCAGAAAAAATCCATCCGCCTGGAAAAGCTGTAAAACTGTAATATAAAAGCTGCTGTACCGGATTGACCGGCCACAGCAGCTTTTCTTTTATGGATCGCCGCCTGCGATGGCAGCAATTTCACCTTCGGTGGTGTTGATGATCAGTGTACGCTGGTTGGTGTAGATCACAAAGCCGGGGGCGGAGCCGCCGGGCTTTTTCACGTACTTTCGGAGCGTATAATCCACCGGCACCTGCACGCCCCGGGCCTTGGAATAAAAGGCAGCCAGCCTGGCGGCGCACAGCAGTGTTTCGGCAGAGGGGGCATCACTGCGGCAGATCACGTGGGAGCCGGGCATATCCTTGGCGTGGAGCCAGGTGTCTGTTCCACGGGCGCTGCCTGTGAGCCGGTCGTTTTGCACGCTGTTTTTGCCCACCAGAATTTCGGTGCCGTCGGGGGCGAAATAGCGCATGGGTTTGCTCTCCCGCTGAGGTTCCTTTTTGCGACCGCCTTTCGTGCCTTTCTGACTTTGGGGCTTAACGATGCCGGCTGCTTCCAGGGTGCGCTTCACGTCTTTCAGGTCGTCCTCTGTCTGGCAGGCGTTCAAATCAAACAAAGCCTGTTCCAGAAGGGAAATTTCCTGCAGCGTTTTTTCTTTTTGTTCTTTTGCAATTTGCTGGGCTGCCCGCGCCTTGCGGTAACGTTTGAAATAGCGCTGGGCGTTCTGGGCAGGAGTGAGGGAAACGTCCAGATCGATGCACATTTCACCGCCGTCGGGATCGTAGAAATTGGGCAGGTTTACCTTGTCCACCCCCCGGGGCACCAGATGCACCTGGGCCGTGAGCAATTCTCCCGCAATGCGGTATTCCTCCATTCTGGCACTGGCGGACAGCTCCTCTTCCTGCAGGGCCAGCTTTTTTTCGTCCTTTTCCAGGCAGGATTTGATCAGATGCTTCAGGGAAGCGCTTTTTTGCTGCATGCGGTCCTGCCGGTCCCGGCCGAAATAGAATTGATCCAGGGCCTTTGAAAGGGTGGGGCAGGGGGACTGCAGGGAGGTATCCAGGCTGAGGTAGGAGAAGGGGAGCACATCCCTGACCAGCCCGTCCGGCCCTTTTTGCAGGCAGGGGCTGATGAGAGACGGCAGCCTGCCAAAAAAAGCCGCTGCATTTTTGCAAAGGGTGGGCAGGTGCATCTCTTCCAGGGCAGCCTTGTGCATACCGGTCAGCCGGAAGGCAATTTCTGCCGCCGTCAGCGGAGACAGGCCCCGGACGGCGCCCTGCAAGGCCTTATCCACACTGCCGGAAGCTGCCGCCAGCCGTTCCAGAAGGCGTGCGCCCTGATCGGCAGCAATTTCTTCCGGGGATAATTTATCCTGCATGGGGGGCAAAGAGAAGGAAAGCCCCGGCAGCGCCTGGCGCACCCGGCTCATATCCGGTGTTACATGGCGGATGGCGTCCACAATGCGGCCGCCCAT
>JAFSBN010000147.1 GCA_017437265.1 Clostridia bacterium
CTTCGGTCAGACAGTGTATGTCGATGGGAAATATGTCGGTGATGTTTGGTGCTATTGCATTGATATGGATGATGAACCAAACTGTATGCTTAGTTTCTGCATTTTTGAACTTGAATATTGGTCTAAGGGTATTGCTACATCGGCTGTAAATATGTTTATTAAGAATATTTGTGAGCGGTACGATATTAAAACTATCGGTGCATTTACCTTTGCACACAACAATGCTTCCGTAAGAGTTTTGGAAAAGAATGGTTTTGTTGTTATGGAAGAATTTGAAGAAGATGGGGTTTTGTCAAAGTACCTTCAGTATGAGTGCTAACAAATTCCACTTTATCGAGCAGACGAACCCCATTCCCCATCATTTCAGGAGGACGCAATTATACGCACTGTATCCGTGCATTGCGTTTGTTCAGTGAAACAAACAAACGAGCATCCGAAACACCGGATGCTCGTTTACTTTTTCGTTGTTAGATAAACCGATCCTTAAGAGCACTCTCACCACAGGCCCCTGCCTTTGGTTTTCGCTTACAAACGATCTCTTTCCGCTGCCTGGATGCGGTGCATCCGGGCGTAGAGGCCGCCCTTTGCCACCAGCTCATCATGGGTGCCGCATTCGGCCACCCGACCCTCATCGATCACCAGAATCTGATCGGCATGGCGAATGGTGGACAGGCGGTGGGCGATGGCCACGATGGTACGCTTGCCGGCGATCTGGTTGATGGCCTGCTGGATTTGCTGTTCAGTTTCCACGTCAACTGAAGCAGTGGCTTCGTCCAGGATGATGATGGGGGATTTGCGCAGGATGGCCCGTGCAATGGCCACCCGCTGCTTTTGCCCGCCGGAAAGGCGCAGGCCTCTTTCACCCACCTGGGTCTGATAGCCCTCGGGCATCTGCATAATATCGTTATGGATATTGGCCGCCTTGGCAGCTTCCACAATCTCCTCTTCGGTAGCCTGCGGCACGGCATAGCCGATATTTTCGGCGATGGTGCCGTTAAAGAGGAACGTATCCTGCAAAACAGGGGAAATGTTCCTTCGCAGGCTTTCCAGGGTGATGCCCTGAATATCCTGCCCGTCGATGAGGATGCGGCCGGCATCGGGTTCATAAAAACGGGAAATGAGCTGGGTGAGGGTGGTTTTGCCAACGCCCGTGGGGCCCACCAGGGCCAGCATCTGGCCCGGCTTGCAGTGGAAGGACACATCCTTCAGCACCGGCATATCGTCCTGATAGGAAAAGCTGACGTTTTCAAAGGTGATGCTGCCTTCTGCCCGGCCCATATCCCGGGCGTTTTCCTTATCCACAATTTCGCAGGGAGTATCCAGCACCGCCATCACGCGTTCCGCCCCGGCCAGGGATTGCTGGGTGCTTTCCAGCAGATTGGCCAGCCCGGCAATGGGCCCGTAAAACAGCCCCAGATACAGCATGAAGGCCACAATGTCGGCTACGCTCAGCCCCTCATGATAGGCAAGCAAGCCGCCAAACCCCACCACCAATATGGTGCCAAGGGAGGAAATGAATTCCACCGAGGGATGGAACACGGCGCTCACCTTCAGGGCATGGAGCATGGCCCTGATATGGTCGAAATTCTTTTCATTCACCTGTTCCGTTTCATATTTTTCCCGGCCGAAGGACTGAATTTCGTGTACGCCGGAAAGATTATCCTGCAGCTTGCCGTTTAGTTCGCCCATTTTTTTCTGGGAAATGCGGAAGAAAGGACGCACTTTCTTGGCGAAAATCACACCGGAAACCAGAATCAGCGGAATGGGGAAGCAGGTGATCAGCGCCAGCTTCCAGTTGATCAGCAGCAGCACCACCAATACACCGGCAAAGGTGACGAAATTCGTAATCATATCCGGGATGATGTGGGCGTACAAAAGCTCAAAATCCCGGGTATCGTTCACCACCCGGCTCATCAGATCGCCGGTTTGCTTGTCATGGAAAAAGCCAAGGTGCAGCCGCTCCATTTTATCGTAGGTGCGGGTGCGCAGATCGCCCACCAGATACCATGCGGCCTTATGGGCCAGATAATTGCTCATAAATCGAAACAGGATGCGCAAAAGATACAGCGCCACCAGAATGATGGTGAGATAGCCAATCTGGGTGAGCCCTGCCTGATCCACGCCTTTTTCCACAATGCCCGTCATGGCGGAAAGGGCCCGGGGTGCGGCCAGGTTCACCGCCGTCAGCCCCAGCGTGCCCAAAATGGCCAGCACATACAGCTTTTTGTAGCGCAGCGCCTCCCGGCTCAGCTTCAGCAGCATTTTCATAACCTTTTCTCCTTCGAATGTCGGTCTTTTCCTGTTTTCATCTTACCATACTCTCTTTTCTGTCACAAGCAGCAAGAGGTGCCGTTTTTCTGCAAATTGTGGACAAAACGGATGTGGAATATTCTCTTCTCCGTTTCAGAAAACCAGTGCCTCATTCCGGTTGGGAATAATGGGGCTCTTCCTTCAGCTTCGCCTGTGCAAACATTTCCCCCACCGCATCCTGATATGCATCCATCTTATTGGCCCGCAGAGCTTCCCGCACATATTTGAACGGCACATTAAGGCTGTGAGCAAAATATTTCAGGAACACATGCATCCGGCCTACGGCGGTTAACGGATGCCAGGTTTTTTCATAAGCCCGGAACAGATAATCGTGAAAATGGGTCAGGTCCTCCATGGAAAGGGCTGCGCCGCCCTGCAGCTGACGCAAAAGCGCCGGATTGGAAAGCAATCCCCTTCCCAGCATCACCCCGGCAGCCTGTGGAAACATACCTGTCACTTCCCGCACGCTTTCCGCTGTGAACAAATCGCCGTTATAAATCACCGGGCATCTGAGCGTTTCCAGTGCCTGCCCAAAGGCCGCCCGATGGGGCTCTCCCCGGTAAAGCTGGCTTCTGGTACGGGGGTGGATGATCAATTCATGGATGGGATAATCCTTAAATACCGACAGCAACTGCTCCCATTCTTCCGGCGTTTCAAAGCCGATGCGGGTTTTGACTGACACCTTCAGCGGCGCTTCGCAGTACACTTCATCCAGAAACCGCCGAAGATGATACACATCCTTCAGCATGGCCGAGCCCTTCCCCTTGCCCGTCACCGTACCGGAAGGACAGCCCAGGTTCAGATTCACTTCGGTGTATCCCTTCTCCGCAAAGCTGCGGGCCGCCCCCAGAAAGCATCCTGCATCCCTGGCCAATATCTGGGGCACCGCAAACAGGCCCCTGTTTTGGGCCGGCAGCAGGTCAAACTCCTCCCGAAGCGTATAGGAAAGAGAATGGGAGGGGCTGACGAAAGGCATAAAATACTTATCCACGCCCCCGAAACAGGCCTGATACGCCTGCCGGAAAAGGGCGTCGGTGATACCCTCCATGGGGGCAAAATAAATGCGCAAAGTGGTTCCTCCCTTCCTGCTTCATACCGGATGATTATAGCATTTTCCCCCGTACCACACAAGTGAAAGCAGCAGCAATGCACATTGTGCCGTTTTTTTGCTTTTCTTGACACACAAAAACAGTCTGTGCTATACTGAATAAAACGTTTTCAAAAACAATACGGAGCTTGTACAAAATGAATAAGAACGTCAAAAATATGTTCAGCCTCCTGATGTCCTTGGTTTGCATTGCTGCAGTATTCGTGTTTATTCTGTTGTTCCAATCCGATGCCCTGCCGGAAAACACAATGATCGGCATCAGCTGCCTGTTGTTCCTGATCCTGGGTCTTTCCTTTGTTCTTCCCTACATCCGGCGAAAAAAGCGGGAAAAAGAAATGCGCCTGCGTCAGGCGGAACAGATACCGGAAGAACAAAAAGACAGCAAAATCCTCTATCTGCGCCCCTTTCATGTGGACAACACCGGCATCCCCGCCACCGATTACGGCGGAAAAACCTACTACACCGTTGAATCCATCCTGTGCGCTTTCATGGCCAAATACGGCGTACCCATTGCCATCGGCAAACCCCAGGAACGCCTGCAGCCTCTGGGTGCCGTAAGACGCTATGCGTCCAACGAAACCTGGCAGGATGTGGTAACCGGTTATCTGGAGGAAGCAAAGTACGTCATTCTGTATGTTGATTTTACACCGGGTGTATTGTGGGAGATCAATAAAGTGCTGAAGCATTACCGGGAAAAGCTGATTTTGGTCCCCCGGCTGCACAACATCCATTCCGGCAGAACCATCTGGTTGTTCCTCCTGTCCTATTTTGTATTTCTATATCCGTTGTTCCGGCTGTTTCGACGCTCGCTATTTTTCAAAAGAATGCGTCGCGGAAAGACATATTATCAGGAGTGGGATCGTGTGATGCAAGATGTAATGCCCCCCGGTACCATTGATGACAGCATCGCCGCTGTGCATTTTATAGACGGCAATCCTGTTCCCTATACTGCCAAAGATGCCACGCTGGAAGCACAATTGACGGCAATTGTACAAGCCGTTGTAGACAAAATGAAAGGAAATGAATAACCATGGCAAAGAAACTGGATGCAAAAATGATGATTCCCAGTACCTTCACGCAAAAAAAGCCCCAGGGTTGCTGGCATCTGCCCGCCACTCGGCTGCTGTTGGGAGAAAATGCTCTGCAGGCAGAACAGCAACTCCTTCTATCCGTGAACATCATCAATAAAAACGTGCACGGCTTCAAAAACGTGACCATTCCCTATGAAAAAATCGAAAGCGTGGAATACTGCGAGGGCAAGCGCAGAAACAGCACGCTGAAAATTGTCACCGATGAAATTGACGGCACTTATTACCTTTGCCTTTCCGAATGGGCCAAGCCCGCTCTGGAGCAGATCAAGGAACTGCTGGAAGCTTGCGCTGAAGAAGGGAAATTTGGCAGCAAAGCAGAAGCCGTGGCCAGAATACTGGAAAAACCCATGGACATTATTTATGCTTCCCACATGAAAGTGGCCCTGTTTACGCTGCTGCTCACCTTTGTCATCGGTTATTTTGTCTCGGTGTTGTTGGCCGTTATCTTCTGCATGTTTTCCACCTTAAATGCCCGTGTGTGCAAATACCCGCTGCTGAAATGGGCACCCCTGATTCTGGAACTGATCTTCCTTCTTATGACCGCTGGGTAATCAGGCCAACCCCTCCCTGCAACAATCTCCCCTGTGATTGCGAGTTGTTTTGTCAAGGGTGTTTTCACACTTTTTCACAAAAGGCGTACTGTTAACACCATTGATGTAAAAGACACCTATTTCGGTAACTCTCCTTTCAATTCGCATACAGAGGCAACAAAATTAATAGGCACACCCCTGAGCGACCGCTTGAGGGTGTGTCTTTCTTTAGTTAATTTGTTTCGCTATTTGTTACGATATAGCCTTTGAATATCCCTTCATCAGGCATCACTGTCAACTGAAGCCGCATCCCGTGATTGCAGGTTGTTCTGACAAGCATAAATGTTCCAGAACTCATAGTGTCCTTTTCGCATACTCTGTATAGGCGTTCATCAATCGCATAAGTCTGTTCCGTCGTAGAAAGGAAAGAGCAAACACAACTTGCTCGATCTGATTGATAATGTACAAATGTGAGCGTTAGATAAGCAAAAATAGCTATAGTTATCAGAAAGACGCATCTGAGTACTGCCCGCATTATTCCTGATCCCTCCTGTCATTGTTGTATATGACGATCTTCTTTCTCTTCCTGCGAGCATATTGTAGCGTTTTTGCCGCACCTCCGAAGTCACGAAGAACATAGGCGACGATAATGTCACTTTCGAGTACCATCCATTCATTGCGTCTTGAAATGGCGAACTGTTTCGGAACAGATTCCAAGGGGGGATATATGGTTTCATCATACCCGTCTGTTAGAATCGTGCTGTTCAAATAAGGTAATACTAAGATCAGCCGGATGGTTGGATGCTGTTGTTTCAAATCACGAAGCACCGTAGCCGACAGATAGTCAAAGCGGCCATATCCACCACATAGAAATTCATCTGCGCCTTGTGCAATAAGGTCAGAACACACTTGTCGAAGCCAATGCTCTACAGCTTCTGCATCATTGACTTCTTTGTGACCACAGAATGTGACTCTCATAGGTATCACCTCGACTTCTTTGCTGACATACTATCACAAAACCGGCAAACAGTACAGTTACAGGGACTATTTGATTCTTGCGCAATACTAAAATGTTAGTACAGCGACAGGGATGGTGATAGTATGAAGCTGAACCAAGCAATTAGCGAGCGGCTGTCCGAGCTGCTGAAAGAAAAACAAATGACACAGTACCAGCTGTTTATGAAGAGTGGCGTGCCTAAGTCCACGATTGGCAATGTAATCAACTGCTCTTATGATTCAGTTAAGTTGCGCATTGTCCATGAAATGTGTCAGGGACTGGGAATTGATATTCCTCAGTTCTTTGATTCACCGCTGTTTGCGGAAAGCAATCTTGATCCATAAGTGTTCCAGCGCGGCATGCGTTGGAACTTTTTTGCCTGCCTCAAATTATCATTATAATGACTATTTGTCAATATGGGGATATTCGGCGCTGTCTCTATAATGGTAAATACGACATTATTTTGCGTAATAGTCATTATAATGGCGCTTCCGCCTCTATATGGATTTCGTATTTTCAGTGTTTATGGATAAAATACGAAGCAGGAGGTGGAACAATGGTAAGCTACACTGTCATTGGCCAGCATATCCATAAAGCCCGAGTGCGTCTGGGATGGACACAGGCAGAGGTAGCTGACCGAATTGGGATTTCCACTGCCTACTATGGTAAGATCGAACGCGGAGTGATCAAACCTA
>JAFSBN010000148.1 GCA_017437265.1 Clostridia bacterium
CAAAAGAACACTCATCCATGCCGTTTTCCCGTTTCCGTCCATCAGCGCCAGTTCATACAGCGCAATCCCCGCCCCCATCAGCATCAGCCTGGACAGCACCATGCCAACCGCTGCCAGATCCAATACACCAAATGAAAAAATACGAATCAGCAGCGGATACAAAGGATAAAACACCAGATTGATGGCGTGTTCCCCTTCCGTTGCATACCCATCCCTTGCGATCTGCAAATATCTCTCCGCATCCCCGGGCACCGTCAGCCTGTCCCAGATCAGCGTTTTCAGGTTTTCAAAAGACACATTGCCATGGATCACACTGCATCCGACAATCAGCATCAGATCATGGATCAGTAATACCGCAAGGGCAATCATCGCCCAGGTGCACAGCCGTTTTTTCATCGTCTCACACCCCCGATACCATCCTGTACAGCACCAGGCACTTGACAATGCCAAACACAGCGTACATTCCCGTCATAACCCCATCATTTTCCGCCATTCTCCGGAAGCTGAACTGCTTCCTGAGCAGAAATATCACCGCCGCTGCCGCCAGCGGCACCCAGCCAAAGCTTACCGGCAGGAAAAACAGTTCCGCTCCGGGCAGCATATAAAAAAGAACAGTTCCTTTTTTCGCCGCCTGTTCATCTGCGCCCGTTTTCACGGCTGCATAAATCAGCATCCCCGACAGCGCCATCACAATATACTGCAGCTGCAAAAAGGTGTGCACAGGCACGGCGGAAGATAATAGATGCGCAAACAAGCCGTGCCGTAAAATATCCGAAAAACTGCTCACCGCTTCCGTACCGTACATGCCTTTTTCCATCAGCAGCATCAGCCCGTATTCACCCACGGCAAACACACCGCATATACTGCATACAAACAGGCATGCTTTTACAACTTCTGCTTTGATGACGGAAATGCGTTTGAGAAAACAGCCTATCAGCCCCACAATCATCACCATCATGCCGCATCCGGCTGCAGCGCCCAGAATATCTGCCATCGCATCTTTCTCCCATACAAGAACAGCCATCCGCCTGAAAATACCGGATGGCTGCATATTCTGATCAGTTTTCTTCGGACGTAAACACCACTTCAGGGCCGTCCTGACGCACGTCCAGCACCACACAGCAACCGGAGCCAAACACCTGCTCCATGGTGCTCACAAAGCCGTCAACCGCATCCTGGGGCACCATGTTCAGCGTGGTACCGGCAAAGCCGCCGCCATGCACGCGGCATGCCCCCCGGCCCTTGAGCACTGTTTCTGCCACCGCCAGCGCCAGTGCCAGGGATTGACGTTTGCTGCCGGCGGGATAGATATTCTGCAAAAGTGTCCAGCTGCTTTTACCCGAAGCGTTCACAGCGGCAAAGAAAGCGTCCAGATCATCCTGCTGCAGCGCATTCACCTGCTGCTTCACCCGCTCATTTTCAAAGAAAAAATGCATAGCGCGCAGCACAGCCCGCTCACTCAGTTCCTTGCACAAGGCGGGCATATTCCGCAGCACCTGCTCCGGGCGCACGCTGCGCAGTGTCTTTTCCCCAAAGAAAGCCGCCACCTGCCGCATTTCCTCACGGATAGCAGCATATTCGTCGGTCAGGTCATCATGGCTGGAGCGGGTATTGACCACCACCAGCTGATATCCCTTTTCGCTGAAATTGTACTGGAGGGGCTTCACCTTCGGTTTGCCCTTAAAATCGATATTCACCAGGCCGCCGGTGGAGCAGGCCATCTGATCCATCAGCCCGGACGGCTTGCCAAAGTATACATTCTCCGCATACTGGGACAATTGTGCCCGGGAAGTGGCATCCATTTTCTTTTCGTTATACAGCGCTTCAAAAATGCGGGAAATCAACACTTCATACGCAGCAGAAGAAGAGAGGCCGCTGCCTCCCATTACATCGGATACCACTGCCGCATGGAAGCCGCCCACGCTGAATCCTCTTTCTTTCAGCCCGCGGGCCACACCACGTACCAAAGCGGCGGATGTGCCCTTTTCAGCTTCAGCCACATCCAGTTCGTTCAGGTCCACCACCAGTTCCGGATACCCTTCGCTGTGGATCCGCACTTCCATACCCTCCGTTTTGGAAACGCAGGCCAGCGTATCCAGGTTCACGGCAGCCGCCAGCACGCAGCCGTTGTTATGGTCGGTATGGTTCCCGCCGATTTCCGTGCGGCCGGGTGCACTCACCATATACAAAGGCGCCTGATCGTCATGAAAAATATCTTCATGGGCCTTCACCAGCCGGGAATAACGGGTGATCTGGTAAGCCAGCCCTCCCTCACGATGGCCGTAAAGGCGGCTGAAACGTTCGGTGGCATAGGGCCTGCGAATGGCCGCAAGTAAGCGTGCATAGCTGTCCATGTTCCGGTGTCCTCCTTAAAGTGCTTCGTAAATCTGCTGCCAGAATGTAATGAACGCATCTGCGCCTTTTTCTTCCAGCGCAGTGATGAACTGCGCATACGTTTCATCATTCAGTTCCTCATCGCCCCGGATAAACCGGCCCATCATGGTATCCACATAGGCGCCCAGTTCCATCTGCATGGCATTCACCTGCGCCGCTTCCTCTTCCGTCAGGCTGTAATACGGGAAGGGCCGCACCAGATAGTTTACAAACTGATCCTGCCTTTCAATCACATGCAGCAATTGTTCGTCATCGGCATATTTCCGCTGGAAATCGGCATTGAGACGGCCGGGGGCCGTGGCACCGCCGGAAATGAGGGCCATGATGGAAAAATAGGTATTGCCTGCGGTAGCTTCCGTCAGGCTCCAGGTACCGTCGGGATGATAGTAGTAATCCTCGTTTTCCAGGCCGGCCGTCACCAGAATATTTCCTTCCGGACTGTAGAGATAATCCACCCAGGAAAGCACCTTTTCCACGTTCCGGCATGCGCTGGTAACGGCAAAGGTGCCCCTGAGGATATGACCGGAAAAATCGCGGTACACCTGCTTGCCTTCATACATCAGGGGCATCACAATTTCGTACTCATCGGCATATTCCGTGCGGAAAGCATCCTGCGCCATGGGCGTGATGATAAAGCCGTAGATCGGCGTTTTTTCGTCGGAGGTGATCATCTGGTTCCGCACATTGGAAGAGATAATAAAACCATCCTTTTCCAGCAGCCCTTCCGCATACATCCCTTTGCACCATTCCAGGAATGGACGGAAATTTTCCGCAAAGGGCAGATATTTCACTTGGCCATCTTCCACATAGATATTGTAATCATTGGCAACCAGGCCAAAGGCATGCCCCAGGAATTTCAGATCAAAGGGCCCCATAAACCCAAGAGGCACTTCATCATCCTTGCCGTTTTGGTTCATGTCATTATCCCGGAATGTGCGCAGCACATCTTCCAGCGCTTCTTTATCGGCAGGCATTTCCTTTCCGGCCTTATCAAGCCAGGTTTTGTTCACCCACAGATAATTCTGCACCGGGATTTCGTTGATATAGGGCAGCGCCACGATCTGCCCCCCGGGCAGGGAAATGGCATCCATTGCTTCTTCGTTTTCCTGAAGATAAGCCCAAAGATTGGGGCAGTTTGCTTCCAGATAGGGCTTCAGGTCGATCAGCACACCCTTTTCATACAGGCTGATGCATTCCGGCGTGGTCAGCCCCGCCTTGAAAAGCACATCCGGCATCTCGCCGCCTTTTTCAAGGCCTGCCTTGAACGCAGTCCATTCGCTGTCCTTTTTATATTGCTTCAGTTCAAACTGCACACCGGTCATCTTTTCTATGCGCTCAAAAAACAGATTGCTTGTCCAATTCCGGTACTCGGTATCGTCAAAACCTGCCAGCACCAATTCTTTTGCTGCTGTTTCTTCTGCGAAAGCGCCGCAGGCACCCGTGCTCATCAGCATCATCACAACCAGAGCCATCATCAAGATCCGCTTTACCACGAAACGGAACCTCCTTTACGGTAATGTATTTATTATACATAAAATAATGCTTTTTTGCTACCCCCTTTTTCTGCTTACCCCGTTTCTGCCATCATGCACGTATTTTGCCATGTTTTCTCATCATTATGGAAAGGGTTTGCAGGGTACAATTTACACGAAAGGGGGCGCAGATTGGATGCGCAAGGATCAATGGTCAAAAGCCATGAAAAAAATGAATCATCAGCAGGAAAAGGAAGAAAGCGCCGCATTGCACCGTCTTTCAAAAGGTAAAAAACACAGGGGCCGGACGGCCCTTCTTCTGCTGCTTGCTTTTTCGGTTGTATTCCTTTGTTCCGCATATTTTATTCTGAACATCGGAAACTGGCAAACGCTTGACATGAACAAGCTCACCAACCTCCCCCAGACAGGAGCAATGTATGATCAAAACGGCACTTTGATCAATCGCATCCAAAGCAGCCAGCACCGTATTTCCATTCCTTTATCCCAGGTGCCTGAACACGTAAAAAACGCTTTCCTTGCCGCAGAAGATCTGCGTTTTTACGATCATGCCGGCTTTGATATCGTCCGCATTCTGGGCGCTATCGGAGCCAATCTGCGCAGCGGCTCCTATGAGCAGGGTGCCTCCACCATCACCCAGCAGCTGATTAAGCTCAGCCATCTTTCCAGCCAGAAAACCATTGCCCGGAAAGCAGAAGAAATCTGGCTGGCCATTCAGCTGGAAAATCAGTGCACCAAGGATGAGATACTGGAAATGTATCTGAATTATATTTATTTCGGCCGGGGCGCCTATGGCATCGAGGCCGCCGCACAAACCTATTTCGGCATATCCGCTTCTCAGCTTAGCCCGGCCCAGGGCGCATGCCTTGCCGCCATCATCAAAGCCCCCTCCGCCTATGCCCCCCATCTGAACCCTGAAAACAATAAAACAAGAAGGGACTATATCCTGCGTACCATGGCGGAAAATGATCTGTTACCCCAGGAAGAATATCAGGTCAGCAAAGATGAAAGCATCACATTGATTGCTTCGACGGAAAACAAAAGCCCCTACGGATGGTATACCGATGCTGTACTGGACGAAGCGCAGAGCCTGCTTTCCATGAATGCGGATGCGCTTTTATCTTCCGGCTATCATATTTATACCGCCTTTGACCCCCAGCAGCAGACCATTCTGGATCAGCAGTTCACCTCTTCTTCCAATTTTCCCGCCGATGCCACTGACGGCGAACAGGTACAGGGTGCCATTGCGTCCGTTGATGTGACAAACGGTGCAGTGCGTGCCATTGTAGGCGGCCGCAATTATCAGGTGCAGCGCGGGCTGAACCGCGCCACCCAATTGCGCCGTCAGCCGGGCTCTGCTCTGAAGCCGCTGGCGGTATTCGCCCCAGCCATCCAGCACCACGGGTATATGACCGCCAGCGTTCTGGATGATACCCCCCGGAAATTCGGCAATTATTCACCCCGGAACAGCGGCAATCTCTATTACGGCCCGGTCACCATCCGCACCGCTCTCAAAAACAGCCTGAATGTTGCCACGGTGGCCCTGCTGGATGCCATCGGCGTGCCTGCCGCCCGGGATTACCTGACAAAAGTGGGCATTCCGCTGGATGAACGGGACGCTAATCTTTCCCTGGCGCTTGGCTCCCTCACGTACGGCGTTTCCCCTGTTCAGCTGGCCGCCGCATATGCGCCCTTTGCCAACGGCGGCACCTTTTACCCGCCCTATTTTGTGGAAAAAATCACCGATGCACAGGGAAATATTCTCTATCAGCATGAAACAAACGGCAGCCGTGTTCTTTCCCCGCAGACAGCTTATCTGATGACCAGCCTGCTGCAGACGGTCACCGCCTCCGGCACCGGGGCCAAGCTGTCCGGTGCAGGCACACCGGTGGCCGGAAAAACCGGCACCGTCAACATGAAAGGCGGCGGCAACCGGGATATCTGGATGGCCGCCTATAACGCAGAAATAGCCACCGCCTGCTGGATGGGCTTTGATAATCCGGATAACGCCCACAAAATGCAGTCATGGGTGTCCGGCGGGGACTACACAGCAGCGCTGACAACGAAATTTTTCAAGGAATACTATCAAGGCAAATCCAAGCCTGATTTTCAGGCGCCGGATGGGCTGGTATGGCTGAAGATCGATAAAAAATCCATCGAATGGGCCGGAAAACCCATGCTGGCCACTGCCCTCACCCCCAAATCCTATACCTATTCCGAAGTGTTTCTTTCCTCCAACCAACCCACCCAGAAATCCAACATCTGGAATGCTCCCCGTGCCCTTTCCGGCTTTTATGTCACCCATAATAATCAGGGAAATCCCGTTCTGGTCATGACCACAAAAGACGCCGGGCTTTACCGCATCCAACGGGACGCCATCGGGGAAAGTATTATCCTCAACGAACTGTACGGTTCCGCCGGCGAAACGCTTTACTATACCGACAGTCAGGCAAGGCTTGGGGTGGAATACACTTACCGCATCATTCCCATTCATTCAGAGCTTCTGTCCAACGGTGTTTTGCTGGAGGGCAGTCAGTCCGTTCAGGTGGCCAGGGCTAAATCCCCCTCCCGGGGCGCCTCCCTTTGGGATGATATTACCGGCCTGCTTTTTGGCGATAACAATCCGGAGCCTGCCACCGCCAATACCCTGTCCCTTTTCTGGCAATCAGGCGATTAAGAAAAGATTGTAAAATTTCCCTTTTCCTGTTATGATATTCCTATACTCAACGCAAAGGAGGATTCCCCCTTGAAGCATCATATCATCGTCAAGTACAATGCTCTGGTTACGGATAAGCCCGCCATGGAACAAAAAATTGCCGCCCTTTTTTCTTCCGCATCTCAAATTCCCGGTGTATCCGGCGCTGCACTCTATCCCAACTGTGTGCCCCTTGAAAACCGCTTCGATCTGATGATTGTGGTGGAAATGGAAAAAGAAGCGCTGGAAAACTGGAATAAATCCGCACTTCATCTGCAATGGAAGGAAGAATACGGCAAGTACATTCTTTCCAAAGCCATTTTCGATTGCGAATAAGCTTTTCTCTTGATTTGGGGCTTGCTTTTTTCCCAATCATCCTGTATAATCATTTTTGCCGTGTAGGCGGGCGGGTCCTGTGCGATGCTGCGATGTGAACCCTGTCAGGTCCGGAAGGAAGCAGCAGTAAGCATTTTAGGCGTGTGCTGCGGGGAAGCCTGTTCGTCTGCATGGTATTTTTGTACCCTTTTTGCGCCATAATTGTGTTTTCTGGTCATGTACATATACATTCCGCCATGTCCATTGTGTGTATACAATACCGTTTGTTACATCCTTACAAAATCCCGGAAGAAACTTGTTTCATTCTTCCGGGATTGATTATTTGGTTACCTTTTGTTACAATCCAAGCGTGGAGAAAATGCATCCACAACACCATTATTGTCCTGGGCTGTATGCCCGCGAAAGGAGATGTCACACAATGAAAATGCACATCCACGTCGATTCCATGAAGGCCGCCGAACAGCTCTCCGCCATCTGCAAAGATTTCACCGAAGAAGTGCTGCTGCGTTCCGAAAAATTCTGCGTCGATCCCAAATCCACCCTTGGCGTGCTGGCGATGATGTATTCTGCCCGTGACACCATGTTCCTGGATACCAACGATATGGACGATGCCACGCTGCCCAAGTTCATCAAGGCCGTGGAAGCCTACCTGGTACAGGAATAAGAAATCAGCGCTGAAAAGCGCAGGCATTTTGCCAAACGGCCCTTGCGGCTTTCATATACATAAGCCTCATGCCAAAGACGGCACTGCATCCCGCAGCGCCGTTTTTTGTTTGCAAATAAAAACCTGAGAAGCAACTGCCTCTCAGGTGTGTATTACTTAATAACTCATGCACACGATCACGCCGCCGCAGTTATCCATGCTCACGCCGTATTCCCTGGCATTGCCGGACACTTCCACGCTGGCGCCGTTTTGGGTATTTGCATTCTTGCGGGTAATTTCATACTTCAGCGTGCCGTTTTCGTACACGGCGATATGAGGATGTGCCATCAGGTATTCCACATATTCTTCCATACACATACCCAGTACATGCATGGCAGCCGCATGGCCTTCGCCCACATAGCGGTAGATCATCAGCTTGCTGGTCACGCCGGTTTTGTAGGATTTATCTACCATTGTTTTGTTGGGATAGCCTTCCACCGGGAAGCGGAACACAAAGCCGTACTCCCAGGAATTTTCCACCAGCCAGTCGGAATGAGGGGTTTCGAAGAACTTGGGGCTGTTGAATTCGGAATCACCGGCCAGATACCGCCGGGGATTAAAGGCGAACGCACTCTGATATTCGCTGGTGCCGGGATAGTTGACGCCGGAAGCAATGGTCTTTTGCTTCAGCGCTTCGCCGGAATAACGGGAGGTGTAATTGCTTTCCGCTTCGGTGTAGTACTGCTGCTGCTTTTCCAGGGAGCGGTAGCCTTCTTCGATCAGGAAGTTTTCCAGGCCTTCTGCCTTGGCATCCGTCAGCATGTTGCCAAGTGCCGTGATGGCATCGGGCATCAAACGCACACCGGAACCGGAAACAGGAATTTCTTTATTCACCTGGTACAATGCCAGCATGCCCTCTTCCGCCGCCGCATAAAAATCGTCCGGCAGCGCATGCCATTTGTTTACCAGCACCATGCCGCCCAGCAGAAGATCTTTCCGGGAGGCATTCACATCATAAGCACTATTCACAGGGAAACCGCTCAGGTCCACCACGTCCCAGCCTTCTGCCTTGGGGGCGGGCCAGGAGGGCGCTTCCGCCTTCACTTCCTGCTTCTGCCATTCCGCCAGGGCCTGCTGATATTGTTCCTGCTGCAGCTGATTTTCCTGCGCAGCATATTTCTGGTTTTCTTCCTGCTGTGCCTGAATGGACCTGTCCATCAGCATATACCCGGCACCGCAGATGATGACCAACACAAACAGAACCAGCAGCACACGCACCAGTTTCTTGTAAGCGTCCCCACCGTTGTTCTTTGTCATTTTCTCACCTTCCAATACGCTTGATGCATATCATTTTCCAATACGACGGTATACAGTTCGTTTACCTCTTATTATTTATATCAAAAATATTACAGTTTGTCAACGTACATGCAGAAAAAAACGGCGCATAACCGCTATTTTCTTTCATGTTTGTTACAAATTTATTCATTTTCATCTCTTAGCTGCTGAAACAAAGCCCCGATGGGCGCCTGAATGAGCAGGTCTGCCCGGCTGTCCATCGGTGTTTTTGTTTTATTGATAATCACCATTTTTCCCCGATAGTCGGATACAAAGCCGGCGGCCGGATAAACGGACAATGACGTGCCGCCCACAATCAACAGATCCGCCTGATCGATCAGGCGGACGGCACGGTCAATATCCTTTGCTTTCAGGCTTTCGCCATACAGTACCACATCCGGCTTGATCACGCCGCCGCAGCTGCATACGGGAACGTCACAGCTGTTTCTCACATCGTCTGCCGTGTAGGCTTTGTGGCAGCGTGTGCAAAAATTGCGCATCACACTGCCATGCAGTTCCACCACGTTCCTGCTGCCGGCCATCTGGTGCAGCCCGTCAATGTTTTGCGTGATCACACCGTCAATTCTTCCCTTCTGTTCCATATCAGCCAGCCAGAAATGGGCGGCATTGGGCATGGCTTCTCCCAACAAGTGCTTTCGGTAATATGCATAGAATGCCTGCGTATTATAATGAAAAAATCGACTGCTGAGCACTTCTTCCGGTGTATAAAGGGATTTTTCCTTATCAAGCCCCTCTTCCCCGCGGAAATCCTTCAATCCGCTTTCTGTTGACACACCGGCGCCACCGAAGAAGACAATATGCTGCTTCTCCTTGATCATCATTTGCAGTTCTTTTACCATTTCTCGCATCATTTTCCCTTCTTTCCTATTGGTTATTATGCGACAATTTTTGGCACAATACAAGAGAATTGGTAAATTCGGGTCATTTTCAGCCAAGATGTACAATTCTTGCACAAGCAAATGGACAAATATTTGTGTAAGTTGTGGTATGGTAAATCAAACGCAAAACAAGTATAATAGAGGCACCGGGACGTGCTGTGTCCTTGTATGCACGTTCGAAAGGGAACTCAAAATTTGAAGGAGGATGTTTTCATGTCCAGCGTATCTCTGCAGCACATCTATAAGGTCTATGCCGGTGGCGTTACCGCCGTTTCCGACTTCACCCTCGATATCGAAGATAAGGAATTTATCGTTCTGGTCGGTCCTTCCGGCTGCGGTAAGTCCACCACCCTGCGCATGGTTGCCGGTCTGGAAGAAATCTCTGACGGCGAACTGTACATCGGCGACAAGCTGGTGAACGACGTTGCCCCCAAGGATCGCGACATCGCCATGGTGTTCCAGAACTATGCTCTGTATCCCCACATGACCGTGTATGACAACATGGCTTTCGGTCTGAAGCTGCGCAAGACTCCCAAGGATGAAATCAAGCGCCGCGTGGAAGAAGCCGCCCGCATCCTGGATATCGGCTATCTGCTCAACCGTAAGCCCAAGGCTCTTTCCGGCGGTCAGCGTCAGCGCGTTGCTCTGGGCCGTGCCATCGTGCGTGAACCCAAGGTCTTCCTGATGGACGAACCTCTGTCCAACCTGGACGCCAAGCTGCGTGTTGCCATGCGTACCGAAATCACCAAGCTGCATCAGCGCCTGCAGACCACCTTCATCTACGTTACCCACGACCAGACCGAAGCTATGACCATGGGTAGCCGCATCGTTATCATGAAGGACGGTTTCATCCAGCAGGTTGATACTCCCCAGAACAACTACGACTATCCCCACAACAAGTTCGTTGCCGGCTTCATCGGCTCCCCCCAGATGAACTTCTTCGATGTGAAGCTGGAAAAGAAGGCTGATGGCGTGTACGCCGTGTTCGGCAACAACGATATCAAGGTTCCCCAGGAAAAGCTGGATAAGCTGGTGGACGAAAGCTACATCGGCAAGGAAGTCACCATGGGCATCCGTCCCGAAGATATCGATGACGCTCCCGCTTTCGTGGAAGCCCATCCCGACTCCACCATGAAGGTTCACGTGGAAGTGACCGAACTGATGGGTTCCGAAACCTATCTGTACTTCACCACCACCGGCAAGGACGAAAGCGTTATCGCCCGTGTTGATCCCCGCACCTCCACCCGTGCCGGCGACGACATCAAGGTTGCTCTTGACACCAGCCGTCTCCACTTCTTCGACAAGGACACCGAAGAAACCATCCTCCAGCGCTAATCATACATTCCCGCAGGGCTGCAAAAGCAGCCCTGTTTTTTTGTGTACTTCTCCGGTATTCCCTTGCCAGTTTGCTTTCCTTTTTGCTGAAAATGCATTATAATGTAATAGCAATGTGTTTTGACAGAAAAAAAGGAGGGATAGGCCTTGAAAAGAGTGCTCGCCTGGCTGATGGCCCTTTTTCTGCTGCCGTTTTCCGCTCCTTCTGCCGAATCCCCTTCCAGTTCTGATTTGCGTGCCCTGCTCATTGGCAGCGACACTTATCTCACGAAGGAAACCACATATCCCATTGCAAAAAATAATCTGCTGAAGCTGGAAAGTGCTCTTCGGAGAGATGCCCGCACATATGCCGCCATCCACACCTACTACGATGAAATCGGCCATATCACTGCACTGGAAAATGCCGTCCAAACCGCTTTTTCGGATGCGAATGAAAACGATATTTCCCTTCTCTATTTCTCCACCCACGGCAGCGATCTTCACCCGGAAGGCGCACTGTATCTTTCCGACGGCATGGAGGAAAATCTTTTGACCGCATCGGAGCTGTACCAAATCACATCTACTATTCCCGGAAAAAAAATCATCCTGCTGGACGCCTGCAATTCCGGCGCATTCATTCAAAAAGGCATCGCTTCCCTTTCCGCTTCACACCCATTCACCGGCAATGAGCACATCCTGCTCACCAGCTCAGGCGGCAGCGAAGCTAGCTGGCAATGGCAGGGCGAAGGAGAGTTTGCTTCCGGCTCCAGTTACTTTGCCGATATCCTCTGCGCCGCCCTCTCCGGCACGTTTCCGTCCGATACCAATCGGGACGGCTGTGTCACCGTCAGTGAAGCATTCGCCTTTCTCTCTCTCAACGATGCCGCCTCCACTCCCCAGTGCTACCCGGAAAGCAGTTCCTTTCCCCTTTTCTGTTATGATTCTTCATCCACATCTCTACCGGATCAAAAGATAACCGACATCATTTTTAACGACACTCTCCTCACCGCCGGCCAAAGCACTGCCACCTTTTCCTTCACCGTCCATCAGGAAACCACGCTCTACTACCAAATTGTCTATTTCCGTGCCGGCGCATGGGATTTCGAAAACGCCCAGCACTTTCTGGATGACGAAACCGGAAGCGGCACCGTTTCGCCCGGGCGAAAGGAACGCAGCCTGGTATTGGATATGCCAAACGGCCAGGATCACGGCTATGCCATGCTGCAATTCATCACCATCGAAAACGGCACGCCTTCCTTTCACGGAGCAAGGCTTTTGTGCATCCGGCCGGCCAGGGGCGAATTATCCCTCCAGGCAGAAACACTTGCCTCATTCCATCCCGAAGGCCACGAGGAAATGCCCATTCTTGTCCGGCACAGCTTACCCTGCAGCCTTTCTGTAACTGTAAAAAACGCTCAGGGCGGCACAGTAAAACGCCTCACTTACGCCCAACCCACCCGGCCGCAGCAGCTATCCCCCGCCGCCTCCACCTTCTATTGGGATGGAACAGATAACCGGGGCAACCCGGCTGCTGCAGGAGAATATTATATCCATATACAAAGCACTTTGGGCGATGAACGCATCACTGCCTACAGTGTACCCTTCACATTATATCAAACCATTCCGGAGGCACCATAATGCAATCATCACAAGCAAAAAAATATCAGATGATGACAGAGACGCCCATTAAAAGGCTGATCATGAAACTGGCGCTGCCTGCCATCGTTTCCATGATGATCTCCTCCATCTATAACATGGCCGACACCTACTTCATCGGCCAGCTGAGCGCCGGTTCAGCCGCCGCCACCAGCGCCACCGCCGCCGTTGGCGTGGCTTTTCCGCTGATGAGCATCATTCAGGCAGTAGGCTTTATGTTCGGCCACGGATCCGGGAATTTCATTTCCCGTGCCCTGGGACGCCAGGAAACGGAAGATGCGGAACGCATGGCTGCCACCGGCTTTTTCTCCGCCCTGATTGCCGGGCTGCTTTTATCGGTTCTGGGGCTTTCCTGTCTGGAACCTTTGTGCCGTTTGCTGGGCTCCACCGATACCATCCTGCCTTATGCCAAGGATTATATCGGCATCATCCTCATCGGTACGCCCTGGATGTGCGCATCTCTGGTGCTGAATAATCAGCTGCGCTTTCAGGGCAATGCCTTCTTTTCCATGATCGGCATTTCCATCGGCGGCATCGTGAACATACTGCTGGATCCGCTGTTCATTTTTGCCCTGGATATGGGCATTGCCGGTGCCGCTCTGGCCACCATCATCAGCCAGCTTCTTTCCTTCTGTTTGCTGTTCATCGGCATTCTCAAATCTGATAATCTGAAAATTCGTCTTCGCAATTTCACACCCAAATTACGTTTTTTCAAAGAGATGTTCAAGGGCGGCGCGCCTTCGCTCTTCCGTCAGGGTATCGGCAGCGTCGCCTCCACCTGCCTGAACAATGTGGCCGCATCGGTGGTGGAAGCATCTCTGGCCGACCCTGCCATCGCTGCCCTGAGCATTGTTTCCCGGATTATGATGTTTGCCAATTCTCTGGTGATTGGCTTTGGTCAGGGCTTTCAGCCGGTGTGCGGCTTCAATTACGGTGCAAAGAAATACACCCGCGTGCGGGAAGCTTTCTATTTCTGCGTAAAACTGGGAACAGCAGTGCTGCTGATTGCCGCCGTATTGGGGCTGTGCTTTGCGCCGGATATCATCACTCTCTTCCGGGGGGATGACCCTGCCGTCATTAAAATCGGCAGCCTGGCTCTGCGTCTGCAATGCATCACCATGCCCCTTTTCGCCTTCGTGGTACTTTCCAATATGATGCTGCAAACCATTGCCCAAACCGTTCGTGCATCCCTTCTGGCCGTTGCCAGGCAAGGGCTTTTCTTCCTGCCCATCCTCCTGGTGCTGGCATACACCATCGGCCTTTTCGGCATCCAGCTCACCCAGCCCATTGCCGATGTGTTTTCCTTCCTGCTGGCGCTGCTTTTGCAGGGCAAAACATGGAAGGAAATTCGGAAATTAGAAGAATACCTCTGATCAAAATACAAAATACCCGCCGGTGATGTGTTTCACCGACGGGCGTTTTTTTGCATATCGTTCCGTCAATAGCCATTTTCTTTGTTGATGGCGTCAATCTCGGACTTTCTCATAACCTGCGCACAGGTATCGCAGGGCTTCAGCTTGGTGTATTCCGTATCCAGCTGGCTGTATTTGAACTCCGTCAGCGGCAAATAGCGGCTTTTCACGGAAGAACAATACTGGTCTTCATGGTAATACTTACCGCCGTTGGGATTCAGGTATAAAGCCATATCGTCGGATGGATAGATCAACTCCCGGGCAGCAACACTGGTGAACCCGTTTTGTTTGTTGATTTCATCAATCTCCGATTTGCGCATGATGCGTGCACAGCTGGGACAGGGCGAAAGCCTTGTGTACAGCGTATCCAGTTCGCCGTATTTGAACTCTGTCAGGGGCAGATAACGTTCTTTTACCGAGGAGCAATTCTGATCCTCGTGGTAATACTTCCCGCCGTTTTGGTTCCGGTAGAGGGAAATATTATCGTCCGGGTAGGGCATAAACCGGCCGGTGTCATCCCAGATAAGCACCTTGGTGCCCACCTTGATATTATCCCACAGCCATTTAATGTTCAGGCCCTGTTCGTTCTTGTCCTTTTGCACACGAACACAGCCATGACTGGCCTTTTTACCCAGCATTTTCACCGTAGAAGAGTAATCCCTGCGGCTCGCCGGCGTTTCATGATCGCCGATATAGGGCACCTCGTGAATGGCACAGCCGTTATTGATCCGCATGCCATAAGCGCACCACAAATTTCCGGCCGGGAACCCACCCATACGGCTGATCATGAAATACTCGCCGGAAGGGGTTTCGTTCCATGGCTGTTCATCATTATTCAGTCCCGTGGAAACCAGCAGTTCGCCAATGCATTTCCCATCGGAAAAAATGTACATTTTCTGATACAGCTTATCAATCAGCAGGCCGTATTCCGGCTTGGGGTCCACCGTTTTCAGCATCGATGTCTTAACATAACCCTGAATCAAATCATCCGTATTGCCAAAGCCGTGATGGCCTTTCTTGTTGTATCTTTCGCCGTAGGAGGAATTATAGGCTTCCACCAGCGTCCAGCCGTTATCCAAATGCTCAATCACATGAACACCCTGAGAGGCACAGGTAATTTCCCCCACCACATTGTCTCGGTCCTTGCTGTCGTCCGGTGTTTTACGAAGGGCATATTGCTCTTTCTGTCCGCCTTCGATCACCACCATCGGCTGCATCATCACTTCCCAGATGGCTGCTTCGTTCATCTCTTCCACAGGAAGCGTCCAATAGCTGAGCGGGTCATTTTCTGTCCTGATGGCACTGGGTACGATCACCCGGGGCGTGGGCGCAGGCGTGGCAGTAGGTGCAGGCGTGGCCGTGGGAACAGCTTTCACAGACAGGCTGATCTGCTGGGATGTGCCGGTATACCCTTCATCGTCCGTCAGCCGCAGCTGCACGTCATAGTCGCCATAGCCAATGCCGGCGCCCTCCACCATGCCGTTCCAGTAATGCACGCTTTCCCCCTGGGAAACACTTTCTTCCAGGAACTTATGCCATTCACCGTCGGCCATTTTGATATACAGGGCCAATGTGCCGGGCATATTCACCTCCACTTCCACCTGCCACGTATCTCCCGGGTTCACCAGGGAGGGCGCAGAAATGCTGGTAATCTGAGGGGCTTTGTTGCCCACCGCAATGGAAGAGGTGAAGGATACCTGTTGCCCCTGCACCAGCAATTGATACACACCGGGGGCAGGTGCCTGGCCATTTTCATCCAGGCCGTCCCAGATGATGTTATTGGCGCCCGGAGCAACGTTCCACTCCCGCCGCAACACCGTCACCTGATCGCCGTTTTCGTCCAGCAGGCTGAGGGTTACGGTATCGGCACCGTCCAGCTGAAAGCTGATCCTTTCGCTTTTCCCCGGGCGCAGGGGATCGGGCACAACGGTAAACCCATCCTCCGCAATCGCACAGGAACAAAGCAGCATCATCATAAATACAAATAAACACAGGAAAAGCCTTTTTAACATGGTTTACTCCTTTGGTTTCATCTGCATACAAACGTACACAAAATATTATATCAAATATGCGATCAATGAACAAGGCGCATTTCAAAATGATTTGTAAATTTTCATCAAATAAACACGGTGGCGGGAGATAACTTAAGGAACAATTTATCCATCAACAAAAAAGACAAGCATCCGGTAATCATGCCGGATGCTTGTTGCTTATGTACCTGTGTAAACTCAATGCGCTATACAGTGCGTATTATTGCGTCCTCTTGAATTTGCCATCCGCAAAACACTTTGCTTATACGTTGGTAATCAATATTGTCGAAGATTTTCTTTGGCCTTTGGTAGGCTCTTTCAATTTGCCGTTCTTCAGCAGCGTTGTGATGCAGTGTAGCAGGAACCATCCGTCAGCGTGGAATACAAACTGCAGCTCATATTCTTTCACCTTTCTAAGATATGCAGGAACCGATTCCAGTACTGCTTTCGCATAGGGTACCTTCAACGCATCAAAGTCAGTCTGATACTTTACCTTAATTCGCTCACCAATGGCAAGGAGCTTATCGCGAATTTCATCGCTTGCCAAAACCACGATTTGCCATGCGGATTTGAACTGCCCATCATAATCACCGTTGGTCTTGATGAAACCACGTTCTGCCAGCCACGCATATTCATCCTTTGAGAGGCGCTCCTCAAGTTCTCGCTTATAGAGACTGAGAACGCGTTTAGCATCCTCCTGATACTGGAAACCATAATGCTCGCCACGGTCAGACCACTCGCTGTCGATCTGCCAAAGAATATGTTCGCCATTGCTGTTCCACATGGGCCCGCACCAGTTCTTCATATGTACATAGTCATCAGGAAGAATCATTTCATCCGGCACTACGGATGCGTGGAAAATATTATGAGCACCATCCGGACGGATCGTGGCGACCTCTTCAAAAGAAATGCTCTCATCCCTCAGTTTCTCACCGGACCAAGCGGCAATATACGGAATCAATGACCACAGAATGAAATTGCGATCCGCATGAGGAGAAGGGTTCAGGGAGACGGGCAGGTCAGTCTGGCTGCACCGGATGTCCGGATCATCAAGAATGCCGGAGGAGGTTAATTCATCATACAGATCGTTGGCAAACAATTCCGCAGCATGCTTGTACATATTGTTCTGCATGGTAAGCAATTCTGCGGTCGGCTCGCTGATGATGAAGTTGACAATGTACTTATCCTTCTGCGCCTGCAGGAAGCCATATTCTTCAAGGAATTCAACCTCTGTTTCCACGTACACCGGTGAAACACCAAGGTCATCGGCAATCTCGTTCATGTTCTTTGCCGTATTGCGCACACAGTAGCAGATATTCTGAGCCAATGCGGAACGGAAGAACTCATCGGGTGACTTTTTACCTGCGGAACCGTTAATGCCACAGGAGTGAAATCTGATAGGATTGAACTTGAGTTCGCTTGTTTTCCTCATTGTGTCCATACCTCGTTTCAATTCTTTTTTTGCTTCAAACAAGTGCCACTTGACAGTACCCAGAGGAATACCCATTTCCCTGGCAATTTCTGCCTGCTTGAGATTCTCAAAGTAATACGCAATCACAATTCTTCTTTGCAGCTTAGAAAGGTAAGCGATCTCGGACTGGAGGCGATGGATGGTTTCTGTATTTTCGTCAGTATCCATTTCAGAGTACGGATTTGCGAGCAGCTCCGCCACTTCATCAATAGAAACACCGACAATACTTTTCGCAGCATCACGATAATAATTGCTGAGCATGTTATGAGCAACGGTCCAGATGAACTTTCCCATGTCCGCAACGTCATCCTTGACAAGGAGCGCACGGAACGCTCTTATCGCAATCTCCTGTGACAAATCTTCTGCATCGTGTACGCTTTTACACCTTTTCAGTGCAAATCCGAATATGGGTTTGAGGTATTCAGTTATGGTTTTCTCCACGTCTTGTCTGTTCACTTGTTTGCTCCTCATTGAAAGCTTTCACCTATATAGACACGCAAAACTAAAAAGGTTGGTACTAAAAAAATTTTTGTACGTGCACCGTGTCGGTAACTGTTCGCCAACCAATTCAAGTTTATTGCTTTCATTCTATCACAGCAACACAAAAAACCGCAAGCCAGTCAAAGCTTGCGGTTTCGTTATTTGTAGATGCAAAATGAAGGATAATTCCATCCTTTCCATCAGCCTTCTTATTGCTCCATACTTTCTATCATTATCGAACGATTTTGAACAACGTATACCTGCCAGGCAGAGCCTTCCATTCAAACACCGTTTCGCCATGCTGCTGATAGAGGGGCTTCACTTCCCTGTTCCCCTCAGCCGGGATCTCAAGTGCCTTCACATCCCCCAGCACGTGAATTTTCGTGTATTTAGGCTGTACGCCATGCTCCACATAAGGGTAGAAAATGAACGTATCATTATCATACATAAACAGGCTGATTTCGCTGTCCCCTTCCAGATAAACGCCATTCACCGGGAATTCTGCCCGGATACGGGTGAGCACTTCCTCCGGCAGCTGATACAGCTGGCTGTAGGCGTCCGGTACAGCAAGGGTCCACATTTCGCCCTTGCCGTAAGTATCCCGCACAAACATGCCAAAGCTTTCCTGCCCCACCTGCGTCTTTACCAGGCTCCAGGTGGCATTGTTGCGGATTTCCGGCACCGGCACCAGCACCTTTTCCCTGCCGTGTGGGTACACCATCGGCCGGCCCCAGCCGTTTTTCAGTTCCACCATATAATCATTGGCCAGCACCTTCCGGCCATGGAAGCGGATGGAGGTGATCTTTTTGATGCCCCGCTCCATCGTTGCTTCCACAAACCCTGCCGTCACCAGCGCCTTGCCGCCATTTGCCACATACTTTTCCAGTTTTTCCACCACGTCTTCATCATATGCAGCACTGCGGCTGAGAAAAATACAGGGCGCATTTTCCGGGAAATAGGGCGTGCACACAATGGGCAGGCCGCACATGCCCAGATAATCCTGCACATTGTCCTCACCCTGGCAATTATCCGGCAGATAGCACATGATGCCCACCGGGTTTCCGGCATCGTCCAGCAGCCTGTCCAGTTTGTCCAGCTGGTACCCAAGAGCCGGCACGTTCATGCTGCCCATCAGCGCCTGAAAACAGAACATCATCATTTCCTTCGGTTTTGCAAAGGCAGTCAGGTACGCCTGTTCCAGATAATGCTCCGTCACATACAGGTCAAAGGGGTCAAACCAGCCGCCGCCGTTATGTCCCGGCCACATATTTTCAAAATACGTCATCAGGGAATAGCTCAGATACCTGGGCAGATGCTGATCCTGCACAAAGGGATCCCGTGCTTCCGTACCGGTATATACCATATCAAAAAGCTTGCGCTGTGCCGCCGGGTTATACCCCGTTTCCTGATAGCTTTCGGCCCAGTTGGGATATTTGATGGTAATTTTGCAATTGGGATTTGCTGCCTTTGCCGGGGCAATCATGTATTCCCGGCTCACCTTTTCCATCAGCCACAGCCGGTATGCCTGCCAGCTTCCGTCAGTGATGCCCTGTTCCTGATTGTATGCATCCCTGCCTGCCCGGCACAGCTCGCAGGTACAGTTGGTGAAATAGAAGTCATCAATGATAAATTCATTGAAATGCTCACCCAGAAAGCGGCTCACTTCTTTGAGCTTTGCTACCATTTGGGGATCGTTATAGCAGAAGGTGTTGAACATGCGGGCCTTGGGTTCGTCTCCTTCAGGCGTGGGAATGGTGGTGGTGATCCCGCCGGCCACTTCTATGCCGTGTTCTTCAAACACCGCCTTGCACATTTCCACCTGCTCCGCCGTGGCAAAAATATCCCGGTAGGGCTCCAGATACACCTTATCCAGCCGCATGTGTTTGCCGAAAAACTGCAGTTCCTCTTCCAGCTTTTCCCGGGTTTCGTTCTGCGTGCCATGGGCCACAAAATAAACCACCAGCTTGAAATTGCGATAATTGCCCATCACACTTCTCCTTCCACGTAAATCTCATACTGCTTACCGTCCCGCAGCATCACGGGAATAATGCCAAGGGGCGCAGGCACGGTGACATATTGCCCACCCTGATAGGTTTTCTTCGTATAGGCATCCTGCCATACGCTGCCTTCCGGCAGGTAAATGGTGCGTTCTACAGCCCCTTTTTCGAACACCGGCGCCACCAGCATATCCGGCCCGAACATGTACACGTCTTCCACTTCCCAGGCTTTCTTATCCTCCGGGAAATCGTAGAGCAGGGGCCGCATCACCGGTGCCCCCTCTTCGCTGGCGGCTTTCATCAGCTGACGTACATAGGGACGCAAACGCTCACGGATAAAGAGATATTTTTTCAGTAGATGATAGTTTTCTTCGCCGAAGCTCCACACTTCATTGCTTTGTCCGCTGGTCAGCTGGCGCACGTTGTTGATAAATTCCTGTTCCCGTTCATACCAGGGGCTGCGCTCCCCGTGCATGCGGAATACCGGGCTGAAGCACCCCCAGGAAAACCACCTTACCAGCAGTTCCTGGAAATCAGGATCGGAAATGTCGCCGCCAATAAAACCGCCAATATCGCACGTCCACCAGGGAATGCCGGCCATGGCCATACTCAGGCCTGCCTGCAATTGTTCCCGCATGGACCGGAAGGAGGAATACACATCGCCGCTCCAGGTGAGCACGCCGTATTTCTGGCTGCCTGCCCAGGCGCAGCGCACCAGGCTCATAATCTCCTTTTCCCCTTCTGCCTTCAGCCCGTCATAAAACCCCTTGGCATAGCCCACCGGATAGGTGTTGGTGCATTGCATGGCAGGGCCGGCAAAGTAGCGGTAATTGTCAAAATCGTACAGGCCGTATTCCGGTTCTGCTTCATCCAGCCAGAAGCAGCGGATGCCCAGGTCGTAATAATTTTTTTTGCACTGATCCCACACATATTTCTGTGCCCCGGGATGGGTGGCGTCAAAGAAGGTGGTATTGCCCATCCAGGTCATGTGGATGGCGTTGGAGCGATCGGCGGTCACCAGATACCCTCTTGATGCCATGGGCCCAAAGTTCACACTGCGCTCATCAATGGTAGGCCAAACGGACACCACCGTTTCTACCCCCATCTCTTTCAGTTCCTTCACCATTCCGGCAGGGTCAGGCCAGTCCCGGGGCTCAAAGCGGAAATCCCCCTGCATGGTCCAGTGGAAAAAGTCCACCACAATGGCATCCAGCGGCAGGCCCCGCCTTTTGTGTTCACGGGCCACGGAAAGCAGTTCTTCCTGGGTGCGGTAGCGCAGCTTGCACTGCCAATAGCCCATGCCGTATTCCGGCATCATGGGGCTTTTGCCGGTGGCTGTGGCGTATTGGTTTTCAATTTCCGCAGGGCTGTCGCCGGCAGTAATGTAATAATCCAGCTTCATGCTGCGTTTAGCAACCCATTCGGTTTTGTTGGTGCCGAACGTAACTGTACCCACAGCGGGATTGTTCCAAAGGAAGCCATAGCCCCTGCTGGACACATAGAAGGGCACGCTGGCCTGGCTGTTGCGGTGTGCCAGTTCCAGGGTGGCGCCTTTTTTGTTCAGATGTTTGTGCTGATACTGGCCCATGCCGAAAATCTTTTCATCGTCATAGGCTTCAAACCGTGCCACCACGGAAAAATCATTGCAGCCGGGCACCGGCCGCACTTCCCTTGCTGCCACCCCAAGGGGCACGCAATAGCGGTTCAGCCGGTTACGGTTGCGCCAGTATTCTTCCGTCAAAAGCTGGCCCTTGTGGTTGTAAAAGCTGATCCAGCCTTCCACATTCACCCGGGCTTCAATTTTGCCGTTTTTCAGCGTCCATCTGGTGGCCGTCTGATGATACTGTTTCCATTCTTCGCCCTTGTACCAGGGGTCAGTATTATCAACGGTTTCGCTGGAAATTTCTGCAGTATATTCCGGCAGCTTTTCCGACAAAGCCCAATCATTTTCATCCATTTTTGCCTGCCCCGTCATGCGGATGCGCAGGCCGTTTTCCCCCCAGGGTTCAATCCAGGTTTGATGGGTGCCATTTGCCAGAATAAGGCGGTTTCCTTCCCGATAAATTGCCATCGAAAAAAATCCTCCGTTCTTGGATATTGCTTTTCATTTTTGTCTGTATTTATTATAGCTTTTTGCCCCATTTCCGTCAATGCTGCGCCCATGTTTTTTCATGCCAAAGTGCATCTTTTTCCTGCCAGAACACATAAAAATCCATTTCGTTTGTCGCCTGTCTGTCACAAAAACAACAAAAAAATGAGCGCATTTTATCCTGCGCTCATTGTACCGGAAAATCAAATTTTTCTGTTTTGAAGGGCTCATTTTTCAGCCGGTAATGCCACCATTCCTTTTCAAAGGCCTTAAACCCGCATTGCTCCATGACGGTTTTGAGCAATTCGCGGTTCGCACGTTGCTCTTTAGTCAGTCCTTTGGCCCCGTGCCAGGAACGCCTTCCGAAGAAATCAAAGCATGTGCCCATATCCAGCTCATTTCCGTCCATATCCGTCAGTGTTAAATCCACCGCACTGCCCCGCATATGGCTGGAATTGCGGGCAATATACCCTTCGTCCACAAGCCGGCTTTTCGTCTTGTAATCCGGATAGAATTCCGCCTGCATTTTCATATCATCCGCATCCTCTGACCACCTGACAAAATGCTTCACGGCACTCTGGGGCCTGTATGCATCAAATATTTTCAACCTGTACCCCATTTCGCGGAACACATCTGCTGCTTCTTTCAGTGCCTGGGCCGCCTCGTTTGTCATAATGGCCCGGTTCGCCAGATACCCGTCGATGGGTTCTCCCACAAAATTGTGTTCCCCTGCATAGCGGATGTCCTCTGTCACATCATCGATCACATCCTGCACATAGCAAAATCCTGACCGCAGCTCATATGCCGGTACGGCTGCATTTTCCGCATTCACCGCTATTGTAGTACACAATAGCAGCATGCAGGCCATCCACGCCCGCTTAAATGGTGTTGTCATAGGTAAATTTCACCTCATGGGGATTGCCCCACAGATAATAGGTAACATGGATATCCCGCACGTCGTGGGTATTCCCCTCCGTCAGCAGCACACACCAGATATCCCTTGTTTTCCCGGGCTCGATCACCACTTCGCCGCTTTCGCCGTAATAGAGCACATCCTGTGCAAGCGGTGCAATCTGCATTTCCGTCATCCGGGCTGCCACCAGGCCGTTGTTTTTTACCCGCAGGGTATACACACGATAATCGTAGTTCTCTGCGCTTTTCAGCTGCCCGTTTTTCAATTGCGTGCCAATCAGGGCATTACGCTCCACGCTGGTGCGCAGCTGTTCAAACTCCGCCGGTCTTTCTGTGGCAGAAAACATTTGCAGATCCTTGCCGATCACCTGCAGCGTGGTGTTAAACAACCCGTACCCCACCGCCGCCACCGCAATCAGCACCAACACGATCATCACAATGGCAAAGGTTCTCAAAAATGGGCCTCCTTTATTCCATTTCGGAAAGAATGCGGTTCATTTCGTCAATCATTTCGCTGTCCTTCAGCCGGAATTTGAATTCCACGCGCCGGGAAGCGTCCATGTTCACCGTTCCGTCGGCATTGTACACCGGATCGGAATAACTGCGGCCTTTGGCCGTCATCAATTCCTGCATCAAGGCGATCTGACGGCTGTTAAGCCCCGGCAATTGCAGGCAATATTCCGCTACGGACAACGCACGGTTCTGGCTCAGTTTCAGGTTCGTGATATAGGAACCGGCCGTATCCGTGTGCCCTTCAATCACAATTTCACCCACGTAATCCACATAAGCATCGCTCATCAATACGCCAAGGTATACCGGCAAAAATCTGGAAAGCAGGTCTTTACCCGAATCCTTGATGGAATTGGAGTTCACGTCGAAAAACACCGCACTGTCCAGCACAATGTCGCCGGTATCCTTATCCACGGTGGCTTTCAGGTTCGCCTTGTTCAGGGCAAGCGTCAGATCCTGAATAATCTTCGTCCGTACACCCACCAGGTCATCCAGCTTCTTTTGCTGGCTCAGCATTTCCGCCTTCTGCGCATCCAGCAGCGTGGACATGGCCGTCAGCTTATCCGCCTGTTCTGCCAGTTGCAGCTGCAAAAGCGCCTGGGCTTCTTTTTCCGTTTTCAGGGCCGTCTGGGCGGCCTTCAGTTCATTTTCCTGTTGATCCAGCTGAATCTGAATGGTGGCCAGCTCTTCCTGCTTGCCCATCAGCGTCACGTTCAGCGTTTCCACTTCCGTTTCCCGCTCCACCAGGGCGATGACGGCCTTGTCCAGTTCCGCCTGTTGCTCATTCAGTTGCTGGGTTTTAATTTCCAGCATCTGATAATACTGATACACGCTGTATACCACTGCCAGCACAAACACCAGCAGCAGCGACGCCATCATATCCGAATAGGATATCCAGTGGGCGCCCTGATCACCGCCGGAAGATCTGCGCCTTGTTCTGCTTCTTCCGGTCATTTCACTTACCCTCCGTCTGCCGCATGGTTTCCGTCATATCCCGAATGGCCACCTGCAGTTTGGAAAGAGCAGCAGCGCACCCTTCCGTTTCCTGCTGCAGGGATAGCTTTTGCATTTGCGCCATCTTTTCATGCATGGCAGAAAGGATGCTGCTCACATTTTCATCAAAGCGGGCCATGGCCGTGGCAAAGCCGCCGGTAATGGTATCCACAAAGGCAGCGTAGCTTTCGGACAGCTTCTTGCTGCTTTCCGTCATTTCCCGGCTCACTGTACCGGAAAGCTGCAGCGTCTTTTCCGTATTGTCGTTCACAGCGCCTGTCACCTTGCTGCTCCAGGCGGCATAGTCCTGCAAATTCTGCTGCAGGTTTTTCTGGGCGGAACGGATGTTTTCCAGCATATCAGCCTGTTCGTTGGTAGCAGCCAGCACACCGGAAAGCACCTCACTGCCATGACGCAGGAAATGTTCATTGCTTTCCTTCTGGCCGTCCATGCTCTGCACATATTCGTCAAATCGGGTCATGATCTGCTGGGTCACATGGTGCACCTGCTTGAGGCTCTTCATAATTTCATCCGCAGCAGCCATGGTGGTGTTGATGGTATCGTAAGATACGCTTTGAGCCTGGTTGATGGTGGAAAGGGTTTTCCCCAACTGCAAAAACTGGCCATTGAGAGAACGGTTCATCTGTTCGATGAAATTGGAAACAATGCCGTTCACGCCGTCCAGCTGGGCCTGAGTCTGCCCAAGGATGAACTGGTTCATCTGCTGAGCCACCGGTGTCAGGGTGCGCTCCACACTGGTCACAATGCCTTCGCTCACCCGATTGGCCATATCACCGCTGATGTGGCGGATGAGGGCGGTGCGGTCTTCCTGCTGCAATATCATCTGCACATGGGTTTCCAGGGGCTTTTGCATCACGATATCTGCAAATGCATCGTTAAAATCATCAATGGCCCGGGTGGCGCTGCCATGGGCCATGCGGTTGAGCATGCTGAAAACCAGGCTGCAGGCAATACCGGCAATGGAGGTGGTGAAAGCGTAGGTCATACCGCCGATCATTTCAGGAATGCTTTCCATGGTTTTGGCGGCGTCGCTCACATCCAGCCCGCCAAGGCCCTGCATCAGACCAATGAACGTGCCCAGAATACCCAGGCTGGTCAAAAGCCCGGGTACGGCGTCGGCCAGCTGAGCATGGCCCACGGAATAAATAACGGTATCGTCATTCACATAGTCTTCCACATTGCAGTTGATGCCTCGGGCGTCCAATTGCTCCGCATTCACCAGAAACCGCCGCCAGGGGCCCTGCATATTCTTGCCCAGGAACAGGGTGTCCTGCCACACAGGGGGCACAGCCCCGGCGCCAACTTCCAGCTTGTGAATGCCCCGGCGCAGCCTTCTGCCAGCCTTGCTCACAGGCAATACGCATTTCATCAGCCCGATCACAAACACAAGCGCAATGGCCACATACACCAGAAAATTCCCAAGATCGGCAGCTAGATTCTGCAACAGTTCATTCAAAACGGGTCACACTCCCCTCAAAACCGATATATCTTTGTCTATTTTAACATATTCCCCCTTTTTACGCAATATTTTTGTAACAGTTTACATTTCAAATACAAAAGGGATGCAGTTTTCTCTGCACCCCTTTTTCTTTATTTTTCGCACACAATACACATCCACTGCGGCAGCGCCATGGACGGGTTTTGCCGCCAATCATACATTCTGTCCACTTCTTCTTTTGCCACCTTCACACCGTTTACTGCATCCTCCAAAGGCAGCCAGAAAGGATATTCATAATCCTTTTCATCATGCATTTCTTCCATGTTCAAAAAGCGCAGGCCGCTTTTTGACATAGCGTTCATTATATCCTGTATACGCCAGGTGTATGTGATATTGTAATTATCTTCATACGGCCCCACCTCCCAGTAGGGCTTGATCACCCGCAGGTTCTCTCCGAAGGGACGCTGAAAGGGATGCACATCGCACATGATGTATTTTCCGCCTTTTTTCAATATGCGGTGCACGTTTTGATACATCTTATCCAAATCATTCAGCCACACATGCACTCCATTGGACGTGTACACCAGATCAAATGCATCGTCTGCCAGCCCATCCAGTGTCATGGTATCCGTCTGCAGGAACCCAATGTCCAGCCCCAGCTTTTGCGCCACACGCTTTCCGGCATCCAATTGCCTTTGGGAAATATCACAGGAAGTTACCTCTGCCCCCATTTTTGCAAATGCAAAAACAGCCAGGTTGTCACCGCTGGAAGGCACACACACCTTTTTTCCTTTCAAATCTCCAACCCAGCATGCAATCTGCTCCCATGTGCCTTTTTCAAATGCGGCGGATGGATTCTGCATCACTTTTTCTATGTTTCTCTCGTCATGCTTGAACCGGAGATAGGCGTCGGAATAGTCATCCCAGTTCTGCATATTTTTCTTTACCACATCTTCCATGATACTCACCTCGCTTTTTTGATTATATCACCCCCATCATTCCCTGTAAAGGAAAATAGCCGCCCCTTGCGAGGCGGCCGATATTTATCCTCAGTCCAGACGAACGATGGTCAGATGAGCGGATACAGGCCTTGTTCCGCCGGCCAGAGGCGTAATGGTCAGAGCGGCTGCAGTACCAGCAGGGTTTCGTACCGTCAGGACAGAATCGACTGCACCGGTTTCCACAATGGCCATGCCCACAATCTGATTGTCACCGGTTGCGCGGCCTGCCACGGTATAGTCCAGGTCTGCGCCGTTGAGGGTAAGGATCAATTGTCCGGCCTCCGTTACGCTTACCTGGAAAAGCACAAGATATGTGCCGATTTCTGTGAGGGTAAACGCATCATCGCCGCTGCGGACAATATCCGTTCCGCTGGTGGGCCCATCCTGAGGGAAGCTGACGTCCGTACCGGGAGCAACGGTAGCCACATTATCGGGAGGCATAAGCGCAAAGAAATCCGCATAGCCCAGCACGCCGCCGGGAATGCCCTGGGGACCGGCAGGGCCCGTTTCGCCCTGGGGCCCCTGAGGGCCGACGGGACCCGCTACACCCTGAAGCCCCTGAGGACCTGCGGGACCCGTTTCGCCCTGGGGACCCTGGGGACCGGCAGGGCCCGCTACACCCTGAAGCCCCTGAGGACCTGCGGGGCCTGTTTCGCCCTGCGGGCCCTGAGGGCCAACGGGCCCTGCTTCTCCCTGAGGACCGATGGGGCCTGTTTCGCCCTGCGGGCCCTGGGGGCCAACGGGGCCTGCTTCGCCCTGGGGACCGGCTGCACCTGCGGCACCCGTTTCACCACGGGGGCCCTGAACGCCTTGCGGGCCTTGGGGGCCCTGAGGGCCGATAGGCCCAACTGCACCGGCAGCACCTGTTTCGCCCTGTGGGCCTTGGGGACCCTGAGGCCCGGTAATGCCCCGCTCTCCCTGCGGGCCCTGGGGACCGGCGGCACCCTGCGGGCCAGGAATGCCCTGCGCGCCCTGCGGGCCTTGCGGGCCCTGGGGACCCTGTACCCCCTGCGGTCCGGCCGGACCCCGAGGGCAGGAAACGCTGCAGCAATTTACCTGATTGCAACCACTGCATTCCTGACAGCAGCCGTTATTTTGCTCCTGCTCGCCGCAATTGCATGTCTGGGAGCAGCATTGATTGTCCTGCTGACAGCAGCAACCATTTCTCTGGCAGCCGCCGTTCGCAGCTCCATTGTAGGTACGCCATCCAATGTTGGAAAGAGCATCCGTATCGCAGCAGCCACTGCGCTCCTGCTGATACAGGCCGTTGATCAAACGATTCAACCGATCCATTTTTCTTCCTCCATCTTGCGGCACGATTTTGCAGCCGCAATACATTCTATGCCTTTCCGGAAGGGTGGGTGCCACAAAAAAACCTGCTCCATGGTGGGAGGGTTGTTAAGGAACATTTTATCCCACTACGAGAAAAGACGAGCATCCGGTGAACATGCCGGATGCTCGTTTGCTTATGCGCCCCACAAACGCAATGCACCGAAATGGTGCGTATAATTGCGCCCTTCCCAAATAGTGTAGGAATGAGTTTTTCGCCAGTTTTGCAAATTGAAATGTGTTATTTGCTTGTGTGGTAGCTAACTTCCAAAAACTGTCCAAATGTTCGGGCTTTGTCAAAAACAAGGTCTTCTTTTTCTCCCTCGCAGAATAACGGAATTCCCTCTCCCAGAATGACAGGTGCAATACTCAGTATGTATTCATCAATGAGGTTTTTCTTTCTGACCAAATCAATGATCTGACTTCCTCCAACAATCCAAATCTTCTTTCCTTCCTTTTTTAGTCCTGCAATCAGATCGTCTGGATGTTGAGAAGTAAATTTTACATGTTCTGTATCATTAATTGTTTGTGTGGTATAAACATAACATTCTTTCCCAATGTAGGGGAAGCGACCGTTCTCCTGCTCCATAATCCAATCATAGGTTCGTCTTCCCATAATGATGGTTTCCACTGTGTCGTAAAATTCACCAAAGCCGTTATCGCCGCTCCCCTGAGTAGTCAAAAGCCATTCCAATGAATCATCTTTGGTTGCAATATAGCCATCGAGGCTAATGCCAATGTATAGGACTACTTTTCTATTGCTCATAGCGTATCCCTCCATAATCTCATATTCAAGTTCATCGCCTTCATTCTATCACAGCAGTATATAAAACCGCAAGCCAGCCAAGGCTTGCGGTGCTGTTATTGGAATAATGGCCGGTAAAGGATAACTCCTTCCTTTCTGTCACCCTCACTGGCGGGACGCTTTCCATGAAATGGTAAACTGTTTATACTGCGGAGTGTTCGCTGCGCTTGATGATCTCGTTCTGGATCTCAGGAGTCAGGTTCACGAAGTAATCGCTGTAGCCTGCAACGCGCACCAGCAGCGAACGGTGCTTTTCGGGATGGATCTGGGCGTCAAGCAGGTCGGCCTGGTCCACAACATTGAACTGGATCTCGAAGCAATCGCGGTCCATGAAGCTCTTTATGTAATCCTTCACTGCCGCGCGGCCTTCTTCGCTGTTCATAAGCTTCTTAGTAAGGCGCAGGTTGGTGGCGATGCCGCCGATGCCGTACTTCTGATCGATCTTTTCGATGGAGCGCAAGATGCCGGTGGGGCCGTTCTTATCCATGCCCTGCACGGAGCCCAAACATTCGGAAAGGGCCTCGCCCTGCTTACGACCGTCGGGACCCGCTGCGGCGACCTTGCCCAGCACGCCGTGCTGGATCCAGGCGAAATAGCTGGGATGGAAGGTGGCGTCAACAGAAGTAGTGTAGTTCTTCAGCTCGTCGCGGATCAGCTCGTACATCATTACGCCGATCTGGTCGACCTCGTCGACGCCGTTGCCGATCTTGGGACAGCGGTTTATGAGATACTGGCGCATGCGCTCGTTGCCGTCGAAATTATCCTTCAGCATAGCGCCCATCTCTTCGAGAGTCATGATCTTCTCTTCATATACCGCCTTGCGCACTGCCGCCAGCGCGTCGACGAGATTCAGGAAGCCCGGGAAGCAGGGATATACATAGCTGTATCTTGCGCCGCCCGCGCCGGAATCCTGTCCGCGCTCTATGCAGTCGTTGATGAATGCGGATGCCAGCGGCGAAGAGCTGTACTGGGAGAATCCATACAGATACTGTGCGGTCTTTTCAAGGTTCGCACGGATGATGCCGCGAACGATGCGCTTGGTGAGCGCCTCAAAGGCTTCGTAGGTGGTCAAAACGTTGAGATCTACATATACATCGGGCTTTACGGTGCATTCCGCGCCGAACAGCTTTTTGCCGCCGCCGAAAATATACTCATACGCCTTGTTCAGGTTGATATAGGGCGTCGCCACCTGTACATTTGATGAACCCACAGGGGTTATCTCGACACAGGTCGAATGGATGTAGTAGCGGCTGTCCTCCTCGGACATGCCCGCACAGCGCAGGCCTTCCTGAATGACGCGGTCGTTGAAGAATGCGGGGCGGGTGTAGCCCTGCGCCAGAATCTCAAGGAAGTTATCCATAAGGTCATCGGGCATATCGTCGGTATACGCCACGTTGACGGAGGGATTTACAAGTCCGGTTGTGCGGATGGCCTCGATGCACATATAGCTCAGGTCGTTCCATACGGGATTGCCCTGCTTGTCCACGCCGCCGATCATGACGGATGCGGGCCATGCATCGTAGATATCGTTATGCTTGAAGTACATTTCGCAGATGAGATCGAATGCGAATTCCTTCGTGATAACGCCGTTTTCGATATCCTTCTTGTAGAAGGGGTACATGTAATTGTCAAATCTGCCGGTCAGCGAAATATCGCCGATGAGCCTCAGACAGAACTGCATTGCCCACATGATCTGCAGCGCCTCATAGAAATGAGTGCAGGGCTCCATGGGCGCCTTGTCGAAGTTCGCCGCCATCCTGAGCAGCTCGCTGCGGCGCTTTTCGTCCTCAGTCACCGCCGCCTTTTCGATAAGCGCTTCCCTGGCGCGGGCGCAGAATGTCACGAATGCCTTGAGGGACATTTCTACAGATTCATAGAAAGCCGCGCTTGCCGCGTCGCCGGGCTTGGAGAAATCGATGGCCGCACGTTTCATGGAAACCTTTTCAAGAATTGCGGCGATACCGGTGTTCAGCAGCAGCTCATAGTCAATTACGCGATGACCGGTGAACGCATTTGAAGTTCCCGCCAGCTTGCCGCTTGCAGCAAGGTACTTTTTCGCAAACTCAGCAAGTTCTATCTGTTCTGCAGTGAGCTCATGCTCGTCGCAGCAGCGGCCGATAAGCAGCTCATGCTCGTCGAAATCAATGGGATAGCCCTCGAATATGGCCCTGTCGATCATTGAACGGCGCAGGTTGTGGGCGTAGGGCGCGGGCTCTTCAAAAAGGGCCTTGCCAGTAAGATAATCGCGGTATATTTCACGCTTGCCCTGGTCGCTTGCGCGCTTCAGGCTGCATTCCCTGAGCAGATTCATGTCACGCATAATTCTACCTCCCGTTACATGCTGTATTTGGCGTCTATTCCTTTATCGATAAGTATCTGTGTGAACTTTTCCATTTCATCCTTGTCCGGCTCGCGGGTTCCTTCGCAGGGGAATTCCCTGCCCAGCGCGGCATATTTGGGTAAACACATGCCATGATAGGCCAACAGCTCGGCCTTGTGCTTTCCCGGAAGAGCGCAGATAAAGTCGCCTATCTTCCCTATTTCAATATCATCCGCATTGAAGCCGGGTACCACTGGCGTGCGCAGTATGATGTCAGCGCCCGCAGCGCTCAGTTTGCGAATGTTTTCGAGTATATTCGCGTTATCCGCGCCTACGCCCTCTTTATGCTTATCGGGCGTTATACATTTTATATCAACAAAAAATAAATCTACCAAACCGGTGAGCTCTTCAATATTTTCCCATTTCATGCAAAGGCTGGTCTCAACCGCTATATGAATGCCTGCTGCTTTCAGCCTTTTCATTACCGGCTGAAGAAATTCTGCCTGCATAAGCGGTTCGCCGCCGGAAAAGGTTACTCCTCCGCCGGATTTGTCATATACCGCTTTATCGCGGATGCATTCGTCAAACAGCTCGTCGGAGGTTATGGTTCTGCCCGACTTTTTGACCGCTTCGGCATAGCATTCCTCGGCACATTCGCCGCAGACAATACAGTTTTCGGTATGTCGCGCCGTGCGCACAGGGCTTCCGTTTTTGCATACCTCTACACATGCGCCGCAGCCTATGCATTTCGCCTCATAAAACAGCATAGCGCCGGTAAAGGGCTGGGATTCCGGATTATGACACCATTTGCAGCGCAGCGGACAGCCCTGCATGAA
>JAFSBN010000149.1 GCA_017437265.1 Clostridia bacterium
AAAGCGCATCAGCTGGTCCATCAGCTTTTGTGCTTGTTCGTGTTCGGCATCGCAGGACAGGGTGAGGCTGGCAAAATTGAAAAG
This sequence comes from Clostridia bacterium, assembly GCA_017437265.1. GTDB lineage: Bacteria > Bacillota > Clostridia > Christensenellales > Aristaeellaceae > RUG563. The sequence goes on from JAFSBN010000149.1 coordinate 85, forward strand.
CTTGCCGGAAAGGCAGCTGATTTCTTCGAAGCAATCAGCGCATTTCTCCAGCGCTTCCCTTGCATTCCCCTGAAGGCAGGCGGAAGTGTTTTCCACCAGGGATTTGAGAAGCTGAAAATCTTCATTGATCCGTTCGTCTTCAAAATCGCGGTAGAGAACGGAAAGATCCCATGTCCAGTCCATATCAGCATTTCCCTCCAACCGAAAAATTACTTCATTCTGTTCTGGGAAACTGCGGCAAGGCAGGTTTCCTTGCTTTCTTCCAGATGGTTGTGCATGAGCACCTTCAGGCTTTCCAGATCACGCTTTTCCAGCAGCTCCACCATCTGGTGATGCTCCTGATGGGCATTGGAACGGCGCACGATGCTGGCAATGGTGACAGCGGAGAAACGGATGATGTATTCTTCCTGGCTGTCGATGACGCTGAGAATGCGGCGCTTGTCAGACAGATGCTCAATGGTGGAATGGAAAGAACGGTTCATATGGGCCAGTGCATCGGCATCGGCCTTTTCGTGGGCAATATCCATTTCGGCAAGAATGGACTTGAGCTTTTCGATGGCCTCGGGCGTTACGTTTTCCACGATGGAGGGGAGAATGAGCATCATCATGGCGTTGCGGATGGTGAAAATCTCATCGATATCATGAATGGTGAATGCACGTACCACCACACCCCGGTGCAGCACATATTCCACCAGGCCGTCTCTTTCCAGCTTGCGCAGGGCTTCGCGCAGGGGCGTGCGGCTGATGTGCAGTTTCTCGGCATAGGCCGTTTCCACAATGCGGCTGCCGGCGGGAATATCACCGGAAATGATGGCGTGCTTGAGCTGTTCATAAGCGATATCGCGGATGGGACGGCTTTCGTTGGCGTCATAGGGCATATAAGTCATTGCTGGTTCCCCCTCATCATCAAGATGACAAAAAGTGTTATGTGTATACAATCTAAATAATACAATTAAAATACAAAAAAGTCAACATAAGCGGAAAAATTTGCAAGAATATGAGGAATATGGTAGAATTGTGACCGAAAAGGAGGCGAGTGCATGAAGAAATGGGCGAAAGTGAAGCACATTTGCAGCCGCATCGAGCAATATGTATGCGCACTTTTGTATCCGCATGCCGCCACCTGTCCCCTTTGCGGCGAAATGCGGAAGGTGGACGGGTATTATGCACTGTGCCCTGATTGTATGGATAAGCTGGAAGAGATGCAGGTGCCGTCTGCCGCCTGCAACAAATGTCTGTCGCCCGTCAGAAGGGGACAAGGCTGCAATATGTGCCGCTCCGGCAGAATGAAAAGCATAGATGCCTGTTTTTCTCCCTTTTGCTATCGAAATGAAGTGCGAAGGCTGGTGCACCAATTCAAATTCGACGGAAATTCCAGCTATATCCGCTACTTATCCTTCAAAATGGCGGAAGCACTGCCGGACAGGGAATGGGATTTTCTGGTGCCGGTGCCGCTGAGCAGGGAAAGAATGTGGGACAGAGGGGTGAACCAGGCAAGGCTCCTGGCCGAGGCTTTGAGCCAGAGGACAAACATTCCTGTATTGGATGCGCTGGAAAGAACGGTCAACAGAAAGCCGCAAAGCGCAACGCCCATGGAAAAGCGGGCTGAAAATGTAAAAGGCGTATTCCGTTGTATCGGAACACTGGACGGCCTTCGGATTTTGTTGATTGATGATGTGCGTACCACCGGCAGCACGGCTCAGGCCTGCGCAACGGAGATGAAAAAGGCGGGAGCCAAAAGGGTGGGGCTGTGTACGCTGGCAGTGGTGTACCGGGATCCGAAAAAATTCAGAAAAAGAAAAAATGAAAAGAAACAAAAATTCATTCGTAGTTCAAAAATTCTTCATACAAATAGATTAAAATGAGGATGTAAGCCGATCAGCTTACATCCTCTCTCTTCTTGATGCAGGCCTGCAGATATCATGCTGCAGGCCTTGCGTTTTGTTCAGAAAAGCGGATCTGTTTCCGGCGCTTGGGGCAGGGTGAGACGGAGGAAGGGGAGCAGATCCCGGTACTTCTTATCCCCGATTCCTTTTACATTTTTCAGATCTTCCGGAAAATGGAACCTGTATCCCTGATCAAGATAATCAAGGTATGCCTGTGCAGTGGCGGGGCCGATGCCCGGCAGCGCATCCAAGGTGTCCATATCGAGGGCATAGGGGTCCAGTTCACCCCAGGACGGCGCAGGGGTGAAAACAGGTGCGGGTGCAGAAACGGCAATTTGCTCCGTCTTTGGGAAACGGATGTGGAGCAGCGCATCCGCCGCCATGACGGCAAGCAAACAAAAACAGGCGACGGCAATGAAAAGAAGCAGCGCTTTCTCTTTTTTCATGCCGTTCACCTGCTTTTTTATGGATTTTTTGGAGCTTATTCTTCTCGGTTCACGTAAGGCGTCCAGTCCTTCTGGGGAATATCCTTGATGGAAGCGGGATAGACATTCTTTTTCCGCAGCTGGAAGCCCAGGTCTACGTTCAGATCACGGCCCATGGAGGGTACCACCACTTCTTCCACCACCACGGTGGTTTCGTCGCTTTCGGGCAGTACACTGGCAACCAGGGGGAAATCTGTCTGCCGGATGGTGGGCTTTACTTCCTTGGGCATGGTGACGTGCATTTCGTACACGCCGGGGTAAAGGTTTTTGAGGGCATAGCGGCCGTAAATATCCGTTTTGGTTTCGGCAATCATTTCGCCGTACTGATACAGCTGAATCTGCACGCCGGGAAGCAGAGGCTCGCCAATATCCAGCATGCCGTTTTTGTTTTCGTCAATCCAGGCAGTATCACCGATGGCGCCCACGCCGCCGATGCCGATATCTGCATCCGTCACCGCCTGACCCATCGCAAGGGAAATGGGGAGGGGTTCGGGGGTGCCGTTATTCTGGCTGAGGATGAGGCTGTTGCGCTGGGAAGCATCCTGTTTACGGGCGAAGAGATAGCCTTCCTGCAGCTGTGCCTGCAGGGTGTAATTGCCTTTCAGCAGGTTTTCAAAGCGGAAGGAGCCATCCGTGCCGCTCTGGCAGGAGGCAATTTCCTGGCCGTCCTTCAGCAGGGACACGGTGATGTCGGAAACGCCGTTTTCCGTGCCGTCCAGGGACCAGACGCTGCCGGAAAGAGCGCCGTACTGCAAGAGAGCGATCTGCGTATATTCACTGTTGACAGGATAAAGGTCAGTATCAGGAGCAGCAACCAGCATTTCCCTTTCACGCAGGGGAATGCGCAGGGTGTAGGCAGCAGGGATGATCTGATCGAAGCACACTTCGCCGTTTTCATCGGCGGCTGCGGTGGCGATCAGCGTTTCACGCAGATACAGTTCCACCTGACGGCCGGCGGCCCTGGGCTCTTCATCCATCCGGTTGTTGGCGTTTTCGTCAAAGAACAGCTGCACCGTCCAGTCTACAGGCTGGGAAACCACGATATTGCAGGCATCTTCATGCGTGCCCATGCCGAAGTTTACGGAAGCAGAGGCCTGGCTTTGGTTCAGGTAGGGCAGCACGGATTCGGTGCTGTCTGCAAAGACATAGCCGCCTTCCAGTGAAACTTCCATCTTGTGTGCATTGGGCATAAGCTTGGGGAAGGAGAAGAAACCTTTTTCATCGGTTGTGGCGGTAAAGGTCTGGTTGGAAACCAGGTCGGTCATGGTGAAAGCGGCCAAAACGCCGTCGGAGGATGTATAATCCGTTACATACCCCGACAGGCTGGCCGTCCACACACCGCCAACGGGAGCAGCATGGATCTGGGAGCCGTTGGACACGGTGAAGATTTCGCCGGTATAAGTGAGGGTATTCATATCCTGAGCAGGATTGGTGAACGCTGCATTTTCGGGCAGGGTGTACTGCAGCATATAGTTGCCGGGCAGGATGCCCTTGATGCAGAAATAGCCGTTTGCATCGGTATTGCTGTAGGCGTAATCCTGATAGGGAGTGCCGTCTTCCTTCAGGAGGGTGACGGTGATATTTTCCATGCCGCCGGCAGAAGCGCTCAGCTCGCCGTAGCCGGGATTGAGCAGCACATAGCCATCGGCGATGCCGGCCTTGAAGAAAGCTGCGTTTACATGATCCTTTGCTTCGCCGGCAGAAAGGTTCATGGGCTGGGTGCTGCCAAAGGTGGGATCCTGGGTATAGATGGCGTTGAAGGCAGGGTTCTGATCAGCAGCATAGGGCGTGGCGATATAGCGGTCGTCCAGGGTGAAGCGGACGGTGTAGGTGTCAGGATGCAGACCGGAAAGGGCATACTGGCCGTTTTCGTCCGTAACGGTTTGGGCAGCTGGGTTGCCTTCACTATCCAGAACGGCAACAGTGAAGCCGGAAAGGCGCTGGCTGTCATCGGTTACAGCACCGGTATTGGTGGCATCTTCCGCAATGCAGCCGGAAACGGATACGCTTTCCACCGCAGCCGCTTCCAGAGAAAGGCCGCCGTCCAGGGGAACCTCTACAGCGATTTCACCGGATACGCGACCGTTTTCGTAGGGGAAAACGCCGCCTTCCTTTGCTACTACATAATTTTCAGGCAGGGTATAGGTAACGGTGGCATTGCCGCCCCGGACGATGGGGAAGTGCAGCATGCCGTCCTGAGCGGAAAGGGCGGTGCAGACAATTTTGCCGTTTTGTTCAATGGAGGCAGATACGCCTGCAAGGGGGGCGTTTTCATTCCCCATATCAGCCACAAGAATTTCCACATAAGAAGCAGCGGCAGCGCCTACCGGAGGAACCTGAGCCGTTTTTTCCACTTCCACCGTGACAGGCAGGGAAGCGGAAGAGGCGATTTCACCAATGGCGGAAGAGGCGCTGTCGGCGAAAATGAAGCCTTCGGGGAGGGTGTAGGTCAGCTGGTACTGGGCAGGCTGCAGGCCGGTGAAGGCGAAAGTGCCATCGGAAAGAATTTCCGTGGTGCGGGTGATATCCAGGGATTCGGCATACAGGCTGACGGCGATACCGTGACAGCCCTGTTCATTTTCGTCCATGGCGCCGTTTCCGTTTTTGTCCTGCCAGACAGAGCCGGCGAGGGAGCCGGTTTTCACCACGCCGATGCCCATGCCGGCGTTGCCTTTGTTGGGGACATCGAACACAGGGGAATAGCAGATGTTATCAATGCTGGGCTCCATAAAATTATAGAAAGTGCTCATCTTGGTGCCCATGGGGCCGGAAACATAATTTTCAGGCAGGATGGCTTTGATGTAGTAGGAACCGGGAGAAATTTCAGAAATGCTGGTTTCGCCTTTTTTATCGGTCAAAGCATCGGCGATGAGATAGGTTTTGCCGTTATATTCGTAGTACAGTTCCACCTTTACATAGCGCACCAGCGGCTCGGAATTCCGGCGGCCGCCGTTTAAGTTTTCATCTTCAAAGGCAATAATGGATACGTAAGAATTGCCGGTGACGGTGCCGGCGTTCAGCGTTATCTGCTGGCCGTCCGCCAATGTGAAAGGCGGGGTGGAGCTGGTTTCTCCCTTGGCAGGAAGCACAGCGCTGTCCAGACCGTGGCGGGTGAACCGATAATCCTTGGGCAGGCTGAAACGCAGGGAATAGGTATCGCTCTGAGAGACGGCAAAGGCATACAGGCCATCCTTGCCGGTTTTTGCGGATGCGATATCATCCGTTTCGCCGTTGGGATACACCTTGCACAGCGTAACGGTGACGTTCTGCATGGCACGTTCGCCTTCGTTATACAGGCCATCGGCGTTTTTATCAAAAAACACAAGGCCGCTCACCTGGCCGCCTTCGGCAACTGCAACGGAAAAAAGCCCGGAAAGCATCACAAGCGCAAGAGAAAAAATAATGAAAGAAAGCAAACGCTTATGCAACATAAATGGAACCTCCGAACATATCAATATGATCCTTATCATGATAAAGCAAAGCGCCCTTGTTGTCAATGAAAACAGGGCGCTGAAATTGTAAATTATAGCAAAAGGAAGGAAAATCAGGCAGAAACAGAGGGCTGCTGCTTTTGCGTTTTGCGGCGTTTGATAAGGCCTTTTTCGTCGTATTCCAGGCCTTCTTCAAACTGTACGCTTTCCGGCGGCACTTCCAGCAGCGCAGGATTGTTCATCAGCTCGTTAAAACGTGCCACCATCTTGGCATACACGGCGCCGGCGCAGATGCGCTCATCGGCCACAATGCCCAGGGGCAGCATACGCTTGCGCTGCGGCTTGCCATCCGGGCCGGGAACCACGCTGCGTTCCACAGCGCCGATGGAAATGAACTGGGAAGTGGTGCCGAAATTATAAATATGGTGCTTTACGGCGGGCATGCCAATGGAAGCCATGTTGGTGAGGAACATGGAGGTATGGAAGGGAAGCGCGTCCATGAGGAACTTGGGAAGGATGCCGTAACGATCCAGAAATTTTGCGATGGTGACGATGGTGTTGGCCAGGATGGGATTGAGCAAAAGGCGGGTGAGCTTGATGGTCAGGTTATCCGCTTCTTCCCGGCGGTTTTCATTAATCAGGGCTTTGACCTTATCGGACACATCAAAGATGGTGTCCCGGGGATTAAAGAAACACTTGACGGTGTTTTCTTCGATGGCGCCGGGCTCTGCGGTATCCTTCAGCAGGGCAAAGGAAACAGCCAGCTCAGTCCGGGCATAGATGCGCTTGTTTGCCACAAAGCGGTTCACTTCGGGCAGGTCTGCAATTACCCGGACGTAGGCGGCAATAATCAACTCGGTAAATGTAATTTTGTGGCCTTCAGCACCTTTTTCGGTGATATAGCGGGCCAGTTTTTCATAATCTGCTTTCAGGTCCAGCATTACCTGAGCATCGCAGCGCATGGGCATCAGATAGGGCGTGATGGCGATCATGGGATCGATTTGTTTCAGCACCCGTCCGTCTTTTCTTCTTCCGAACATGATGTATTTTCCCCCTCAAGAATATACTCAGGGGAAATTATAGCTTTTTTTGGCGAAAACGTCAATCTTTGAACAGAAAATGGCAGGCATCATTTCCTCTTTTTTTGTGTTTATGCAGATAAAGAACAAAATCCCGTATTGTGAAAAAACGCAAAATACATTACAATGACAATCGATGTTTCATATTGTGAAAGGAAAAGAAGCCATGTTTCTGCTGAAGAAGAAAACGTTTCTCAATGAACAGGTTTTCCGGGCGGTGATCGAAGCACCGCTGATTGCAAAGAAAGCGCAGCCCGGCCAGTTTGTGATCGTGCGTGTTTGCGAGGAAGGGGAGCGTATTCCCCTTACCATTTCGGATTTTAACAGAGAAAACGGCACCATTTCCCTGGTGGTGCAGGCCGTTGGTGCCACCACGCTGCGCTTTTCCCAAATGGAAGAGGGCCAGTATCTGCCCAGTGTGGTGGGCCCCCTTGGCAGGGAAACGGAGCTGGAGGGCGTGAAGAAGGCGGCCGTTATCGGCGGCGGCGTGGGCTGTGCCATTGCCTATCCTGTGGCCAGAAAGCTGCATGAGATGGGCGCACAGGTGGATACCGTGGTGGGCTTCCGCAATAAGGATCTGGTGATCATGCAGGAAGAATTTGAAAAGGTGTCCGACAATTTTGCCCTGATGACGGATGATGGTTCCGCCGGGGAAAAGGGACTGGTGACGGACGCGCTGAAAAAGAACATCGAATCCGGCGCGGATTATGATCTGGTGATTGCCATCGGCCCGCTGGTGATGATGAAATTTGTTTCCCTGCTTACGAAAAAATATGGCATCAAGACCATGGTGAGCATGAACCCGGTGATGATCGACGGCACCGGCATGTGCGGCGGCTGCCGCATTACGGTGGGCGGCGAAACGAAATTTGCCTGTGTGGACGGTCCGGATTTTGACGGCCATCTGGTGGATTTTGACGAAGCCATGGCCCGCGCCTCCATGTACCGGGATTTTGAGCGTCACGCCTATGAAGAAACCTGCAACCTTCTGAAGAAGGGGGAAGAATAAATGGCCAATATGAGAATGGAAAAAGCACCCATGCCCATGCAGGATGCCGTGAAACGAAGCAGAAATTTCAACGAAGTGGCCCTTGGCTATTCTGCCGAAATTGCCCGGGATGAAGCGGCACGGTGCCTGAATTGCAGGCATAAGCCCTGCGTCAGCGGCTGCCCGGTGCAGATTGATATTCCTGCCTTTTTGAAGGAAGTGGCAGAAGGAAACGAAAAAGGTGCCTACGCCATTTTGTCCAGATCCAGCGCATTGCCTGCGGTATGCGGCCGTGTGTGTCCCCAGGAAAATCAGTGCGAGGCCAAGTGCGTCCGTGGTATCAAGGGAGAAGCGGTGGCTATTGGCCGTGTGGAACGCTATGTGGCTGATTGGCATATGGCAAACGGCGAACCGCTGGAAAAGCCTGTTTCCAACGGCATCAAGATGGCTATCATCGGCGCAGGCCCCTCCGGGCTTACCTGTGCGGGCGATCTGGCGCGTCTTGGGTATGATGTGACGGTGTATGAAGCGCTGCATGTGGCCGGCGGTGTGCTGGTGTACGGCATTCCGGAATTCCGCCTGCCCAAGGCTATTGTACAGAAGGAAATAGACACTCTGAAGCAACTGGGCGTCACCATCAATACCGACATGGTAATCGGCAAAGTGCTTACCATTGACGAATTGTTTGAACAGGGCTTTAAGAGCATCTTTATCGGCACCGGCGCCGGCCTGCCCCGGTTCATGGGCATTCCCGGCGAAAGCCTCAAAGGCGTGTATTCCGCCAACGAGTTTTTAACCCGTGTGAACCTGATGAAAGCCTATCGCAGTGACAGCCACACGCCCATCAAGATGAGCAAGAAGGTGGCGGTGGTTGGCGGCGGCAACGTGGCCATGGATGCGGCACGGTGCGCCCTGCGTTTGGGTGCGGAAGAAGTGAGCATCATCTACCGCCGCTCCATGGCGGAAATGCCTGCCCGGAAGGAAGAAGTGGAGCATGCGGAAGAAGAAGGCATCATTTTCCGTGTGCTGACCAATCCCACGGCCATCATCGGTGACGAGCAGGGCAATGTGGCGGGCATCCGCTGCGTGAAGATGACGCTGGGCGAAGCGGACGCTTCGGGGCGCCGCCGTCCCGTGGTGGAGGAGGGAAGCGATTTCACCCTGGCGTGCGACTGCGTGGTGATGGCCATCGGCACTTCGCCCAATCCTCTCATCCGGCAAACAACGGAAGGGCTGGACACCAATAAGTACGGCTGCATCATTACGAAGAACGAAGCAGGCCTGACCACAAGGGATCATGTCTATGCCGGCGGCGATGCGGTAACCGGTGCTGCCACGGTGATCCTGGCCATGGGCGCCGGCAAGGCGGCTGCCCGGGCCATGCATGAAGAAATGCAAAATAACCCATAAATTTGTTGCGTCAAATGAGGAAAAAACCTTGTTATTTTGGCCAAAGATTGGTATAATGATTAAAAATGAAAACAAAGGAGCGTTTTAACAATGGGCAAGTTTGTTATTCGTGAAAAGAACGATAAGTTCAGCTTCCGTCTCAAGGCTTCCAACGGCGAAGTGATCGCTACTTCCCAGATGTACAAGAGCCTGAATACCTGCAAGGCCGGTATCGCTTCCGTGGCTGCCAATGCTCCCATTGCCAACCTGGAAAACCAGACTGAAGAAGGCTACACCGCTCAGAAGCATCCCAAGTTTGAAGTGTATGTGGACAATGCCGGTGAATACCGCTTCCGTCTCAAGGCTAAGAACGGCCAGAACATTGCCGCTTCCGAAGGCTATGCCTCTGAAAAGAGCTGCCTGAACGGCATCGAATCCGTCCGCAAGAACGTTGTGGACGCCAAAGTGGAAATGGAGGAACAATAATCATGGCTGAATTCAATCTGGAACAGTTGATCGATCAGGTAGTTGAAAAGCTGACCGGCAACAAGAACACTGTGGCTCAGTTCAAAAAGGATCCCATGGGCACTGTAAAGAAGATTCTGGGCAACATTGATCTGGACAACGAAGTGCTGGAAAAGATCGTGGAAGCCGTCAAGGGCAAGATCAACCTGGACGAACTGGCTGGCAAGGCTGGCGGTATCCTTGGCAAGCTGAAGGGCATCTTTGGCAAATAAGACCAGATAAGAAAGATTAGTTCAATCTGAAGGGCGTTGCCAAAGGGAAACTGATCCCTGATTGAACGGTTGCGCTCACTCAAAAGCACAGATCTCCTGTATTTCAACGGGAGACCTGTGCTTTTTTGATGCTTTTGGGCGTTTGAGGAATGTGTCATTCATACTGACGATGCTCAATAGTCGATTTTCGGAATTTAAGAAAATTTTATCAGAAATATGGAGATATGAAAAGAGCGCCTGCCGTGACAGGCAAGCGCTCAAAAGGGGTTTAGCCATTACCACCGCCTTGCTCAGACAGGAACATGATATCCTCTACAACGCCAGTTTCGAGGTTCACATAAACGGTGTATGTTCCTTCTTGTTCTGTATTCTCGGAAGAGAACTCCCCAACGAATATCCAACAACGATAACAGAGCGTTCCATCCAGCATTACATAAGCGGAATTTTCATCCACATCAATAGTAATTAATGAAGCCTGCTGGGCAGTCAAGTGGTATCTTTCGCAAACGGCCTTCTTTGCAATCTGAACAAACTCTTGCGTGGTGAAAAGCTGGCTTTCCTTAGCTTTCTGAAAATCATCGCCCTGCAGAACAACTACATAGTTTTCATTTGCGCTATCCTCACAGGCTTCCTCATAGTCGAAGTTATACTGCTGATTGATCCGGTCAATGTAGGGTTGGAATGTACGCAGATCTGCCGGTCTTCCTGTTGCAGGGTCAATTCGCAATATTTCTTCCAACTGTTCCTTACCCCAAGCAGAGGCTTCCAAGCCGCCGCTCGTATCCTCACCATCACGGCTCCAAGAAATACTGCTTACAGTCTGACCATCCACAACAACGGTATACTTACCCAGTACAAATGCGAGACTTTCCCTGCCTTCATAAGTTACAATGGTCGTTCCGTTATCACCCTCTGTGGATGTCCGAGTAAACAAGGACTGCATTTGCGCGGTGATACCGTAAGTTTGCAACATTGCACGATCCGCAGCAGCTGTGGCCGGTACGCGTTTTGCGAAGAGGATCGTAGCTGCCATAGCGGTGATTGTAGTGAGAATCATTACAATCACAAAGATGACCCCGATAGATAGTTTCTTCTTCACCACAAAACCTCCTGTTTTAGGTGTTTCGTGCGCCATATTCAGCACACGCTGCACACGATAAGGGTCAGAGGTAAGCGATTCGCACTGACGATCAATGCCCGTATGTACATGCTCTCGCATTTTCTCATGATTCATAGAGATCCTCCTTCCCAAGCATCTTTTTCAGTTTGCTGCAAGCAGCTTTTACTCGTTTTTGAACGGTGGAAGCGGATATGTCCAGCACACTGGCAATCTCACGCATGGTCATGTCCTGATAGAAGTGCAGCAGGATGACTTCCTTGTGCTTGGTCGGCAGTTTCAGAATTGCCTGTGTCAGATCATCCGCTTCCATGAACGGGGGCACCTTATCAGGTAGCGGTAAGCGTTCAATCTCCACACTGCGATCCATATACCGGAACCAGGTGCTGCGTTTCATATCCCGGCATGTGTTCATGGCAATCCGCATGAGCCAGGTCTTCTCGCTGCTCTCTCCACGGAAGGAATCAAGTGCTTTATATGCCTTCAGGAAGGTTTCCTGGGTCGCATCCTCTGCAAGCGCCTTGTCGTGGAGGTACATGTAACATGTGCGCAGCAATATCACTTCATATTCTGCCACCATGTGTGCCAGCATTTCTTCATGGGAGTAAGTCGGGCCCTTCACCAACTCCATTGCTGCTCACCTCCTTTCA
>JAFSBN010000150.1 GCA_017437265.1 Clostridia bacterium
AGCAAAGTGTGGCCGGAACAATCCCTGTATGACGATACCTTCGGCGAAGTGATCCTTTTGTGCGGCCTGCCGGGCACAGGGAAAGATACCTGGCTGAAAAAGCATCACGCCTTTCTCCCCATGATCAGCCTGGACGATATCCGGCTGGAAATGGGTGTTTCCCCCACCGATAATCAGGGCGCTGTGGTCCAGGAAGCCCAGGAAAGGGCCCGCATGCTGCTCAGGGCGAAGCAGCCCTTCATCTGGAACGCCACCTCGCTCACGCCGCAGCTGCGCAGAAAGCAGGTGCAGCTGTTTGAAAACTACGGCGCTCATGTGCGCATCGTGTTTCTGGAAACCGCCTGGCAGGAAAACCTGCGCCGCAATGCAGGGCGGCTTTCCAAAGTGCCTGAAAGCGTGATCGGAAAGATGCTGGGCCGTTTCATTCCCCCGGAATGCCACGAAGCACGGCTTGTGGAATGGCATTGCATTTGAAAATTGCCGGCAACTGAAAACAGCCCCTTTTTCCGCATCAAAAAAGCGCCGCAGCGTTGAACTGCAGCGCTCTTTTTTGTTTTATCTGGATCCCTTGTCGTAGGGAATACCCTCCGCCTTGGGGGCCAGGGAATTTTTACTGGTAAGGGCCAATACCAGCAGGGAAATGATGTAGGGCAACATGTTATAGATCTGGCTGGGCAGGTTCAGATTCTTCAGCAGATCAAACCCGGTATACACATTACCAAGTGCGCGGAAGAAGCCAAACAGCAGCGCCGCCAGGGCAATTTTGATAGGCTTCCACTGGCCAAAGATCATCACGGCCAATGCCAGGAAACCAAAGCCAGCCACGCCGTTTTCAAACTTCCAGCTGCTCACACCGGCAGTGATATACACAATGCCGCCGATGCCGCCCAGCAAACCGGAGATCAGCACGCCCGCATAGCGCATTTTATACACACTGATGCCCACACTGTCCGCCGCCTGGGGATGCTCGCCGCAGGCACGAAGCCTGAGACCAAAGCGCATCTTGTACAGCACGATATAGCTGATCGCCAGGGCAATAGCTGCCACCAGCATGAACCAGTTGAACTCAAAATTGCCAAGCCGCACAATGAACGTATCCCGGGCACGGGTGTAGATGATGTCGGAGGATACGTCGCTGCCGCCGGAGGCCGCAGTATTCATAGCCTTCACGGCCACCGTGGCCGCCGCCGTTGCCAGCATGTTCATGGCGGTGCCGGTGATGGTCTGGTCCGCCTTGAAGTTAATGGCAGCCACCGCCAGCAAAAGCGAATACAGCATACCCGCCGCCGCACTGGCTACCAACGCGGTCAGTATCATGACCGGTGCACCGCCTGCTTCCACAGGCAAAAATTTCATCACCAGTGCGCCGCCCAGGGCACCAATCACCATGATGCCTTCCAAACCGATATTGATCACGCCGCTGCGCTCGGAAAAACATCCGCCCAAGGCCACCAGCATCAGTACAGACGCAAACAGAAGGGTGTATTGCAAAAGTAAGATCATGCGTTGCTGCCTCCCTTCTTCGGTTCAAGCTTCGGTTTTGCCGCTTCATCCTTCCGGCGCAGATGGCTCTGGATGGCATAGCGGAAAAAGCCTACGAATGCGCACAGGAAAATGATCAGGCTGGAAATGAGGCTGGAAATCTGGGCACAGTAATGGGTGGTATCCACATAGCTGCCGCCCAGGGTGATATGTTGAATGAAGAATGCGGACAAAATGGAGCCGATGGGGCTCAGGCCGCCCAGGAACGCCACCGCAATGCCGTTGAAGCCCATGGCCGGCACGGAGGAAATGGTGGTTTCCCATTCTTCAATACCCGTCAGGTACAAAAGCGCAGCGCCCATCCCGGCCAAAGCACCGGAAATGGCCATGGTGAGGATGATGTTGCGGCGCTCCTTCATGCCGCTGTATTTGGCCGCATGGAAGTTATAGCCGGTGGCACGCAGTTCATAGCCAAACTTGGTTTTGTTCAGCACCACCCACACAATAATGGCCATGATGATGGCCAGCGGGATGGCGATGGTAACGCTCTTTTCATTGCCGAAAAGATTTTGCAGCCCCAGCTGCGGCAAAAGGCCCTGGGGGTTATTGCCGCGGATCTGAATGGTGTAAGGGCTCATGGGGTTTTTCACGCCGTCCGTACTCAGCACCATATTGGTAATATAGAGCGTGATCCAGTTGAGCATGATACCGGAAATAACCACGTTCACGTTGCAGAAGGTTTTCAGCCCGCCGCTGATAGCGCCAAGGAAGGCACCGGCCGCCATGGCCGCCAGCACACACACCCACCAGGGTGCCTTGAAATACAAGGCAAAAAACAGCGTGGCACAGGCACCGGCCACATACTGGCCTGCCGCACCGATATTGAACATGCCCACCTTGTAGGCAAACAGCACAGACAAGGAGCACATCAGAAGCGGCGCCGTTCTCACCAGCGTCTGACCCAGATATTTCAGCTGAGAACGGCTGCTGGAAAACTTGAAAAAGTTTTTCAGAATCACGGTGATGGCTTCAAAAGCGCCTTTGGGTTCAATGATCAAAAGCACCAGAAAGCCGATGAACAGGCCGCCCAGAACGCAAAGCAGCGATGCCAGCAGTGTCTGCACGCCTTCCCGACGGATGAGGGACGTTCTTTCCTTTTTCATCACGCATTCACCGCCTTCCGTTTGGCACCGGCCATATACAGGCCCAATTCTTCCACCGTTACTTCATTGGGTTCAAACTCGCCCACGATCTCGCCCTCGTACATCACCAGGATCCGGTCGGAGAGGTTCATGACCTCCTCCAGCTCCAGGGAGACCAGCAGCACGGCCTTGCCCGCGTCCCGCTGGGCCACCAGCTGCTTGTGGA
>JAFSBN010000151.1 GCA_017437265.1 Clostridia bacterium
CCGTTCATCCTTGCCCCCGGCACAAAGGAAGATTCCCCCGACCTGAATGCCCTGTACATCCCGGACGATGATCTTGCCGCCAAGCTTGCGGAAGTCGAGGACAAAGCACCCCGGTATCATGCCATCAAGCAAGGACGGATTGCCCCCATCCCCTGCGGAAAGTGTGCGTATTGCCGCGCCACCAAAAAGCTGACCGGCATTATCGATTATAAATCTCTGGAATAAGGATGTGATGCCATGCAGCCAACCAATGAAATGGAATCGGGGAATGCGGCAAATCCTGAATTGGTGTTTCTTCCTGAAAAGTATGAATACACCTATCAGGATTTCCTCACGGAGGCACCGTATGAGAAATTATACGATCTTCATGCCTCCCCTTTCCTGTTTCAGACGGCGGTTGTGAAAATGAATGCCCGTGCCAAAGAGGTCAAATTCGTGGGTTTCAAGGATATGCTGAAGCGCTACCTTGAAACCCGGCAATCAGAACGCAGAAAGAACCTTGTACCGAACCAAACCGAATTCGATGGTCAGGCAATGGAATTGAATTGCGGTATTTGGGAATCAACCGACTGGGGCATATACCGGGAAACCCCCATGGGTGGCCGGGAATATGCTTGCGCACACCCCATCATGCCCGTGGAACGGTTGGTGAATATCGATACTGACGAAGTAAAGATAAAGCTTGCCTATAAACGATCTGGAAGGGATAAACGGTGGCTGACCACCATTGTGGGAAAAGACATCATTTCCACAGCCCGGTCAATAACCACCCTCGCAACCCAGGGCATTTCTGTGACAAGTTCAACCGCGTCCACCCTTGTGGACTACCTGAACGATATGGAAAACCTGAATTATGATCTGATTCCCGAAAGCAAGTCAATCGGGCGGCTGGGTTACATCCCCGGTGAAGGGTTTTCCCCGTATGTGCCTGACCTTGTTTTTGACGGTGATGCTTCCTTTAAGCACCTGTATGTAAACATCAAAAGCAGCGGCTATTTCACCGAATGGCTGAACACAATCATGGAATGCCGCCGAATGTCCGTCACGGCACGGATTATGATTGCCGCCTCCTTTGCGGCTCCCATCCTGTCCATTGTTGGTGCGCTGCCGTTCTTCGTTCACCTGTGGGGTGTTGATTCCGGTACGGGCAAAACCGTTGCGCTGATGGCCGCCGCGTCCGTGTGGGGCAACCCTGCGCTTGGCAGCTATGTCCAGACGTTCAATGCAACCCAAGTGGGACAGGAACGCACCGCCGCATTTCTGAATCATTTGCCGTTCTGCATTGATGAACTGCAGCTGACAAAGGACAGCCACGGACGTTCCAATTTCGATGTTTACCAGCTTGCCCAGGGTGTAGGCCGTTCCCGTGGTAAGCGCTCCGGTGGTGTGGAAATGACCCCGACATGGTCATGCTGTTTCCTGACAACCGGTGAAAGCCCCATTTTCGGCAACTCTGCAGGTGCCGGCGCGGTGAACCGTGTCATTGACATCGAGTGTACCGCCGGTGACGCAGTCATAAAGGACGGTCAACGGATTTCCGGTGTGCTGAAGCAGAACTATGGTTTCGCCGGTGAAATCTTCGTGGACAAGCTGTATTCCTCTGAAAGCATTCTGCAGCAGGTTCGGGACGTTTACAATGAAAACTTTCACGAACTGCGGCAGGGCGATTCCACGGAAAAACAGGCCATGGCCGCCGCTGCTATCCTGACCGCCGATTTTCTGGCAACGATCTGGATATACGGGGATGATGGTGAAACCCTTTTGACCGCTGATGAAATTGCCAAATTCCTCGCCTCCCGTGATGCCGTGTCCGCCGGTAAGCGTGCCTATGACTGGTTGTGTGATTGGGTGGCATCCAATGCAAGCCGCTTTTATAGCGACATCAAGGGCGAATTTAGCGGCGAAATATATGGTGTATTGGAACATAATACCGCCTATATCATTCGCGGCATATTCATGCGTGCTTTGACCGATGCCGGGTTTTCATCCTCCGCAACCATTAGCTATTTGAAGTCCAACAACCTGATTGAAACAAGAGGCAGAGCCAACACCAAAAGCAAACGCATCAATGGTGTCCGCACGGAATGTATCGTGCTGCGCTTGCCAACTGACGCGGATTCCAGCGAATACGATGGGCAACCATTGTAAAGCGCGGTACACCGCGGCACATTGTTCCACCATTGTTCCGCACCGTCACAGCAAAAACCTGTTGCGCCGCAACGTATTTTTGAAAGTGCGGAACTGCGGAACACGCGGAACACCCCAAACAAGTATATATAGGGGATTAAATATATCACTATTCGATATATAAGTATCGATTGAAATGGGTATATATATGTTTTCTCTATATAGAATAATGCGCGAATTTGTTCCGCAGTTCCGCGCCTGATTTTAATTAAACTTTTCGCCCTTTAATTTTAATTAAACTGTTGAAAAGTTCCCGTAAATAAAAACTATTTTAATTGAATTGATGCGGAACATTGTGTACCGCGCTTGTTCTGCCATGTTCCGCACATGGAGGTAAATATGGAAGATAAGAAAATTTGTCCCCTGCTAATGGCTGCAAGATTTTCAGATATGTCGTATTGCGGGAAAGAAAAATGTGCATGGTTTGTTCCTTTTGAATGCACGGACGGAAAGTGGGAGGGTTGCTGTGCTGTAAGTCTAGCTGCAACTTCTCTCCGCAATATCGATCACATCGCAGATGAGGCGGGTGTGGATCTGTACAAGCTTCGGATTGGAGATGATTCCCAATAATCCAATTGCGCGATTACCAAAAGGAATGCATTGAAAAGATACAGTCCATGCCGCCCGGTTCCTATCTGGTGCAGATGCCCACCGGCTGCGGCAAAACCGCCACATTCACCCACATCCCCCGGAAAGGCCGCGTTCTGGTGCTTGCCCACCGTGAAGAACTGGTGCGCCAACCTGCCAAATACTACGATTGCCCGGTTGGCTTTGAGATTGCCGCCGAACACAGCCACGGCGAGGATGTTGTAATTGCTTCCGTTCAGTCCCTTGTCAGACGGTTGGAAAGGTTCAATCCCCATGACTTCGATATGATCATCACGGACGAGGCCCACCATGCCGCTGCAGGTACTTACAAGAAAATTTATGACTACTTCACCCCGGAAAAGCACATTGGTTTCACCGCCACCCCCAACCGTGGAGATAAAGCCCGTTTGGATGATGTGTATTCTGAAATCATTTTTCAGCGTGATCTACGGTGGGCCATTCAAAGCGGTTTCCTCTGTGACATTTATTGTCTGCGCGTGAATATCGGTTTTGACTTGTCCGGTGTCACGGTTCGCAATGGCGATTATGCCCCCGGCGAACTGGACGAAGCCATGGACGGCACCGCCGATGCCATTGCCCAGGCATACCGGGAACACGCAAAGGGGGCAACCCTGATTTTCGCCGTGTCTGTCCATCAAGCCGAAGAAATTGCAAAGCGCATCCCCGGCGCTGTTGTGGTGACTGGCAAGACCAAAGACCGGGCCGATATTATCAGGCGCTTTTCCAACCGTGAAATCCCGTGCATTGTCAATGTCATGGTGTTCACCGAAGGGACAGACATCCCCCTCGTTGAATCGGTCATTATTGCCAGACCCACGAAATCGGACAGCCTGTATTCCCAAATGGTTGGGCGCGGTCTGCGGCTCCACCCAGACAAGGAAAGGCTTATTCTGATTGACTGTGTCGGTATCACCGGCAAAGCAAACCTTTGCACGGCACCGTCACTGTTGGGCATTGATCTTTCCGACATCCCGGCAAAACAGCAGCAGCAGATCCAAGGCCCCATTTTTGAACTTCCCGAACGGGCTGTGATGGCTGCAGACTGTCCCGAAAGCTGGATTAAAAATGTCAAGATTGTTGACCTGTGGGCAAAGGAAATGTCTTACAACACCCACAATGTGAATTATTTCAAAATGCCAGACGGTTCCCTCGTCTGTTCACTGCCGAAGGGAAAGAAAATCGTTATTCCCTGTCCTGATTCCCTGGGCCGTGTCCGTCTGGGTGGCGAAATGGTTCCGTATCAGCAAGCACTTGACCGGGCATATCTGGCACTTTGCGCCAACTATCCCGATGAACGGAAGCTGTGGGATTTGGAGATTGCAAAACGTTGGGGCAGCAAACCGGCAACGGAAAATCAGATTGCACAGATTCAGCGCCGAAAGATTGACGTTGACACCGGCACCCTGACCCGTTTACAGGCCACCCACATCCTGAACCGGATATTCAACGGAAAGAAGGTGCGCCGGTGAGTGCCGCAATTCCCAACGAAACCCAAGAACAAATTTGGCTTATGCAATGGAGCCAACAGCCATCCATACGGCAGCAATACCCTGATTTGAAATTGCTGTATCATATCCCGAACGAGCGTTCTGACAAGAGGCAAGCCGCCATCCTGAAAAAGATGGGTGTCAAACGCGGCGTTCCTGATCTGTGCCTCCCCGTTGCCTGTGGTAAATTCCATGGGCTGTATATCGAAATGAAACGGTCTGACGGCGGCAGAACTTCCGATGATCAGATATGGTGGAATGAACAGCTGATTTCAAAAGGCTATGCTTCCGTGATCTGCGATGGTTGGGAATCCGGAAAGGAGGCTTTACTGTGGTATCTGAACCTGCCAAATCCACCGGCGTGACCCTGCCTTATGAAAAACAGGCCATGAACGGTGACGATATGCCCGAAGGTTTGGAATATCCTGACCAAATAATGTTCCTGCAGCTTCGTATGCTGTATGACCAATTCAAGAAAGGAATCATCAACCGGGACACCGCCCAGAAGGAAAAAAAGCAGTTACTTCAGGAATACCAATGCTATAAATTCCGGGACAGCATGGAAAAGGAATGGGTTGAAATCATCAAATTGACTGAACTGGCCCGTGCTGACTTCCGCAAGAATCCTTCCATTGAAACCGCTGAACGTTTGGTGGCGATCATCGAAGGGAGAAAAGCGGCATGAAGCGGAAAAGCGATATTCGCATTGGTCAACGGGCATATTCAGAAGTTTGCCGCCTGTTCCCGAATGAAAAGTGGGCTGCCATTGCCCGGAAAATCGGTTGCGATAAAAAAGCTATCTTTTCATGGCGC
>JAFSBN010000152.1 GCA_017437265.1 Clostridia bacterium
CTGTGAATATCGGAAACATCGGCCTTCTGGGCGAATGGAAAGCGGAGCGCTACCTGAAAAAGCAGGGCATGCGCATTTTGAAGCGCCGTTTCCGCACACCCCATGGGGAAATTGATCTGATTGCCCGGGATAAGGATACGCTGGTGTTCGTGGAAGTGAAATGCCGTCCGGCCGGGCAGATGGGCGACGGCATCCGGGCCATTGATAGCGCAAAAAGAAAACGGCTGCGCTATGCCGCCACATGCTATCTGGGCACGCACCCCCACCCCTGTGTGCGTTTTGATGCGGTGGAAATCACCTCCGCCGGCATCCGTCACCTTTCAAATTTCATGTAAGGAGCCGCTATGAAACAGAACAAAACCCGTTTCCTGCTTCTGCTGGCAGCCGCCCTGATTGTGGCGGCAGGCGTTTTTTTTCTCACCCATCCGGGAAAGGATGCCCCTGCGGGCACCAATCTTTTGCACAACGCCGATTTTTCCGTTATCGATGAAAACGGCATCCCGGAAGGCTGGTATACGGACGCCTACCTTTACGTTCCCACCACCTCCTTTGAAATTACGGCGGATGGGGCGCATATTATCAATGAAATTCCAAACGACGCACGCTACGCCCAAACCCTGTCCGTTTCACCCAACACCCTCTATTGCTTCTCCGGCCAGATCAAGGCCGATACGGAAGGGGGCTGGGGTGCCAATCTATCCGTGGATCAGGTGTATATGTCCCCGGAAAAAGTGTACCACACAAACGGCGAATGGCAGGATGTTTCCCTGTATGGCTACACCGGGGATGACCAGAAAAGCATCACTCTGTTCCTTCGCCTGGGCGGCTACAGCGGTGAAAGCACCGGCGAAGCCTGGTTCCGCAACCTTTCCTTCCACGCCGTGGACGATGTGCCGGAAGGCACCCTGATCCATGATTTTTATGTTCCAAAAAATCACGAATCCACCGAAACCTCCCCAGCTCCCCGGGCCAAAACCGGTGCCGGGCTGATTGTGCTTTGCTGCTTTGTGTATGTGCTGGCATTTATGCTGGTGAAAAAGCAGTTGTTCCTGCCCTCTCCCCTGATGCAGAAAGAGAGCTCCCTCCAGCTGCTTTCCGTTCTGGCGGTGGCCCTTCTGGCCTTTGCCCTTCGCATAGCGGCAGCCCTTCTGGTGCCGGGGTATGACGTGGATATCAGTTGCTTCACCGCATGGAGTATGCACATGGCCAAAGTTGGCCCGGCCCAGTTTTATAACACCATCAGCTTCTGCGATTATCCTCCGGGCTACATGAATATCTTGTGGCTGATCGGCCTTTTGGGAAATGCTGTTAACGCCGTCACCGAACTGATGGTGAAAATGCCCTCCATCATCAGCGATATGGTGATCTGCCTCCTTCTGTATACGGAAGGCAAAAAGCGGCTGGGCCATCGTCCCGGGCTGATGATTGCCCTTTTGTGGGCGCTGAACCCGGTAAGCCTTGTCACCGGCGCCTGCTGGGGCCAGACGGATAGCCTGATGACCCTGCTTTTGCTTGTGGCCGTGCTTTCCCTCAGCAAGGGGCAATGGAAAATGGCCCTGCCCATGTACGTGGCAGCGGTGCTAATCAAGCCCCAGGCGCTGATGTTTGGCCCCATGGGCGTGGTTGCCCTGGCCCTGCACCTGAAAAACACCAAGTGCAGTAAAAAGGCGCTTTTGGATGTACTGATGGGCATTGGCCTTTCCGTAATTGTGTTTGCTGTGCTGGCCCTGCCCTTCCTGGTAAGCCTTGAAGGGGAAAAGAAAGGCCTTTCCTTCCTGTTCAGCCTCTACGGAAGCACC
>JAFSBN010000153.1 GCA_017437265.1 Clostridia bacterium
AAACTTGAATTTGAAGGTGAAACAATTGACGATTGAAAAAACAGAATCAAATGGTTTATTAGAGACCTTTATTGAGACTGAACAGGAGAAGTATGAAGCAAAAAACGGAATTGCATGTAACTATACACCGTTTTGTTTTGTAGCAAGGATTGATGATATTGTTGTCGGAGCAATTAGCGGAGCAACCTTTTTCGCTGAAATCTATATTGATGAATTGGTTGTAACGGAAGCACACAGGCGAAAAGGGATTGGGAGAAAACTGATAGAGACTGTTTTGGAATACTATAAAGATTGCGGCTTTAGGAACATAAATTGTTGTACCAACGAATTCCAAGCACCAGGTTTTTATGAAAAATGTGGATTCGAATTGGAATTTGTAAGAAGAAACAAAGACAATCCCAAGCTTAGCAAGTACTTCTATATTAAGTATCTTGCTTAAATCACAAAAGATGTATTCAGATAAATTCCAATTTGTCGGGCAGACGAAAAATGAATTCCCATCTTTTTATGAGGACGCAATTATACGCACCGTTCCGGTGCATTGCGTTTCCACGGTTCGCAAACCGAACAGATAAGCATGCCGATCCATAAGCAAGCGAGCATCCGAACGTCGGATGCTCGCTTGTTCACCATTGGATAAACTGTTCCTTAAGAATCCTCCCGCCACAAGGGAGCCTTTTTCTTTTGTGACAGCGGGAAAATGTTTGCTGGATAAGCCAAGCAATTTCCGCTACTGGGTGCAGGGCCGATGGCCCTGCTGCGGGGTACAGGGGCCGCATAGGCCCCTGCCTTGGTCATCACAATCCCCGGAAGGTCTTCAGCACATACAGAGCGTTTTCCACATCTTCCGCAGTGGGGTTCAGAATTTCTGCCCGGTTGGAAAGGCCGCAGATGCGCCGCTTTTCATCTCCCAGGTGCACCAGCCGGTTGGAGGGGCATTTGCACAGGCGCTGCGGGAACTGGCGGCAGAACCAGGGGAAGAGGGATGGGTTTTCTGTTTGCAGGCGGGAAGCGAAGGCAGAGATATTTTTATGGTCGTTAAAATATAAGCACAGTGTGAGGGCGGAATGATCGGCATAAAAGCCCAGCACATTTTTGCCCTTCAGGGTATATTCTGCTTTCCACTGAAAATCGGAAGTGATGCCCCGAAGGGGTTTGATTTGGGGCTTGACGGGAAGGGGGTGCAGGGCGTTTTCCAATTGCCGGATGATATCTGCCATGGCGTCCGGCAGGGTAAGGAGCACATCGGAAACGGTGGGCATCCCTTCTTCGGCGTTTGAAAAAGCCAGCCGGAGGTAGTTCATCCATTGATATTTGCTTTCCTTTGCCTGACACAGGAAAAATAGCGCTTCCATCATACAGGGATAAGCGGCGTGACGGATGAATACGCCGTTCTCGTTTTTTTCTGTTTCCAGCCCATGTTTTTCCAACAGCTGATAGCGAAGCGGGTTGTGTTCTGCACCGTGATAGCGTTCCATCTGGGAAAGGGCCTCCCGGTATTTTTCTTTTTGCAGAAAAAGCCGGCTTTCCTTTACGCCTTCTGCCCGGATGCCCAGATGCCAGAAAAATGACGCATAGAAAGAAATGGCCTGCTGGACGGTGTTGCGCAGGGTGCTTTCCCGGGAATCGGTCTTATGCATTTTTTCGGGGCCGGGCGTTGCCGGCAGCGCTTTTTTCTTTTCCATGTAGGCTTCATAAGGCCCCGGAAAAACAAAATACCCCTCCGGATCCTGCAGCATATGCTGATAGATGCCGGTGATGCAGGCAAAAAACTGCCGCTGGCTTTCTTCCGATAAAGCCGGGGAAGGCCTGAACGGGCCGATCATCTGCAGGCAATGGCGGATGGAAAAATGGGCCAGAGTGGGCATGGTGACAATCTCGCTTTCGTTTTTTTTCAGTATAGCACAGGAAAGAAGCCGATGTAAATGCCCGGAGGGGCATCCGGGCAAGGCATGCATTATTTGACTGTTTTCAGGAGCCTGTATAAAAGCAGAACCAGGCAGGCACCCAACACGGAAATGAGCAGGCTGTACAGATTAAAGCCGCTGATTCCGCCAAGGCCCAGGCTGACGGCCATGGCACCGCCAACGATACCTCCTGTGATCCCAAGGAGAATGTGCAGTAGCCAGTTTCCGCGTTCAAGGCCCATGATGAAGGCTGCCAGATACCCGGAAAGCGCACCCAGCACCAGCCAGATGATGAAATTCATTTTCAATCGCCTCCACTTTCATTGTATGGCAAAAGCCGAAATGGGTGAAAACGGTAGAAAAAACATCAGATAGGCTATTGTTTCTTGACGAAAAGTGGCATAAAATGTACAATTGTTGCAGAAATTTCCTACTAAAAAAATGAGGTGAAGGTATGCAGGTTTTCATCTTTGTGTTGAACCGTACGGAACATCTGGAGCATCTTTTGCAGGAATTTGATAAGAACGGCATTATTGGCGCCACGGTGCTGGACAGCAAGGGCATGGCACGCATTCTCCACAGCGAAGAAGAAATGCCCCTGTTCTACGGCCTGCGCAGCATCGTTGCCCCGGAACGCAGGAGCAGTAAAACCATCTTCTGCGTGCTCAATGACGATAAAGTGGAACTGGCCCGGAAGATTGTAAACCAAGTGACCGGCGGGCTGGATCATCCCGATTCCGGCATTATGTTTGCCGTGCCGGTGAGCTTTGTGGAAGGGTTGGTAAAGAAAAAATGAACATATTGCTGGTCATTGGCATTGCCATGGCGGCGGGCCTTTTGGTCAGCCGTGGCGTGCGTCTTTTGAAGCTGCCCAATGTGACGGCATTTCTGGTGGCCGGGCTTTTGATCGGCCCCTGCATCAGCGGCATTGTCAGCAAGGCACAGGTGGAAAGCATGCATGTGATTACCGAAGTGGCCCTGGGCTTTATTGCCTACGCCATCGGCGGTGAATTCAAACTGAGCTACCTGAAAAAGATCGGCAAAACCCCCATTGTAATCACCATGTTTCAGGGGCTGGCCACGGCCTTTTGTGTGGATGTGGGGTTGATTCTGTGCGGTTTTGACGTGCCGCTTTCCCTGCTGCTGGGGGCCATTGCCCTGGCCACGGCCCCTGCCGCCACCCTGATGGTGGTGCGCCAGTACAAGGCCCGGGGCCATGTGACCAGCATGCTGCTGCCCGTGGTGGCCATGGACGACGCACTGGGCCTGATGGTGTTCAGCATTTCCGCTTCCGTTGCGGAAGGGATGCTGGGGGGCGAAATGACTTTTTCCAGCATGGTGCTGGCACCTTTGTACGAAATTGGCATGAGTTTGCTGGTGGGCTCTGCGCTGGGGCTGATTCTGGGTATCTGCAGCCGTTTCTTTGCTTCCCGGGGCAACAAGCTGGCCCTTTCCATTGCGCTGGTGCTGGCCGGTGTGGGCCTTTGCGATATGTGGGGGCTGTCCAGCCTGCTGGTGTGCATGATGATTGGCGCTGTGATGGTGAATATTTCCCAGCAGCACGAAACGCTCATGGAGCAGTGTGACCGTTTCACCCCGCCGCTTTTCCTTTTGTTCTTTGTGCTTTCCGGCGCAGAGCTGGATTTGAGCGTGCTGCCGCAGGTGGGGCTGATTGGTGTTTTGTACCTTCTGCTCCGCTGCATGGGCAAGTGGGGTGGCACCATGCTGGGGGCTGCGGCGGTAAAGGCGGACAGCAATGTGAAAAAATACCTGGGCCTGACGCTGCTGCCTCAGGCCGGTGTGGCCATCGGTATGAGCCAGATGGTGTCCATCCGCTTCCCGGAACTGGCAGGCACCGTAACCACCGTGGTGCTGGCCTGCGTGCTGGTATTTGAACTGCTGGGGCCTGTCATTACCAAGATTGCCCTGACAAAGGCGGGGGAAATTCCTGCCCTGAAGAAAGCCTGAGTGCCTGGCAGAGGCTTGCGCAGCATTTCCTGTTTACACGCAGAAGAAAGATTGTGTAGAGAGGATTGCATCATTGCGAGTTGGGTGTGGGCACTGCCCACCAGGGGCCTGTGCGGCCCCTGTACCCCGCACCAGGGCCATTGGCCCTGGACCCGGAGTGCGCAAACTTGTCTTATTCATCATTCGTTTTTCCGCATGTCAGCGAA
Organism: Clostridia bacterium; assembly: GCA_017437265.1. Lineage (GTDB taxonomy): Bacteria > Bacillota > Clostridia > Christensenellales > Aristaeellaceae > RUG563. Next base: position 4,082 of record JAFSBN010000153.1, read on the forward strand.
GGATATAAAAAGAAACAGCACCACGGGCATAATGAAAACGAAAAAAGAGCGGTTGAGAGAATGAATTCTCTCACCGCTTCTTTTTGTCGTTTTCTCCGGATGCAAAGCATCCGGTTGGCGGCACTCTGCCGCCGGCCCGTGGTGCGGGCGCCAGTGGCGCATCCAACTCGCAAAGTTACAATCTTCTTTTACATAAGGGTTTTTGCGTGTTTCTTGGAGGGGAGACGACAATCCCTCAGGCCCTACGGGCCAGCTCCCTTTACACAAGGGAGCCAATTTTTTTGCTCCAGCGGGATTTTCTTGTTCCGGCGGGAAACAGTTTTTTAGATAAGAGGAGTAAGTTCCGCTACTGGGTGCAGGGCCAATGGCCCTGCTGGGTCCAGGGGCGATGCCCCTGGTCAGGGTCAAGGGATGAAATCCCTTGTAGTGGGGCCAAAGCCCCCTATGGTTTCTTTTTGTGTGGTAAAATGCCGAATTGGCTATACATTTTTGAAAAATAAGTGTATAATGAAAGGCGAAATTCCTAAGGGAGGAAAAAAGAATATGAAAACGGATGAA
>JAFSBN010000154.1 GCA_017437265.1 Clostridia bacterium
CTGCATCTGTTTTTGCAGGTGCTGGATGCAGGAAGGCTGCGGGATAACCGCACCGATAAGGAAGTGCCTTTCAAGGATGCCATCTGCATTTTCACCACCAACGCCGGCCGGGGTTTGTATGAAAACAGCGAAAGCAGCAATCTGTCCGCCCTCACCCGGGATGTGATCGTGGATGCCCTGGCCAGGGATGTGAACCCCCGCACCCGGGAGCCTTATTTCCCGGCGGCGTTGTGCTCCCGTTTTGCGGCGGGCAATGTGGTGATGTTCAATCATCTGGATGCAGCGGCATTGCACAAAATCGGCCAGAAGCGGCTGCAGCATCATTTTGACAATATGCAGGAAACCTTGCACATCCGCATGGAAATGGACGATTATCTGTCCACCGCCCTTCTGCTGGCAGAGGGTGCCGGGGTGGATGCAAGAAGCGTCAAAAGCCGGGCAGACGCCTTCTTTGGCAGTGAGCTGTTTGAGCTTTTCCGCCTGGCGGCCCCGGCAGAAGGGGAAGAAAAAGGCGATATTGAGCGCATTCATTTCTCTGTGGATCTGGAAAATGCAGGGGAGGATGTGCGGGAATTGTTCATTCCCAGGGGCCGCGTGCATGCCCTGGTGTATTCTGAAAGGCGGCTGCCTCTGGATGAAAAGGACGAAACGCTGCCTTATTGCCATTATGTAAAAACGGTGGATGAAGCCCGCAAGTGTATGAAGGAAGAGGATATCAAATTCCTGGTTTGCGATCTGATGAGCGAAAGAAGCAGCCAGGCAGTGGTATACCTGAACAAGGAAGACATGGCTTTTCCCGGCCGGGATTTTCTCTACACCATGCTGGAAAAATACCCGGATATGCCGGTATTGCTGATGGAAAGCAATGCGTGCCGCTACACCCGAGAGGAAAAAGATTCCTTCCGCTGGCGGGGCGTATGGGGCTTTCTGAACGTGGATGCAGGGCAGGATGCGGTGGAAGAAAAGGTGGCAGAGGTGGCTGACGTGATCTTCCGTCAGCATAGCCTCACCCGTCTGGCCCGGGCCAACCGGCTCATTCGCTTTGAAACGGCCCAGTGTCTGCTGGAGGGTGGAAGGGAAGCGGAAATTGTGCTGTTTGACCTGAAGCTGCAAACTGCCGTGAAGGCAGATGACAGCGAAAACGTGCTGTCCATGTTCTCCACGCCGGAGGAAACCTTTGAAGACGTGATCGGGGCGGATGATGCCAGGGAAGAATTGCAGTTCTTTGCCTCCTGCCTGAAAGACCCCCGGAAATATGCCCGACGGGGTGCGGCGGCACCCAGAGGCGTGCTTTTGTGGGGCCCGCCCGGCACCGGCAAAACCATGCTGGCCAAGGCCTTTGCCAATGCATCCGGCGCCACCTTCATCGCCACCGAAGGCAACCGCTTTTTCAAGGGCGTGGTGGGTCAGGGGGCGGAAATGGTGCACCGGCTGTTTGCCACGGCACGCAGGTATGCCCCGGCAGTATTGTTTATCGATGAGGTGGACGTGATTGCCAAGGCCAGAACCGGCCGCGATACCGATATGGCCAACGATTCCGAACAAATCCTCACCGCTCTTTTTGCGGAAATGGACGGCTTTTCCACCGATCCCACACGGCCTGTGTTTGTGCTGGGGGCCACCAATTACAGCGTGGATGAAAATGCGCAGATGAAGCTGGACGCTGCATTCCTGCGCCGTTTTGACCGGCGGATACTGGTGGATTTGCCGGACAAGAAGGACAGAAAACGTTTTCTGGAAAAAGAAATGGAAAAGCGGCCTGCCTTCCGTGTTTCCCCCCAGGGCATCGACTCTCTGGCGGACCGCTCCGGCGGCATGAGCCTGGCCCGGCTCAAAAGCGTACTGGAAATGGCCATGCGTCAGGCCCTGCGGCAGGATGCGGAATCCATTGACGATCGAATGCTGGAAGAGGTTTTTGAAACCTTTGTAAACGGCGAAAAGAGGGAATGGAAGCCGGAAATTATGCTGCGCACAGCAAGGCATGAAGCCGGCCACACCATCATCAGCTGGCTGAACGGCGAAAAGCCCGCTTATGTAACGGTGGTATCCCGCAGCAATTACGGCGGCTATATGCAGCATGCCAATCAGGAGGAACGTATGGGCTACACCCGGCAGGAACTGCTGGGCCGCATCCGTACCGCCCTTGGCGGCAGGGCAGCCGAAACGGTGTGCTATGGAGAGGAGGACGGGCTTTCCACCGGCGCATCCGGCGACCTGGCAACGGCCACCCATATCGCCCGGCATATCCTGTGCACCTATGGCATGGACGAAGAATTTGGTTTGGGGGTTGTTCCGCAGCAGAACACGGAGCATGAGGCGCAGATCCGGCAGGCTGTCAACCGTATTCTCAGAAGCCAGCTGGCCCTGGCCCAGGAAGAAATCCGCAGGAACCGCGATACTTTTGATCAATTGGTGGATGCGCTGTTAAAACAGGGTAATTTGCGGGAAAAAGATATAGACAAAATTCTGCATAATATGATATAATTTTCAAAGACAAAAAATGCATAACGGAGGGATGAATTATGGACAAGGAAACCCGGGCCCGGCAAGTGTATGAAATGTTTAAGGCCGATCTGACCGATAGTAAAATTCGCTTTGAGCCCCACGATGACGATCTGGTGATCTCCATGACCGTCAACGGCGAGGATCTGCCCCAGCCCACTCTGGTGATGGTGGATAAGGATCGTGAAGTGGTGCGTCTCCTTTCTCCGCTGCCTGCCAAGATTCCGGAAGACAAGCGCATCGATGCCGCCGTGGCAGTGTCCGCTGCCAATTACGGCCTGGTGAACGGCTCTTTCGATTATGATATCTCCGACGGCGAAATCCGCTATCGTGTGTGCCAGAGCTATGCCGGCACCGTGCTGAACCGGGAAACGGTGCGGTATCTGCTGGGCGTTATCTTCTTCACCACCGATCAGTATAACGACAGGTTCTTCATGCTGGGCAAGGGAATGATGTCTCTGGAAGATTTCCTGAAAAAAGAAGAAAACTAACTGTATTGCAAGTGCCAGGCAGCTCATGCAAAATGGGCTGCTTGGCTTCTTGCCCGTTATTGCCCCTCATTTTTTGCTGTACAAACCGCCGCGCCGGGATGCCGGCGCCACTGAAAGTGAAGAACCGGCCCTGAGAAAATCGCTGGAAAACAGGGCTTTGTGATAAAAAACACGCAAAGATAAGGAAGCGAAGAAACAAATGAGAAAAATGAAGTATGCGGTGGTGCTCATCTGCCTGATGCTGCTGAGCCTTGTGCTTTGCAGCACCGCCCTGGCCGCCACCACCCAGCAGAAAAAAATCGTTTATGTGGTGCTGGATGACTCTACCAGTATGGATAGTGTTGCCCGTTGGACACGGGCAAACTATGCCACCCAGGTGCTTGCCGGGCTGATGAATCAGGGTGATGAACTGAAGGTGTATTATTTAGAGCGTTCAATAAAATATGGCCCTCAATCAGTTGATCTGAGTGCCAACGGAATCCAGAATTCTTTGCAAAAAATCAGCAATATGGAAACATATGTCGCGACACCTTTTTCTGGCGTACAGCTGGCGCAGAAGGCGATTAATGCCAGAACACCGGAAAAGGATGCTCAGTATTGGTTGGTGATTTTGACAGACGGTTCCTACAATGAAGGATACTCTGCCCAGGAAATACGGAACAAGTTTCAGAGTTTTGTTGCCGACGGAGTGGGCATGCAGCATGAAAAGCTGCGGATGATTTATCTGACCATTGGTAATAATGCTGTCCGTATTGACGAGGGCGGTCACGGTAGCGAACTGGCAGAAAAAGGCATCTATTGTTATCATGCCCAGGACGGCGACGGAAAGCAGGGTATTGTACCCGTGATGGGCGAAGTGGCAGACCGTATTTCCGGCCGCACACGGCTGGACGGTGCTTCGATTGTGAAGGTAAACTCAAAAACATTGCAAATCAAATCGGATATACCGCTGTTTAATTTTGTGGTCATGACCCAGGGAAGCAAATCTTCCTTGACAAGCGTTGTTTGTGATAATACCACACAGCTTACCATCAGCCGTTCTGCGCCGGCCAGAGCCAATGACAGCAAACAAAATGTGTGGCTGAATGCCAATGTACAGACGGTGGATAACGGCAGCAAGCATATTCCTCCCGGCACTTATACGCTGAACTTCGATAGCGACGTGGATGTTTCCAAGGTTACGGTCTTGTTTGAGCCTGCATTGCAGGTGAAGATGAATTATTTGCCTGATCCCGCCACGGTGCATGTTGATCAAAGCTTTACTGCTGAAGCGAAAATCATGGAATATGGCACCAGCAATGTTTTCTCTCTGGCGCAGCTGCCCAAGGGTTCCACGCTGACGCTGGAAGTGAAAAACGGAAAGAAGACGGAAAAGAAATCCGGCAACGACCCGCAGGTAACGCTGGGGAGTGTGGAAAACGCCGATATTTATGTAACAGGCACGCTGCAGATTCCCGGTTTCCGGGAAATTGTGATCACGGAGCGGTTCAAGCCCATCCCGCCGCCGCCGCTCAGTGCACAGGTTGTGGGCAATAAAACCCTCAATGCAACGGTGGAGCAGCTGAAAAGCAAGGAAAAATACATGGATTTCCAGGTGACGCTCAATGGAAAAACCAATATTTCCAAACAGGAATTGCAGGCCCAGGGGCTGAGCGTCAAAACGGACCTTGCCGATTATGAACTGGAATGCAGGGACAAGGGCATCCTGCGCTTCTATCCCAAATACACAAACGGCATGAAGATGGGCAGCTATTTTGTGGAATTGTATGCGTCGGATGGTCGGAAGCTGGATGCGGGCACGGTGGTGGTATCGCCGTCCACTTACGATATCCAGGCCGAAAAAACGCCCATCAAGGTAAAAGAAGCGGCCTTTGCCGCCAATAATCAGGAATTCCGGTTCACGCTGCTGGTGGACGGAAAGCCGGCGGATGTGAGCAAATATCCCGGCATGGCTGTCTTTTCCGAGCTGACGCCCGGCAATCCCCTGGTGGTATCGGCGGATAAAGGAAAATGGGCTGTGGAAGCCTGTTATGTCAGCGGCATGAAGCCGGGCAGCTATCCCATCATGGTTTCTGTCAACGGCCAGCCGGTGCAGCAGGCGGCGGAATTGATCCTGGAAGCTTCAGAATACAAGATCGAAGCGGGCAAGAAGGAATTCACCTTCCGGCAGTCGGAACTGGCGAAGGTAAAAGCCAAGGATTTTTCCTTTAAGGTAACGCTCAGGGAAGACGGAAAAGCCATTGCAGCAGATCAGGTGCAGGTGGAAGGCTGGCCGGCTGCATGGGTGCAAAAGACGGTGGATGCCAGGAAAAACACGGAAATGACCGTTACCCTCACCGGTGATTTGTCCGTGGATCCCAAGGATCATGTGATCACCCTGCGCTATGTGAACAGCAGTGGCCAGGTGACTGAAGAATATGTGACGGTGCATGTGCTGCCGTCGGATTTCACCATCGAACTGACACCGGAAAACAAGCAGCTGATTTTCAACGATCCCCAGGAATTCAGGGATAATGCCGAAACGTTCCGTTTCAAAATCCAGGTGGACGGACGGGACCTGACAGCAACGGAACTGAATGCCGTCACCCGGCTGGATACGGCCTCCGTTGCCGGAACCTCCACCACATGTAATCCGGACGGCAGCGGCTATGTGGTGCATCCCAGGGTGGATGCTTCCTGGCAGCCCGGCCAGAACCGTATTGACTATGTGATCGCCTGTATTGCGGGCGAAGGGGATCCCAATGAAGCCAGGAAGGAACTGCGCTTTACATACCACTATATTGTCTACACCGTGGAATGCTTTGCCGGGGACGGCATCAGCATGAAAACCACGGACTTGATCCAAAACCAGCAATCCATGCACTTCAGAATCCTGGCGGATAATGTGCAGCTGGGGCAGGATATGGTGGAAAACAATTTCCGCATCACCATTCCCTCCAATTTCGCCAAGTATGTGAAGATGGATGCCCAGGTGCAGCCAAACGGTGATATTGTGGTCACGCCGATGCATGCCACATCCCCCGGCGTTCTGGCGGCCTTCAGGCAGGTGTTCATTCCCGAAGGCAACATGCAGGTAACCCTTTCCTTTAAGAAAGCCAGCGATACTGCCATGGTGGAATTGCTGCATAGTCCCTGGTATGAAGAATGGTGGATGCATATTGCGGCGTTTGTCACCATTTCGTATATCCTGCTGCAGGTTTTCAAGAAACGGTTTTACGCAGGCTCGGCGGTAGAATTTGCAGAAGCTACCTATAACCGGGAAAACGGAAAGCTGGTGTTCACGATGCAGCCCATCGATACAAGAGAGAAGTTTTACAGACTGCCTTTGGTTGGATGGGCAAAGATGAAACTGGATAATGGTCATCCAATTCGCGCAACGGCACCGTATGGCAATAAGCGAAGCTCTTTTGCTGTAGAAATGAAGATGGATGAGCACATCATCTATATTGATGATGTATCCGCAAAGCAGATCCCAAACCGTTCCAAAGGAACGCTTGGCTGCAGCTTGCCCTCCGATCCCGAGGACTGGACCCGGTTTGACAAGGAAAAACGGATAAAATGGGTGAGGCTGACGCCGGAATGTGGTTACAGACTGGTCAAGCTTGATGATAAATACTATGTATATCGGTTCGTTTCCGGATATGATGTATGATGAGAATATAAGGAGGAAAACACAATGGCAGACATGAGCGTACGCAGGAAGTACAAAAAAACACTGGTAATCGGTCTGGGCGGTTCCGGCTGTGCCGTAGCCGCAGCTGTAAAGCGGATGGTGGGGGCGAATGATCCTTCCATTCATTTCATCGGCTTTGATACCGATACCAACCATCAGGAAGCCCTGGGCCTGAAGATCGTCAGCACCAGCCGCAATGCCAAGGTGCATGAAATTCTGCGCAGCCAGAAGAACTGGAAGCTGTGGTTCCCGGAAGATCAGATGCTGATGAACCGCAGCATGATCAAGGGCGCCGGCCAGATTCGAACCCTCAGCCGCCTGGCTTTTGCCGATACCATTCGCCGTCCCTCTGCTATGGCAGCCCTGGATGAAGCCATTAACGCCCTCACCCGGGAAGACGGCAATGCCGAGCCTGAAGCGCTGAAGGTGATGGTAATTTCCTCCTTCGCCGGCGGTACCGGCAGCGGTATGTTCATGCAGCTGCCCCTGTATCTGCGCAAGAAGTATGTAATTGACCAGCAGCGTTTCTCCGACCTTTCCATCCGCGGCCTGTTTGCCTTGCCGGATGTGTTCCTGGGCAGCATCAATGTGAACGGCGCGCAGCGGGAAAGCATGTATGCCAATGCCTATGCCGCTTTGAAGGAACTGGGCACCATCAACACCATCTGCCTGTCCAAGGACGGCGATAAGGTGAAGTATCAGCTGCAGATTGATGATTTGTTTGACAGCAAAAAGGTAATGGAAAGCAGTGCGCCCGCTGCCGGACGCAAGCCTTATGACGTGATTTTCTTTGTGGACAAGCAGAACCGCAACCGTCGTGAACTGGGCCGCCGGGAAGAATATTTTGATCTCATGGCCCGCATCACCTATATGCAGATCTATTCTCCTTTCGAATTCAAAATGGATTCCAATGAAGACAATATGTTCATGACGCAGCTGCAGGCGGACGGTGAAGCCATGTACGGCAGCGCCGGCTCTGCCCGGTTGGAATATCCCTATGAAGATATTGTGCAGTATTGTGCCCTGCGTACCACTCAGGATGCCATCAGCGAAAAGTGGACTTTCTTCGATAAAAAATTTGATGTGGCTTTGCAAGATGCCAAGGAATTGCGCCGCAAGGAAAGCACAGTGAAATTGCCGGCTCGCAGCGAAGTGTACATTAGAGAAGTGAACAATTTGCTGGATGAAAAGACAGCGGCGTTCCATTTTTTGCGGGAAGGCACCATGCAAATGACACCCTCTGATGAAAATGAGGGGGAAATGGTGGAACAGGCCAGGGATATCGCTTTTGTTGAAGATGTTACCAAATATATCGAAAAGAAGCTCAATGAACAATCCATCCTGAAAGAAGAGGCAGATTCCTGCCAGAAGAAGATTGAAGCCCTGAAAAAACGTGAACTGGACAGAAGAAGGATCCGGGCAAAAATCTCTGGGATTGAAAAACATATCGAAGATTATCAGACCCTTGTGGAAGAACGTACGGCTGCGCACTATCGGCTGGTTGCAGATGCCATTATGCCGGATCGGATTGATAATTATGACCGCAGCGACGTAAAGTCCTATTGCATTCTCAGCCTGCTGGAAGATGCTGTGGACGGCGAACGGATGGCGGTGCATCCCCTGGCGGCGCGCTATCTGCTGTATAAGGTGAGAGATGCCCTGGCCGATCAAAAAGCAGCAGCGGAAGCCGAACTGAAAGGCTGTGTAAAAAAGAACAAGACCTATCGAGAAAAGGACTATTTCCATGAAGGCGAAGAAGATACTGTGAAGGACAGCGCTTCTTCGGTTGTGATCGACAGCAAAAAATCTCCGTTCCTTTCTTATCTGCATACGAAAACAGATTTTTTGGATGCCAGCGAAAAGCAGCTGTCCAATCTGGTCAAATACAAGATGGTGCGCTGGACTGTGCTGGTGCTGACGAGTGTGCTTGAAAAGCTGAATCATCTGATCAAGTATTATGAACGCATTTTCCTGTCCATTGACGATATTACCATGGAAATTAACGGCCAGGTGGACGCTATTCAGCGCAGATACAGTGGCGAAAATGCTTCCATCACTTATCTTTGCGCATCTCCCTATCTGCTGGAGAAAACTTATCGTACAGTGGCTGGAGCAGATGAGGAACAGCCCACCAGTCCCGTCTATAACGATCTTCTGGAAGCTGCCTATGCCGGTGCCATGCAGGTAATGGAATACGAAAAGGAAAAGCGCATGATGGGCCATGACCGCAAGCGGGATGCTGCGTTCGAAAAGCAGGAAAATGAACGCAGCGCTTACCTGGTCAGCGATATTTTCCGCAGCAAGATCATCCCCTACAATGCCGAAAAGCTGGCAGCAGAAAATGCCCAGACGCTGGATCTTTCCGTCTACAAGGCCCTGGAAAGGGAAGTGGAGGCCCAGCTGACGGCGGAAATGGAAGCCGAAAAGAATTTTGCCAAACCCTCTCTTTCCGAGATGGCCACCCGCCGCAAGGAAATCCTCCTCACCGTGTCCACCAAGGCCGCGCCTTATCTGGTGACGGTTCCCTTCCATGAACCCAACAAGGAAAATGCTTCCGATGACGGTGAAACGGTGGAACTGGATGCCTTGTTCTGGGGCGTGAATAAGGATGTGAAGGACGAAATCCTGCGGTCCACCAGCCTGCCCACCGTGGGCGATTACTTCGGCAACGAAGTGCCCAGCGAAGTGTGCGCCGACAAGGCCTACTCCCGCTATGCCATCGATTGCTACCGCAGCCTGTACAGCGTGCGGTTGACGGAAATTCCCAAGTTCAGCGAAGACGAAGAGGATGCCGGCATCTTCTACAAGAGCTATGAAACCCGTGTGAACCGGATGCGGGAAGGCCGTTATAATACCATTGACGAAGCCTGCACGCCCCATCTGGACAAGCGTTGGCATTCCCGCCAGTATCTGCCCATGATCAGCCGCTTCAAGAATGATCTGGATGATACCAAAGCGGCGCGCGCCATGTGGCTGAGCCTTTTGTACGATATCCTCTTTGGGGAAACCGACCCCAAAACCTGCAAGAGCAATGCTACCCTGCGTTTCTGGGTGAACCGCAGCATGCAGCTGCCCGGCCAGGCCAAGTATCCGGACATGCAGTTGCTTTATAACGAAAAAGCCATCCGTCCCAATCAGTATTACGAAATCTTCAAGGCCTTCCAGCAGAACGAACTGGCTGCCATCCGTGTGCTGGAAGTGCTGGAGCCCTTCGTGGTGGAGGATTGCACGCTGACGGAAGAAAATGAAGCTTACCAGGGCAAGCGGGCCAATCCTTTGGCTAAGGCGCTGATTTGCGATAAGGCCGGCCTGGAATCCGTTGAAACCGGCGATGGCGAAACGGGAATGATGGGAGATGTGCCCGCCAGGAAGCGGGGCGCGCTGGATATCATGAACGCTGTGCTGCGCAATCATCAGGCAGAGAAGGAAGAAAAGAACCTGATCATGGCAGAACTGTGGAACATTATCAACCAGCTTACCGCTCAGCGCAATGATGTCAGCAAGAAGAAGCTGTGCGTGCTGATGCTGCAGTCTTCCGTGTTTGCCAACGCCCGCAACCGCACGGCGGAAGCGCGTCAGTATATTCTGGATCCGTATTTTATGGAGGCCATGGAAGCAGTGGATGCTGAAAAGGCACCCAGAAAAAAAGCAAGCAAAACAACGGCTGAATAATTGCTGTTTGCTGAAAATTACAAACAATATCCTTCCCAAGCAGGTTTTTCAGCCTGCTTGGGAAGGCTTGTCTCCAACTGAATCCTGCTGAGTAAGGAAGATGTACATGCATACTGTATTTATCAATACATCAGACAAGTGTCCGATGACATTTTACCGGGAGCTGCTGTTTGAAAAGCCGCTGGAAGAATACCTGCTAATGATCCCCGCAGATCATGTGAAGCGGGAAAATATGTGTGCTTTTGCGCAGCAACTGGCCCAGTTGATCGATCAGGAAACGTATTTTCTCGAGAATATACGTTTATTGGTGTATTGTGACAGCAAGGCATTTTTTTCTGAAAGCGATGTGGATAATTCTGCCGCAATGGTGGCATGGCAGGAATTGGTCAGCCTGCAGATGGAATACGATCTGATCCACACCCTTTTGAAAAACGGCAAGATTCCCGGAGAAGTGCTGTTTGTATTTGGGGAGCCGACAGAACGCTGTGTTTATCCTGAGGATGCGGCGTATCGTGCAGCGCTGAACAGGCACCTGTGGTATGGAGCGGCGCTGCCGGACAGTGAAAAAACAGCAGCATTTTTGAACGATCATCCTCAGGTGGATATGGAAGCGCTGTGCCGTTTTTTGATGTCTGAAAAAAGTCAGGATAAGGTGCTCAGCGACGCCAGCCCTTGCTTTGCCCTGGTGGTGGAGCGGCTGGGGCAGATTCTTTTTGATAATCATCAGAAGCTTCTCCTCAATGGTAAATGGACCGGAGAGATGGTGATGGAAAAACTGCCCTGGGCGGTGAGCGCCGCCAAGGATGTGTGCACGGTGGAAACGCTGAAAAGGAACTGCCGTGTAAAGATACAATATGCATATTTTCATTTTGCTCAGGCAGACGTGAAGGAAAAGAACCGTAGCTGGGCCCGGCTGATGCTGGGGGTGGATGCCTGTGCACGGGGGGAAGATTCTTTTGTCAGGAATCTTCTGGGTGAAAATACCGTCAATATTCCGGCAGCAGATAAGCCTGAAAATGCTTTTTGCTGGCCCTGTGTGGCAGAAGATGTGCTGGCGGAAGAGATGGAAAAGCAATTATTTTTCTGTCAGCACAAGAATTATGCAAAGCCCGAAGTGCCCCTGACGCTGAGCCAGTCTCTGGAAACGGAACTGGCAGAAGGCGAGGCGCTGATTTATCCGGAAAGCGCAAAATGTGTGCCGGAAGCGTATGTAAGGCTGCAGAAAATGAGCAGGCGCATACGGGTGAAAAAGCTGGAAGAGCAAGTAAACCATAAGCTGAACGAAATTGAAGAGAAGAACAAAACGATCAATGATCAGATCCGCTCTTATCTGAATATTGCGACAATTGAATATGACAATATCAAAGCCGGAGAGTTGAGCCGTGTGCCGGTAACCCAGGAGGATTATGAACGTTTTACCGGTGTGCTGAAGGATGAAAGCAGCGTGGATTTGCGCATCAGCAATCTGCAGAATATGCAGGAAACGGTGGAGCGGATGCAAAAAAATGCTGAACTGAACATGATGGAGTTTACCGGCCGGATCACTACCGCCCGCAGCGTGGAAAGAAATCTTCAGAATGTGCGCAACCTGACTTCCACGTATCTGGCGGCGCTCAAACGCAGCCTGCTGCTTTTGTGCATGGGATTTGTGTTTGCGGTAATGTTCCTTGTTCCTTATGCGGCAATCAAGTGGGATGTGTTCCATTCCTCCACCGGGCTGATGGTCTTTGGCGCCACGGCAGCGGCCGCTGTGCTGATGCTGTTTTTGGGCCGCACGTATTTTTCGTGGAAATATAAAAACAGGGTGTACAGCCAGGTGAATGGGCTGGTGAATGAATTTAATCAGGCACAAATGGAAAATCAGGAATGCTTGAACAAATACCGGGATTTTATGTATAACAAAGTGCCCAGGTGCTACGGCCTGAGCCGATATGCCGAAATTCTGAATGCATTCCATAAGCGCATGCAGCTGAGAAAAGAAATGATCACCTTCCATGAGGTGGCCCTGCAAAAGCGCGCAGAAAATATTCGCAGCTGGCTGGAGGGGATGGATATTGTCAGGAACCGGTATGCAGCGGATACGGAAAAAGTGCCTGTACTGGATCCGGAACTGGGCCCGACGGACAATGAGGCCTATTATGTGCTGAGCAAAGAAGCCGTGCGTTCTGTGCTGAAGCCGGGAACGGAGGAAAATCAATGAAAACAGAATATCTGGTGATTGCCGTATTGTTGGCTGTGCCGGTATTGCTGATTCGGTTGGCCGGCATGATGAACAAAAAAAGAAAAGTTCGTTATGAGCAAAGCATTTTTCCGTGGGTGGCTTTGGCTTATGCGGTTATTTGCTGTGTGCTGTTTGAACAGGTGCAGCAGCTGAGGGATTTTGTGATCAGCCTGCCGCTGTTTGCCGGGATGTCCTCCTGGCTGAGCGGGGCCAATGCGGCGCTGTTTGACCTGAATCTGCTGTCCGCATATCTGTTGTGCATGCTGGTGCTGGCAGGGTATGTGCTGGTGAAGGGTATTGTGCGTCTGGTTGGGATTACGCTGGAAGGATTGATTCGGCTTTTTTCCAGGGAAAAGAAAAACGAAGATGAACTGCCATATTTTGACGGCATGTATGGCCCCAAACGGCTGTACTGGCTGTATCTGAACATTTTTTATCGGATTGAGGAGGGTTATGGCACCATCCGGGGTAAATGGCTGGCTGTGGGCAAATTGTTCCATTATGCAGCCAATGGCATTACGGCGCTTTATTTGCTCATGCTGGTCTTTGGTGTGCTGCCGCTTTTTGGCGATATGCCCTGGTATCCTTATGCGTTTTTGAAAAACGTGATGGGGTATATGTATCTGTGGCCGCCTGTTGCCATGGTGGTGCTGCGGGAAATTGCCTATTTCCTGGACGGCATGCCGGCCAGGATGATCCGGGAAGAGGCGCAGGACGGTTCCTTTTCTGTGGTTGATCCGGCAGTGGATTATTCCGGGCTTATCCCCCGGTATATGAAGCAGTTTGCAGAACGGTTTGTGTCGCTTCTGCATGCGGCCAATTATCCTGTAAGGGTTCGACGTGCGGAACCGCAGACGGAAATGGCCGCATCCATTAAAAAACGGCTGGAAAACTCCCAAACGAAAGAAGACGGGAGAGAGTGTGTCATCAGCGAATCGGTGCTGGAGTGTATCACAGCGCTGCCCAACCGTGAAAATGCCCTGATCGATGCTGTTTTGACGGAGGAACTCGGGGAATGCCTGATGCTGTATGCCAACGTGCTGCTGGCCCGGGGGGAAAATCTGCTGGTTTTGTGTGAAGATGAGCAGACCTGCCTGGATGTGAAACAATATATAAAGGACAAGCTGACAAAAATCAATTTGTTTGCGCCGGTGTGGATGGTACAGTCCGTTGATGAAATGGAAAGCCGCAGCGACTGTGATGTGCTGGTGCTGATGCCGCATCAGGCCATCCGCAAGGAACTGCGCAGTGCCAAGCAGGAGTTTTTCAGCCATGTGACCACGGTGCTGATGATTAACAGTACCCGTCTGCTTTCAGAAACCCCTCATTTGCTGACCATGCTCAGCGGTTATCTGGAAAACAAAGAGGCAGGCCCCATTCAGTACATTTGCCTGTGCAACGGCATTTCCGGGGAACTGCGCATGTCGCTGGAGCAGCTTTTGTCCCCCGGCAGGGAATTTCGGCCCTATGAATGTTACAGCAGCAAGGCCACCAACCAGATCCTGCTGTGGAACTATGAAGCAGGGGAAAAATGCAAGAATTTGCTGGCGCAGCAGAACTTGTTCGGCGCTGCAATGGATCATGTGTATCTGGGTGTTGCCCTTCCCCTGGCGCTGATGGCGGCCAGGTATGATGTGGAAAGCATCAGCGTGATGGGCAGGAAGGTGCCCCGGAATGAACTGCAGGCTGCACTGCGAACCTATTATTCCAAGATGAGGGAATATATGCCGGCTGCTTTGCGCCTGCCCGGGCTGATGGAAAAGCTGCAGTTCAACCGTATTGATGCAAAAAATCCATTTGTGATTGTCATGGATGAAGAATACTGCCTGCCCATGACGCTGCGCAATTATGCCCGGCTGATCGGCGGCGAAACCTCGATGGTGCATATCGTTTCCAAGCCCTATATGCTTCGTGATTATTTTGCTGCCCATGCCATGGAGTATCTGCAGGATCAGGAAAAGACGGAGCGCTTTGCCCCCATCCTGACGGACACGACGAAAATGATGGCTGTGAAGCTGATCACCCAGGCCGAAAATCCCGGCGGCCTGGATGCGGAACGCATGCTGGCAGCCATGCAGGATATTGACGAAAGCGTGACGAAGCTGGGCGATGCACTGGCTCTTTGCTGCCGTCTGGCCTGGGGCGAAGAAAATGCAGACCGGGCGGAAGAGATGTTCTTTGTGACAACTGAAAATGTATATGCGCAGAATAAGCATGCCTTTGTCAGCCGGCAGATGGTGCATCTGTCCAATAACGCCCTTTCTGCCAAACTGCTTTGCGCCATGGAGCCCGCCCGGGCCAGGATTGGCGAAAAGGAAATTTTCCTGGGCTTTGGTCAGAAGGATGTGACCCGGTATTACCTGCCGGATCAGGTGATTGTGATTGACGGCAATGTATATTTCATTGACGATGTGGATCCGGTGAACGGGATCATCTGGTGCGGCAGGCGGGATGGCGATATGCGCCAGCCGGTGGATTATTTCCAGCATCGCAGATACACGGTGGATCTTTCCCGTGAAAATCCGGAAGGCACCTTTGTGGACCTGTGCACCTCCAGAATTCAGGAACATCAGGCCACGGGCTATACCACCACCCTTTACCGGCATGCGGATGTGGGCGTGGAAACGCTGGGCTTTTTTGCCCCTGCGGCCTATAGCGGCAAGCTGAACCTGACGGATAACACCACCTACCGTGCTCTGCCGCAGCAGGTGCAGGAAAAGGTGAAGCGGTTTAAGCGGGATGCTTCCGTTTTGTCCCTGCGGTTCCATGGCGTTAATTCAGAATGGGCAGACGGTGCTGCATTCACCCTGGCCGTATTGCTGAGCGAAATGATGAAAACCTTCTTCCCCAGCAACTGGCCCTGTATTGCAGTGTGTCCTGTGATCAGGGGAGAAGATTTCTTCCATGGAAGCGCCCTGAACCAGAACCTGGGCAGGCTGTACCCTCAGGTGCAGCTGGTGCGGGATGATGCACTGCCGCAGACGGATGCGGAGGTGCTGATTGTGGAAGACAGCGAAAACGAAACCGGTATTCTGGAAGCACTGTGCAGAAACCGCAATACGCCCTTCAACAAGGTGTTTTCCCTGCTGCTGGATTACCTTCGGTGGCAGCGTGAGATGCAGCCCAGCGGCAATATCCGGGGTGATTTCCTTTGCTATGGTGCGGACTATGTGCCGGAGGCATTGCGCCTGACGCTGGTGGAAGTGATCCTGATGCAGATGGAAAACACCGATGGCAAGGGCGCTGTTTACCTTGATGAAACACAGCACAGCAACTACTGCTATTATTGCCATAAGCATCTGAAGGATAGCGAAAAAATCATGCTCAAGGATGAAAATGGCAAGAAAGACCGGCCGGTGTGCCGGGATTGCAAGAAGCGGCTGATATCGAAAAAGCCCCAATTGATGCGCCTGTATCAGCAGGTAAGAACATATCTGGAAGACACGTATGGTATTCAGTTATCGCCGGAAACCAAGGTCCATTTCGTTTCCTCCGCCACGCTGAAAAAGATAAGAGGAGAGACGGAAGAACGGACGATGGGCCTGGGCGGCTTTAGAAATGCATGGATCGAAACAAACGCACCCAAAGAAACGATTCTCTCTGTCCTGGCACACGAACTGACCCATGTGTGGCAATATGAAAACATTCATACGGAAGACAAACGGGTGATTGAAGGCCATGCAACCTATGTGCAGGTGCAGTTTTTGCGCTGGGCCGGCTATACAAAAGAGGCGGAAGAGCTGCATCGTGCACGGATGCGCACCAATAACGAATACGGTCAGGGATATGCCAACCTGGTGCATGCCATGGAAAGCTATGAGGGGGGCAATTGCTTCGATTACATGACGGAGCATTACGGCCTGACAGACGAAGTAAAACAGGCAGCAAGCAAGTAATATGATGAAATACAAAAAATGAAGGAAAAGCGTGATGCTTTCTGAGTCTGTCTTTACCGGCGCAGCGGAAAATGCTGCGTCGGTTTTTTCATGATCTTCTCTTGACAAACGGCGTCATCAACAGGCATAATGAAAAAAACAAAAGAAGGAAACAGATAGATGATGTGGACAATTTGTTTTGGGGTGGCAGTGGCGGCGATGGCGGTATTTGGCGGCCTGGCGCTGGCTGCAGGCAGATACAGCCTGCGGATCAGCAAGGCGCTCCGGCCGATCCATATGCTGTTTGCCGGGTGCATTGTGATGTGTGTTTCGCTGTGCCTGCCGGCCTATTATGCGGCCTATGCGGGAACGGCATTGCAAGGAATAAAGGCAGTGGTGTTGTCGGTGCAGCGGGCCATCCGTGTGTTCGGGGCAGATGGCATGTACAGCGCTGTTTTTGAGCAGGTGCACCACGCTCCGCAGGGGCTGCAGACGGCATATCTTTCCCTGACGCTGGGGGTGCAGTTTTTTGCGCCGCTGTTGTCGTTCGGTTTTATTATGTCCTTTTTCAAAAATGTATCGGCCAGCCTGCGCTACTGGATGAGCTGGTTCAGGGATGTGTATATCTTTTCCGGGCTGAACCGCCGGGCGCTGCTGCTGGCAAGGGATATTATGCAAAATCATCCCCGGGCACGTATTGTGTTTGCCGATGCCTATGACGGCAGTGAGGATCGGGATGCCGAACTGATGGAAAAGGCACGGGCATTGCGGGCAATTTGTTTCCGCAAGGGCATCCATGCGATTGACTGGGGCATGCACAGCAGCAAAAAACAGATGTACTTTTTTGCCATCGGCCGGGATGAGGTGCAGAATGCGGATCATGCCCTGCGGCTGGTGGAACGATATAACGAACGGGAAAACACCCATCTGTATATCTTTTCCACCGGTGTGGAAGGGGAGCTATTGCTGGCAGCGCGGGAGCGGGGGCAGATGAAGGTGCGCCGCATCAATCCCGTGCGTTCTTTGGTGCTGCGGGTGCTGCAGGAAGAAGGCAGCGCCATCTTTTCCCACGCACTGCCCATTGAAGGAGAGAATGAAAAGCAGATTTCTGCCGTCATTGTGGGCATGGGCGGCCATGGTACAGAAATGCTCAAGGCCCTTTGCTGGTATTGCCAGATGGACGGATACCGGCTGAAGATCAACGCCTTTGACCGGGATGGGCTTGCCGAAGAAAGATTTGCGGCCCGCTGCCCGGAACTGATGGACGAAAAATATAACGGTGTTTTTGTGGACGGAGAGGCTGCCTATCAGATCAATGTGCATGACGGGTGCGACGTGGAAACGAAAGGCTTTGCCGATCAGCTGTCAAAGATCACTGATGCCACCTATGTGTTCATTTCTTTGGGCTCCGATGAGCAGAATATCCGCACGGCAGTGGATATACGGATGCGGTTTGAACGGAGGGGGCTGCATCCGGAAATCTGCTGTGTGCTGAGCAGTGAAAAGGTGAAAAAATCCCTGGGCGGCGTTCAAAACCATGCCGGTCAGCCTTACGATATCACCTTCGTTGGCGATGCGAAGGAAGCCTATTCCGAAAAGGTGATTCTGGGTTCGGAGGTGGAGGAAGAAGCATACCGCCGTCATTGCGCCTACTGCAACGGGGATGAAGAGAAAATGGAAGCGTTCTGGCGCTACGAATACAATTATCATTCCTCCATGGCTCTGGCCATCCATGCAGCGGCAAGACGGGTGCAGGGCATTCCCGGCGCCGATAAGGCGGACAGCGAGCTGACCCCGGAAGAAAGAGATGGCCTGGAAATTCTGGAGCATCGCAGGTGGAATGCCTATATGCGGTCGGAGGGCTATGTGTACAGCGGCTCCAGGGAGAGAAGCAGCCGCAATGACCTGGCCCGGATGCATCATAATCTGGTGGATTTTGACGACTTGACAACGGAAGTGAAGCGAATTGACAGCCGGGTGGGCGCAGGCGTGTAAAAGGAGGCGCAGGATGGCCGTTTGTGTGAAGGAATATACGCTGTTCAGGGAGAATGAAATTCGGCCGTTGTATGCAGAAAATGGCTGGGAAAGCTACCTGCGAAAAGCGGATTTGCTGGAAAATGCCTATGCTCATTCTCTGAAGATTCTGGCGGCATATGACGGTGACAAACTGGTGGGCATCATCCGGGCAGTGGGGGATGGGGTAAGCATCCTCTACATTCAGGATCTGTTGGTGCTGCCCGTCCGCCAGCATCAGGGCATTGGCAGACAACTGCTGAAAGCCATGCTGGATTGCTATCCGGATGTGAACCAGACGGTGCTTCTGACGGATGATGCGGAAAACACGGTTTCGTTCTATCGGGACAGTGGCTTTCAAAAGGTGGAAAAGGCAGGGTGTGTCAGTTTTATTCGGCTGCATTCCTGCTATCAGTCATTAAATCCGGAGCGTGCTGATTATCCTGAATAAGGGAGCGAAACGCAAAGGAAAATGATGGTTGCACTGCATCCGGGGAGAATGAAAAAAGCGGTAGGGATATTGATTTTCCCAACCGCTTTTTTTGTTTTTATTGTGAACGCTGCAGAAATACCCTGTTCGAGCCAATTGTGTGTCGCACACCGGGGCCAGGAACAATGCACCTGGTGGATGCAGGGCTGCGTAAGCCCATGTTTTGCTTTATTTCACTGTTCCAGAAATTGATGCAGCAGCCGATAGAACATCCCGAAGGCAGCTTCCTGCGTGGCTGTCCGGCTGGCAATGCAATTGTACAGAGAATGGGTGGTATTGTCGTTCAGCCGGGTATGAACAAATGTGTCAAACCGCTCAAGTTGTTCATCGCCGCAGTCCGTGCCCTGTTGGCGTGCACACAGGCAATAGCCGTGATCAAATGGCTCAGGGCCAGAAGATCACCTTCTCCGATATACAGCTTTCTTTTGTGTTCCATTTCCAGCAGCAAAGCAAAAATGGGAGGCATGGCGTTCATTCTTCTTGTTGTAAAGAACGGGCTTTTGCCGTTAAGACAAAAGCCCGCATTTTTGTTATTCAAATACGGCGGTGACGGCGCAGGAATCCGTTACGGTCACCTGGGTGGTGAGGGCAGTGGGATCGGAGAAGACCACTTTTTTGTTGTTGCTTTCCCAGCCTTTGAAGGTGGCGCCGTCTGCCGGCACTGCGGTGAGGGTGAAGGCATATTCGCTGAAAATCTTGGTTTCAAGGGTTTCGCTGAAGGCCTTATCGTCCCGGTTATTCAGCACCACGCTGCCCTTGGCGCCATCGGACACTTTCAGGTTCACATTCACCGGTGTATCCAGCCCGAAAGCCTTGGCGGTGATATCACAGAAGCGGTCATACCGTCCCTGGAAGTATACATCCATCTGGTGCAGCTTATCTTTATAGTGGTTTTTCAGGCTCCATTCCGCCACCCAGAAGGGGCCAAAGCGCAGGAAGGTATCGTCCATGTAGGGCTGATACTGAGCGGTCATTTCCTTCAGAAGGGTTTTGGCACGGGCTTTGGTGAAATAGAGGTTGCGCACATCGCTCATGGATAAAAGCAATTCTTTCACAAAGTCCTCATTGTTCATCAGAGATTTTACCAGCGCCGCCAGATGCATTTCGTCGTATTCTGCCCAGAACAGGGGATCGGAAATATTGTCTTCGGAATAGCTGCCGCCGTCGCCGTACACGTCGGAGGAATAATCGGTATCAAAGAGGATCATGCGCCATTTGCCGTCGGCGAGGGGATGATCGCTCAGTTCCGTATCTCTTACCCGCCACATCATCCAGTTGTTGTTCTGGAAAATGCCGTCTTCGTTATCGATGTACAGGGCCACGGCCACATAATCGGCAAAGGATTTCATATCCAGCATTTCGGATGCCTGGGCGTAGATATCCGGGTCGGCCATATCTTCGTAGAGGATGAAGTCAAACATTTCCCAGTACAGGTCCTCGTCGATGCCCTCTTCGTCGCCGTCCTTCAGCTCGTTATTCTTCATAATCATCACGTTTTCATTATCCAGACCGTAATGATGCTGGAAATAATTGTCGCTGAATTCTTCGGTGAGGGTGTACATGCCCCAGTATTCGCCGTTGATGAAGCCCACGGCAGGACGCACGGCGGCCACTTCCATTTCCAGCCCGTCGGACAGGCGGGAAATATAAGGATCGCGGATTTTGGTGTTGTCCCGGTCATTGCCGCCGTTGCGCAGGGTGACGGACTTATACCGGTCCAGAATTTCGCCGGTTTCTTCGCAGATGTTGTCGGGATAGAGGGCGTGCTTGATGCTCTTTTTGCCGTATTCATCCCGGGCAATCAGGCGCAGGCTTTTCTGAGCGGCGGAGCGGCTGGTGCCGCCCTTGATGCGCACGCCCATGTTCTGGGAAAAGCTTTCGTTTTCCAGGATGAAATCCGCCACTACCGGGCGTTCCCATTCCTTGCCCCGGTTGGAGAAATTGCCCTGAGTCTGCCATGCTTCGTAGGGTTCTTCCTGTTCGGCATCCCATTCGGCAAAGGTGGCACCCAGTACATAAATACCGGTGTTATAGTCAAACAGGTCTGCTTCGTCCATGATCAGGCTGACGATGGCCAGATCACCGTAGGTTTCCTGCCGGTCAAAGCCGATGAAGAAGGTACCGGCGCAGGTATCGGCCACGGTGCCGTCAGGGTAGATGGCAGCGGCGCGGATCACATGAGCGGAGGGAAAATCCTTCCACGGTTCAAACTTGTTTTCTTCGGTGTTGGTGTCCAGAATTTTGTTCAGGATATCGGGTTTGTTGACGGTGGAGGAAAGAAGAATGGGCCCTTCGTAAGGAAGAGCGTCTTCATCGGGCAGAGAGCCGTCCGCCGTGTAATAGATGGCCACATCGTTGGAATTGCAGGTGATTTCCAGCTGCATTTCGTCGGCATAGAAGCCGCTTTCCAGAGAAAGATCCACATCAATTTCTTCTGCGGCGGCACAGCCTGCGGCCAGCAGCAAAAGACAAAGGGCAAGGAAAAGGGAACGGAAAAGAGTGCGCTTCATCCTGCATATGCTCCTTTTGAAAAAATATCAGTTTATTATATCACGAAATACATTGCCGGGTCAACGTTGCCGGAAAAGAAATACCGGGCTTTTTCGCAAGCCCGGCAGGGATGATGTATCGATTTTTAATACCCCATGGAGGCGAGAATGCGGTCCATGGTGCGGCTGAGCATAAGGGAAAACTGTTCCGATACATGGGGCTGTTCGCCGCAGAGGATGCACCGGCCCATCTGCTCCACTTCCAGCCGGTAATTCTGGGGGGCGAAAACAGTTTTTTCTTCCGTATGTCCCATCAGGGTGAGCTGATAGGAAAGGGTACCCTGCTGGTTGAATTCGGTTTCTGAGGTGATAAAACCGTTTGTGCCGTGGATCTGGAACCGGTCCAGCCTTCTGAACTGGCCGGTGGGCAGCGCCATACCGCTGGAGAATGTAGCCTTGGCACCGTTTTTGAAGGTGAGGATGCCGGTAGAGCAGGTGTCGATGCCCTGGGGGGAGAAGGTGGCAACGGCCTTTACTTCTTCGGGTTCTTCGCCGAACATCCATAAAATCTGGCTGATGGCATAGCAGCCCAGGTCATACGTGCCGCCGCCAAAGGTTTCCCTGCGCATGCGGATATTTTCAAGGGGATAATCGGAGGTGATGAAGGCGGATTCCATGTAGCGAAGCTGGCCCAGCTTTTCCACGTCTTCCTTCACGGCCTGAACGATGGGGCTGTGCAGATAGGCGAAGGCTTCCATCAGGATTACGCCGTTTTCATGGGCACACCGGAACATTTCTTCCGCTTCTTCGGCGTTCACTGCCAGGGGCTTTTCGCACAGCACATGTTTTTTGGCCATCAGCGCTTTCTTTGTCCATTCCAGATGCAGCTGGTTGGGCAAGGGGATATAGACGGCCTGCACGTTTTCGTCAGAGAGCAGTTCATCGTAGCTGCCATAGGCCTTTTCAAAGCCAAACTGATTTTTGAATGCTTCGGCTTTTTCCAGGGATCTGCCGGCAATGGCGTACAATTCGCAGTTTTCGGCCTGCTGCATACCGGGAATGGTGCAGCCCTTGGCGATATCGGCGGTGCCCAGCACGCCCCATTTGATCTTACCCATGCGTTTTTCCTCCTTACGGACGGGTATTTTCATACCATACGTCTATTTCATCCCGGGCAGGCGTTTCAAACAGGCTTTCGAATTTGGCCGCCAGTCCATCGTCGATGAAATAGGCGTCGGATTTGCCTTCCGTGACGGCTTTGTTGCGCTCGGCCACGTTTTTCTGCCAGTTTTCATCGGAGATATCAATATAGTGGAATTCGCAGGGGATGCCCTTTTCTTCATAGAAGGCCCGGGCGGCATCCCTGCGCTTTTTCTGCCAGAAGCCCCAGTCCAGCAGCACGTTGGCACCGGCCTCCAGAATATCCAGGGATTTTTTGAACAGGTACTGCTGGGTGCGTTCACTGATGATATCGTGTCGGTCCCCCAGCAGGGGATCAAACAGCGCAAGCATCAATTCATCGCAGGAAAGCACCACGGCCTTTTCCTGCTTCCGGATGCGTTCGGCATAGGTGCTTTTGCCGGAGCAGATTTTGCCGCAAAGAAGAATGGCTTTGTTCATGGGTGGCTCCTTTTAATCCTGATTTCCGCTTTCCATATCCAGAATTTTGCGGAACTGGGTTTCGTACAATTCGCGGTAGATGCCGCCTTTTTCCAGCAGCACTTCGTGGGTGCCCTGTTCCCGGATTTCACCGTCTTTGAGCACCAGAATCTGATCGGCCTTGAGGATGGTGGACAGGCGGTGGGCAATAACGATGCTGGTGCGGCCCTGCATCAGCACTTCCAAAGCATCCTGAATGGCGCTTTCGGAGATGGAATCCAGGGCGGAGGTGGCTTCGTCCAGAATGAGGATCTTGGGGTCTTTCAGGATCACCCGGGCAATGGACAGGCGCTGCTTTTCGCCGCCGGACAATTTCAGGCCGCGGTTGCCCACCATGGTGTTATAGCCGTCGGGCTGTTTCAGGATGAATTCGTGGATGCTGGCAATGCGGCAGGCTGCTTCAATTTCTTCCATGGTGGCGTTTTCGTTGGCATAGCGCAGGTTATCCAGAATGGTACCGTTGAAGAGGTAGGTGTCCTGAGTGACCACGCCGATGCAGGAGCGCAGGTAGGTCAGGTCCATATCCCTTACATCCACTCCGGCAATGGATACGCTGCCGCTGAGCACGTCATACAGACGGGGCAAAAGGTTCACCACCGTGGATTTGCCGCTGCCGGAGGGGCCCACGATGGCAAACATCTGGCCGGCGGGCACGGTGAAATGGATGTCCGTCAGCAGAGGCTTTTCGGGCACATAGGAGAAGGCCACGTGGTTGAAGTGAATATCGCCGTTTTCCACCGGCGGCTTTTTGCCGTTTGCGGGGGAAGAAATGGTGATTTCCTTATCGAAATAATCAAAGATACGGGTAAAGAGAGCCAGGGACCGGGTGAAATCCACCTGCAGGTTCAGCAGGCTCTGCACAGGCCGGTACAGCCGGTTGATGAGGGATACGGTGGCGGTGATGGTACCTACCGTCAGGGTGGGGTCTGCCTTGGAAATGATGAAATAGCCGCCGGCGAAATAGATAAGCAAGGGACCGATCTGGGTGAACATGCCCATGATTACATGGAACCATTTGCCGCTGCGCTGTTCCTTCAGGTTCAGCTGGGTCACTTCTTCGTTCACGTTCACAAAGCGCTCGTATTCCTTTTCTTCCCTTGTGAACAATTTCACCAGCATGCTGCCGGAAACGGACAGGGTTTCGTTCACCAGCTGGTTCATTTCGTCATGCTTTGCCTGGCTTTCGGAAAGCAGCTTCCACCTTGTTTTGCCAACGGACCGGGTGGGCAGGATCAGCAGCGGAATCACCACAATGCCCACCAGCGCCAGCTGCCAGCTCATGGTAAACAGGGCCACCAGCGTGGTGACCACCGTGGCGATATTGCTGACGATGGAGGAAAGCGTGCCGGAAATAACGGAGGATACGCCTCCGATATCGCTGTTCATGCGGGTAACGATATCGCCCTGCTTTTCGGTGGTGAAGAAGGAATGGGGCATGTGCTGGAGATGATCGTACATCTGATTTTTCATATCGAAAATGATGCGCTGGGAAATCCAGGCATTGATGTAGCTTTCCAGTACGCCGATCACCTGGCTTACCGTCATGGTGACAAAGGCGGCAATGAGCAGCTGGATCAAAAGCCGCATATCCTTGCCAACCAGCGCCTCGTCCACAATTTTACCGGTGATGATGGATGGCAGAAGGCCGATGGCGGCGCTGAGCAAAATGGCCACAAACACCAGCACAAACTGCTTCCAGTAAGGTTTAAGATAGGACAGGATGCGCACAATCAGCTCTTTGGTTACCTTGGGCATGTTTTCCTTTTCTTCGTCGGAGAGAAAACGGCTGGGGCCACGAAAACGCTGCATAAAAAAATCCCCTTTCTGCCTTTGTAGTTTGATTCTGTACTATTTTATCAAAAGGCGGAAAGAATGTAAATAATTTCTTGGATGATTCATCGTCTGCTTGACACCGAAAGAGAAAAGGAATATGCTTTCATCATCCGATCACAAAGGAGTAAATAAACGATGAAACGGAAAAGAACGGCGGCGATATTGATACTGGCAGTGCTTTTGTTTGCCCTGACAGCCTGCAGTGGCGAAAAGGACATTGTGGGAAAATGGGAACTGGATATTGTGAACGCCATGCGGATGACGGGCCAGCCCGAAGATCAGGTTGCCCAGGTACAGACGATGGTTGGGGATGCGCTTCCTACTCTGGAGTTTACCAAAGATGGCAGATACATTGCAGAGGCAACCGTGATGGGAGAGACGCAGACAATGGAGATGCCCTATACCCTGGAAGGAAAAATGGTTGTGACAGATGATACAAGCTTTGAATACAAAGTGGTGGGCGATGAGCTATTCCTAACGGAGGATGGGATCACATTTGTGCTGAAGCGGACTAAGTGAAAGAAATAACAGAAAAGAGCAGTGTGGATGATGTAAAGGAAAAGTTATCCTTCACTTTTCATTATGTAAATAACGAAACCGCAAGCCTCGGCTGGCTTGCGGTTCCATACACTGCTGTGATAGAACGAAAGCGATAAACTTGAATTTGGCGTTAGTTCCAATAAAAAACAGCTGATAAGAGTTGCAATTTGACCGAACATATCTCAATTAATTCACAAGGATAGGATCAACAAATAACAAAGATCAATTGTATTTCAATTTGTGATATTGGGGAGAATGTATGAAAAAAATAGTATTGATAGACGCAAGTCAAAGAGAAAGGGCAAATTCCGAGATAATCGTTAAAAGAATCGCAGCAAGGTTATCGGACGTAGAACTTCATGTTTTGCATATGAAAAAACAGAATTGTCAATATTGTACTGGCTGTGGTATTTGCCAAAAATCAGAAGCCCTCATTTGTTCAAGAAAAGATGACATTACAAAACTATTGCCGCATATTGATACATGTGATTCGATTCTTATTGCGAGTCCTGTGTATGATCATCAGATGTCCTCGTTGGCAAAGCTATTTATCGAACGTTTTTATGCGTTTTACAATTCCAAAGCCGAGAATAATTCATCAGTTACCACAAGAAAGAAAAGAGCCGCATTTGTTATGTGTTGTTGGACGGGAAACAAAGAGATATATAAAAAATATGCGGAGTGGACTTTGGAAGGATTTTGGCAGATTGATGCCACTGAAACAAAAGTCGAAATATTCAATGGAATAAACGAACGGGAAGAAATACTCTCTCGTCCAGATTACCTGACAAAAATTCAGGAGATAGCAGATTGGCTAAAGGCATAATCGAAGTGGAGGGATAACAAAATGAGCAAGATTGAAACAATAAGAAAGTATTATGATTTATGGATTGCAGCGAACAGAGCAGGAATAGAGGATTTGATTGCTGAAGACATTATTTACACGGAGTCATATGGCCCGCAGCATCATGGGTTGTCCGAAATTATTAGGTGGTTTGATGATTGGACACCTAAAGCAAAAGTGATACGCTGGGATATAACGAATTACATAGAACAGGGTAATGCTTGCGTGGTAGAATGGTTTTTCCAATTTGAAACAAATGGAGAAGAGCACGTAGCAGATGGTGCGTCAATTGTGGAATTCAATCATAATGGCAAAATTTCAATTATGAAAGAATTCCAAGCAGATCATGACCATTATTATCCATATGCAAAATGATGGATGGAGCATGAGGCATAATAACACCGAGGATATAATTCTGAATGTTTGGTAGGGCGCAATTATACGCACTTTATCAGTGCATTGCGTTTATTGGGCTACATAAATAAACGAGCATCCGGCTGTTTCACCGGATGCCCATGTTTTTCTTTGTTAGATAAACTGTTCCTTAAGAATCCTCCCCCCAGCCGTGCTCTTTTTTTCTTTGCGTCCAAAGGCCGGTGGGCCTTGAAGCGAAAATAAATATGTGGTAAAATAAAACACACCTTGGTAAATACAGGAGCATAACGGAGGGAAAAAAGGATGAGCATACTCAAATCCCACATCTTTCTGGTGGGCATGTCCGGGGCGGGGAAAACGTCCTTGGGCAAAAGGCTTGCCCAGAATTTGAACGTCCGTTTTGTGGATACGGATCTGAGGGTGCAGGAATTGATGGGCGGCCTGACGGTGAACGAAATTTACGCTTCCCTGGGCGAGCCTTTTTTCCGTAACGCCGAAACCGGGGTGCTCATCAGCATGGTGGGCCAGTCCCCCTGCGTTATTTCCACCGGCGGCACCGCTGCCACCAACCCTGATAACGTGCTGATCATGAAAAACCACGGTTATATCATTCATATCGATCGTCCGCTGGATCAGATCCTGTCCGATATCAAAATGGACCGGCGCCCCACCCTGGCCGGAGGCACCCATGAAGACGTGATTGATATGTATAACCGCTGCATCGGCTATTATAAAGCGGCGGCGGATTACCGGCTGGATAATTCCAAGGGCTTTGTGATGGGCATTCGGAATCTGACGGAGCTGGTGGAAAATCTGGAATGGTAAAGTGGGAGATGGAGGATGGATAAAGAGTAAAAAAACAGGAGTTTTCCCATTTGGAATATCGAAACATTACAAAACAATGAAAAAAGTGGGTCAAAAGACCCACTTTTTGATTTTATCGCTTAGTTTCTTTTCCAGGGGAAACGGGCCTCATGGGTTTTGCCGTCGTCGGTCAGGTGGATCCAGCCGTCCTGCATTCTTTCTCCGTCCAGGGTGGGGAAGAGGGTATCCCGGGAGGCGGTGAGGTGGTAGGAAGTGCTATGGAAGCGGTAAACGAAGGTGAATTCCTCCATATCATCGGCGGGACAGGGATTCAGGCGCAGCAGATGTCCCCGTTTTTCAAAGCCCATAAGGCAGGTGAGGTAAATATAGTACAGCCAGGCGGCGCTGCCGGTGTACCAGCTCCAGCCGCCCCGGCCAGGATTTTCTCCGGCATACACATCGCCGCACAGCACATAAGGCTCTGTTTTGTAGGTGTGCAGTCCCTGGGGCGTATCGGTATGGAACAGGGGCAACAGCGCCCGGGCAATTTCCCAGGCTGTATCATATGCGCCAATGTGGGCCAGTGCCTGCACCAGCCAGGGCACGGCATGGGTGTACTGGCCGCCGTTTTCCCGCACACCCGGAATGTATGCACCGATGTAGCCGGCGTTTTCCGCCGGGGCGAAGGGCGGGTGCAAAAGCAGCACCTGGCCCCTTTCTTTTTTATACAGCCTGTCCACGGCGTGATATAGGGCGGTGCGGGCATGATTGCGGGGGGCACCGGCCAGGCAGGCAAAGGCCTGGCTGATCAGGTCTATCCGGGGCGGACGGGTGCGGGGACCGCCAAGAGGCTCGCCCTCTTTGTACCATGCACGCAGATACCATTCCCCCGTCCAGGCATTTTCAAGGGCAGAAAGCAGGCTGTGCCGCCGGGCAAGATACGCTTCCCTGTCGGTATAGACTGCCATTTTTTCCAGCACCATGCACAGGAAAAAGCCCAGCCACACGCTTTCGCCTTCCACCTTGTTCATGCCGTCGTTCCAGTCGCCGCTGCCCATGAGGGGAATGCCGTGGGGGCCGAAGGAAACGCTGTCAATGGCCAGGCGGCAGTGCTGCAGAAGGGATGCGGTTTCTTCCGAGACTTCCGGGGTTTCGTAGCGGTCGTGCTCTTCTTCTTTCAAGGGCGGCGACACCAGGAAGGGCACTTCTTCCTGCCAGATGCTTTCGTCTCCGGTGACCTGCACATACAGGGCGGCGATGAAGGGCAAAAACAGCTTGTCATCGCTGATGCGGGTGCGTACCCCGGTGCGGGGATCATGCCACCAGTGCTGCACATCCCCTTCCCGATACTGATGGGCGGCGGAGAGAAGAATATGGTTTCTGGCAAAGAGGGGATCCGTGTGCAGGCAGCAAAGCAGATCCTGCAATTGATCCCGGAAGCCGAAAGCGCCGCCGGTCTGATAGGGGCCGGTGCGGCCCATCAGCCGGGCACACAGGGTTTGATAGGGCAGCCAACGGTTCATATACAATTGCAGCCAGGGTGCACCGCCAAAGAGCAGCAGCCTTTCCAGCTTTTCCTGCCAGAAGGATTGGGTTTGCCGCAGGGCTTTTCCGGGGCCCTGGGAAAGCACGTTTTCTGCCAGGACACGGGCGTCCGCTTCATTGTCGGTACAGCCCACCAGAAACGCAACGGAAAAGCTGCGCCGGGCTTTCAGGGAAATGGGCAGCACAAACAGGCCGCAATTGCCGCCTTCCCTTTCGCAATCGGCCGCATTCTGGGCATGGGAAAAGCGGAAGGGCAGGCAGTACGTTTGCGCCTTCGGCAGGTGGGCAAAGGCGATGCGGCTGTTTTCTGCAGAGCTGGCGAAAATCATATCGTTTTCTTTCCGGCAGCCTGTTTTTCTGCTTCCCATGGCAAAGTGTACCAGGCATCTGAGTTCTGTTTGGGTGTCCTGCTCCGGCTGCAGGGTGATGATGCGAATGCCCAGGGGCAGGGAAGGATGGCTGAAAACGGTGAGGGTGCAGCGGAGGGTATCGCAATAAGATGCATATTCCGTAACCCCGGGCCGATGGCAAACGGTGCCGGAAGAGAGGGAAAAGAAGCTGCCGTCCGCTGCTCTGAGCAGCATTTCTTCGGAAGGACAGGGGCGGTGTACATCCGGGGATTTTTCTGTGATGCGCCCCATCTGGCTGTTTTCACAGAAGGAATGCAGGATGGCATTTTCGCATACAATGGTGCCGAATGTTTCGCCCATCAGGATATTGTGCCAGGGAGCAGGCGTGGGTGCTGTAATGCAATAATCCCCCTCTTTGGTAAAGCCGCCGCATCCGTTTGCATATTGCAGAGCGGGGAATGGCACAGGCTGGGCCGCCGTTTGCCGGATGGGGATAAAGGCGGTTGCAGCATGGGAAAGTGTGCTTAGCTGAGCGGCAAGGGACAGGCCGCTTTCCAGATAAAGGGCGGAGAGGGTTTTCATTTTCCGGGCGGCATCCCCATTCCCGGAGGCGATGTAGATGCGCTCCCGTCCCATTTTCAGGGTATTCATGGCAGCATGTACCGCATCCTGAAGGGGGGTGAAATAATCCTCCTGTTCCTTCTCACACAGGAAAAGCAGCACTGTCTTGATTTCCATGGTTTCAAACCAGGCATGGGCCGAAAGGACGTGGCGAATGAGGGGCTTATCCGCTTTTTTCAGGTACACCGTGCATACCGGTTCGTTTCCCGAAATACCGTATTGCCAAAGGGTGTGGATGCTTTCCGGCAGTGCGGCCTGATGGGGCTGGCCCTCAAAACACAGGCTGCCCAGCATACGTCCGTATAAAGGCAGATTTGTGGGGGAAAGGGAAAGAAAATTCAGTGTCATCTGATCCTTTGTGCGGCAAAGGGAAAAATCTTCTTTGCCGTGCAGGCCGTTTGGCAGGCCGGTGTCCGGCAGCCAGGGCATTTCCTTCAGGGAAAACTGCAGATGTTTCCTTTTTCCGCCAGGGATGTGTACCCCGGCCCACAGGGACAGGCAGGGGGTGATCACGCTGCCGGTGCGGCAAAGGGGTGTTTGGGGATTTTGCATCAGCTGGGCCGGGGTATGAACGCTGCCTTCCCGGCCCAGAAACAGCATCCTGTCGCCCTGCCTGTGCAGGGTGTCTGTTTGTCCCAGTACACTGTGGCACAGCACCGGCAGCTTTTCCTTTGGGTTGGAGGTGAGCCTGCGGCAGATGAGCCCGTTTTCCCCCCGTGGCTCGATCAGCAGGGAAAGATCCCGGAAATTGGGATGGGCGGCATCCTCAGCCCAGGAGCACATCGTCACCTCCAGATAGGAAATCACTTCCACCTGCACCGTGTCGTCCCCCGTATTTTCCATGGTGATATCCATTACTGTTTCGCCGGTGATGGGCAGCACAAAAAAGCGCATTTCGCCCTCCAGCCCGAAGACCCGGAAAGGGATGCGGATACAGCCGTTTTCAAACTGCATATTGCCCATAATCTGGGGCTGAATGAAAGCGCCTGTTTTCAGATCACGGATGTAGAAACGGATGCCGGAAGGATGAAAGGGGGAGAAACGGCTCCACAGCCGGTCGCCGCTTTTGAGAAAACCGTCCCCCCGGCTGTTCATCAAAAGGGTGGTGTGATGGCCGGAAAGGGCATGGGCGGCATAGGGAAAATGACTGCCGGCAGGGAAGGCGTAGGTGTGCTCCCGGGGCGGTGAAATTTTTCGGGGCAGGGGCCGGGAAAAGGGCGGCAGCGGCTGCTTGTTTTCGCACAGCAAAAAGGCATAGGCCCGGGCGGGAGCAGGGGCCATGAAATAGCGGACCAGGGAAAACTCTGTCAGCAAATTGCAGGCGGCGCACAGCACCATGCCCTGATGATGGGCCATGTGGCTTTGCACCAGCCGGGGGGCTTTTTCCAGTCGATGGGGCGTATAATCAGCCGCTTCATACAGCCCTTCTTCCGAATACCAGGAAAGGCGGCGCATCCATTGCAGGTTCCGGATGGCGGCCTTTGGGAAAAAGGGCAGCGCCAGCATGGAGGCATAGGGCGCCACCACATGGCCTGCCGTTTCGTGGGATACGGAAAGCGCCGGCAGGCCGAAGGCCCGGTACTGATAATTCATATCCGGGTCAAAGGCAAAATAGCCGCTCTCGCTGATGCCGAAGGGATGGCCGTGGGCGGCGCTCATCTGGGCACGGAGGGCGCTTTTGCAGCCGTCGGATAAAAGGGTATTATCATACAGCGGTAAAAGCAGATGGGGCATCAGATATTCAAAGGAGGTGCCACCCCAGGAAAGAAGCGCAGCGCCGCCGCCCTGCCGGGTGACGTTTCTGCCAAGGGCATACCAGTGCCGCAGGGGCACCTGCCGCAGCATCACCGCCACATAGGAGGCCAGCCGGCATTCGCTGGCCAGCAGGTTGTAATGACTGGGAGAAAGGCGCTTTTCGTCCGTATCATAGCCGATATGGAAAAGGGAAACGGAGGCATCGTACAGAGGAGCAAACTGCATGGACCGGGCCAGAAAATCCAGCCGGGCAGGCAGGTTCCGGGCAGAGGCGTCCATTTCCTTCAGGTATCGCCGGGCACCCTGGGCACAGGCAAGCAAACAGGCGCACAGGTTGCCCGAATCCACGGTGGATATGAACAGGGGCGGCAGGGGAGAAAGCGTGCCAAGATCATACCAGTTGTAAAAATGGCCCTGCCAGCGTTCCAGGTGTTCCATGGTTTCCACGGTGCGCAGCATTCGCCGGATCAGCTGGGGTGTGGTGATCAGGTTCATTTCCCGGGCAGCCAGACAGGACAGAAGATACAGGCCCATATTGGTGGGGGATGTGCGCATGGCCGGCCCCTTTTCCGGCTGCAATTGCACATTGTCCGGCGGCAGGAAGGCGGTGCCGGCGTGGACGTTTTTTTCGAAGAAATGCCAGGTGTCCCGGCAGAGGGACAGTACCGTTTCCCGCTCTCCCTCAGAAAGCGGGGGCAGCGCTTTTTTCTCTTTGTCCATATATTCCCTCAAAAGAGGGGCGGACAGCCACATCAGCCCCGGGATCACCCCCACCAGCACACCGCCTTTCAGCAGGGAAAGCGCAACCATCCCGGTGCCAAGGATCAATTGGCTGAAAACGCAATAAAGGGGCAGGCCGCCGTTTTCCGCCTGCGCCGCCGTTACCCAGGAAAGCAGCTTTTTCCGGCTGATAAACTGCCGGTACAGGGATCGGCATACGGCATCCGCTTGCGTGGCAGCCTTGCCCGGCAAAAGCCACAGCCTTTTTCCCATGCCGCAGAGGGGGAACGGAAGCCCCAGCAGCATCAGGAAAGGATTTTGCATCAGCGCCCCTGCAAGCAAAAGAACGCATTGGCAAAATGGCACCAGAGAGTGGCGCAGGTTATCGAAAATTTTGAATTTGGAAAGCAGGGACAGGTCTTTTTTGAACAGGAAGGGGAGCAATTGCCAGTCCCCTCGGGTCCAGCGGTGGAGACGTTTTTGCCAGCCCGCAATTTTTGCCGGCTGGCTGTCGAAAAAAGCGATATCTTCGGCATAGGCGGCCCCTGCCAGTTCGCCTTCGATAAGGTCATGGCTGAGGATGCGTCCCTTTGGCAGGCGGCCCAGTGTGCGATGGAGAAAAAGATGAGGATCATAGATACCTTTTCCGGCAAAAGAGCCCCGGCCGAAAACGTCCTGATAGGCTTCGGGAAACAGCCGGTGATAGCCGTCGGTGCCTCCGCTTTGTGCAAGCAGATGCTGCAGCCGGGTTTTGATATGCAGGGAAAGGTTTTCCATCCGGGGGCTGATCACGGCAATGCGCCCCATTTGCAGGGGATGCAAAAGCGCCCCCTGCATTTGGGCCGCTGCCCCCGGGGGCAGGAAGGTATCGGCGTCCAGGGTGATCACCTGATCGTATGCATTGTTCCATTGCTCCACAGGCAGGGAGGCATAGAGAAAGGAATCGGGGCATTCTTCCCCTGCAAGCAGCAGGTTCAAATCCTCCAGCGCTCCTCGTTTTCGTTCCCGGCCGCAGAAGGCCTGCTGGCCTTCGTCCCATGCCCGGGCTCTGTGCAGATAATGGAATGTGCCGGGAACGTGGGCATTCAGGGCGGCAACGGCCGCTTTGGCGGTGCGCAGGATCAGCCCGTCCTCTTCCGTCCATTGTTCTTTATTGTCGGCAAAATCGGCCAGCAGCAGAAAATGGGCATGGGGGGTGGCGGCATGGAGGGTGTTCAAGTGACTAACCATTTGCAGGGCCTGCTTTTTGCCGGTGAGCAGGGTGGGGACAACCACCAGCAGGCGCTGGTTCCGGGTGTATTTTTTCGAAAGACGCGGCAGCATCCGGGGCGGAAAAGCACGGCGCAGGGCCTTGAAATACCAGGGGCGGATGCCCTGGCAAAAGGCGATCAGGCCAAAGGGCAGCAGGAAAAGGGGGGATTTGAAAACGATCCACAGGGTGGCAAACAAAAGCCCCGGGAGCATGAGCGGCAAAAGATAGAACAGTGTTTTTTGCCGCAGGGAATAAAGCGTCTTGCTTTTCAGAAGATAGCAGGCAATGAGCCGGGGATTTTCGATCAGGTAGTATCCGGACTCTTTTTCCGGGCCTTCCTTGTTTTCTGTGAGGGCAAGGGCGGCCCGGGCCACGGCAGTTTCGGCCAGGCTCCATTTCCGGGCAAGGTGAGCTGCCCGGGCAATGTAGAAAAGACGGCTTTCCCTGTCCATATGCCGGTAGGTTTCTTCTTTTCTCAGCACTGCCGCCACGGGGTTGAGATGTTCGCTTAAGGTATCAAAGCGGATGCGGGCAAGGGCATGCAGGGCATGCAGGCACTTTTCGCAGGTGCTTTGCAGGGCAAGAGCGGCTTCTTCCTCCATGGGATCCAGCGCCTTTTCCAGGCAGGGCGACAGCCTTTCAAACAGCGCACAGCAAAGGGCCGGGGACAGTGCATCCAGCTCCCGGCATGTCACTTCCCGCAGCGTGTATGCCTTGCGCACGCTGTGCATAATGCGGCCTTTTTCCAAGGGCAGGGACAGGCTGATATCCCGGGCTACCGTCAGCATGAAGGGAATGCCTTCTGCCGCGGGCAGGGAGGGGCAGCCCTTCAATTCATTTTTCAGGGAAAGAAAACGCTCGTAAAGAAAGGAGGCGTTGCTAAATAAAACAGCGGCTGCGGGATAGCATTCCATCTTTTCGGGCTCAGGCTGATGCTTCAGCAGACGGCGCAGATTTCTTTCAAAATGTCGGGGAACAGGCAAACGGGCGGTGGAAAGAGGGGGAAAGAAAGGAATTTTGCTGAAAGGCACGTGAAATACCTCCGTTTGTTTTCTTTTTGGTTAGTGTGTGCCGTTTTGCTGATAAAATGACTGGAAATTTTCTGCGGGTTGTGATATAATACATGCAGTTGAAATTGAATCTTGGCATAAAGGAGGATTTGTTCGCCATGTGGTATAATCCACCTGATGCAGCGGAAAGAGACCGTTTTCATGCGGGATATTCCGAAACGGCCTATCAATACCTGGGTGCCCATCCTGTGTATCAGGAAAATGGGCTGCACTGGCATTTTGCCGTTTGGGCACCTAACGCCAGAAAAGTGTGCCTGACGGGCGAGTTTGCGAACTGGGAAGCGGAGCGCTATCCCATGGAAAAGCAGTATGACGGCATTTGGGAATTGCGCCTGCCGGCCACGGTTTTTTCTGCAGAAAGTGATCCAGAAAAATACAATTATCCCGGTGCCGATGAAAAACTGAAAAGCTACAAATACGCCATTTTAGGGGCGGATAACGTGTGGCATTACCGGGGCGACCCCTACGGTTTTTCTACCGAATGCCGGCCCAATAACGCCAGCCGCCTGTGGGATATGACCACCTACGAATGGCAGGACGAAGAATGGCTGGAAAAAAGGAAAACCTGGGACGCCTATCACAGCCCGGTGAATATTTACGAAATGCATCTGGGCACCTGGCGGCAGACGAAAAAGGGAAAAATGCTCACCTACCGCCAGATCGCCGACAGACTGATCCCCTATATCCGCAAAATGGGCTATACCCATGTGGAATTTCTGCCTGTGATGGAACATCCCTTTGACGGCAGCTGGGGCTATCAGGTGACGGGCTATTACAGCCCCACCGCAAGATACGGCGACCCGGATGGGTTAAAGGAACTGATTGACAGGCTGCACAGGGCCGGCATCGGCGTGATCCTGGACTGGGTGCCTGCCCATTTCCCCCGGGACGAGATCGGCCTGCGCCGCTTTGACGGCACCCCCTGCTACGAACACGAAAATCCCCTCAGGGGAGAAATGCCCCAGTGGGGGACGATGCTGTTTGATTATGGCAGGGGAGAGGTGTGCTCCTTCCTGTGTTCCAATGCCCTGTTCTGGCTGAAGGAATACCATGCCGACGGTCTGCGCTGCGATGCGGTCAGCTGCATGCTGTACCACAATTTCTGCAAGGAAGACGGCCAGTGGATTCCCAACAAGGATGGCGGTAAGGAAAACTATGAGGCCATTGATTTCCTGCGAAGGCTGAACGCCGCTGCTTACCGGGAATGCCCCGGGGTAATGATGATCGCAGAGGAAGCCACCGCCTGGCCCATGGTGACCAAGCCCACCGATATGGGGGGCCTGGGCTTTGGGTTTAAGTGGAACATGGGCTGGATGAACGATATCCTGTTCTACATCAAGAAGGATCCCATCCACCGCAAGTATCACCACGATAAGCTGACCTTCTCCCTCTACTATGCCTTCTCCGAAAGCTACGTGCTGCCCTTCTCTCACGATGAAGTGGTGCACGGCAAGCATTCCATGCTGGACAAACAGCCCGGGGATCTGTGGCAGAAATTTGCGGGCTTGCGTGCGCTGTACGGCTATACAATGGCCCATCCCGGCAAGAAGCTGCTTTTCATGGGCGGCGAATTTGGCCACTATATCGAATGGAAGGACGATATTGAGCTGGACTGGTTCCTGCTGGTGTATGAAAAGCATCCGGAAATGCAGAAATATGTGGCGAAGCTGAACAAGTTCTACCGCTCACACCCGGCGCTGTATGCCCGGGATGACGGATGGGATGGGTTCCAGTGGCTGAGCGTCAATGACGCGGATAACAGCGTGCTGGCCTTTATGCGCTCCGACGGCAAGCATGATCCCATCATCAGCATCACCAATTTCACCCCTGTGTTCCATCCTCAGTACCGTATTGGCCTGCCCTATGACTGCGAACTGACGGAAGTGCTCAATTCTGACCGGGCAGAATTTGCCGGCAGCGATCAGTACAACGCCTGGCCCGTCCGGGCGGAGGAAATGCCCTGGAATGACCTGCCCTACAGCGGCCTGGTGTGCGTGCCGCCGCTGTCCACGGTGTATTTCAAGGTGAAAAAAATCAGCAAAAAATCTGCCAAAAAGAAATAATGCAAAATATGGCCGAATATCTTCCATATTGGTGTATTTTGTGTTATAATACAAAATGAATGGTAAAAAAGCGTTTTTGCCCAGCAAAAACGGGGCAAAAGCTGAATAAGAAGGGAGTTTTACTTATGCCCGGCAAAAAGCGTTGCGTGGCTATGCTGCTGGCTGGCGGCCAGGGGAGCCGTCTGGGGATCCTGACAAAGCAAATGGCCAAGCCTGCCGTTCCTTACGGCTGCAAGTACCGTATTATCGACTTCCCCCTGTCCAACTGCACCAATTCCAATATTGACGTGGTGGGTGTTTTGACCCAGTACCGTCCTTTGGAACTGAATGCCTATATCGCCAGCGGCGCTCCCTGGGATCTGGACCTTGTGTCCGGCGGCGTGTTTGTGCTGCCTCCCTATCATTCCGGTTCCACCGGTGAATGGTACAAGGGTACCGCCAATGCCATCTACCAGAACCTGGCCTTCATTGCCCAGTATAATCCTGAATATGTGCTGATCCTCTCCGGCGACCATATCTACAAGATGGACTATGCCGCCATGATCAACCATCACGAAAAGATGGGTGCGGACGCCACCATCGCCGTGCGCCAGGTGCCCTGGGAAGAAGCCAGCCGCTTTGGCATCATGAATACCGACGAAAACTTCAACATCGTTGAATTCGAAGAAAAGCCCAAGAATCCCAAGTCCAACAACGCTTCCATGGGCGTGTATGTGTTCACCTGGGAAAAGCTGCGCAAGTACCTCATTCAGGACGAAGCAGACCCCACCTCCTCCAACGACTTTGGCAAGAACATCATCCCCGCCATGCTGGCAGACGGCCAGAAGATGGTGGCCTATTCCTTCAACGATTACTGGAAGGACGTGGGTACCATCGAAAGCCTGTGGGAAGCCAATATGGACCTGTTGGCCGAAAAGCCCGAAATTGACCTGCATGACAAGAAATTCCGCATCTATGCCCGGAACCTTGGCATGCCGCCCCATCACATTGCAGACGGCGCCATCGTGGAAAACTGCCTGATCACCGAAGGCTGCGAGATCATGGGCAAGGCTGTGCACTCCATCCTCTCTTCCGGTGTCGTCGTGGAAGAAGGGGCCGAAGTGATCGACAGCGTGATCATGCCCGGTGCCGTGATCAAAAAGGGCGCCATTGTCCGCCGTGCCATCGTGGCCGAAAATGCCGTTGTGCAGGCCGGCTGCCGGGTGGGCGAAGAAGAAGGCCTCATCGCTGTGGTGGGCCAGAGCGTAACGGTTCCTGAAAATACGGTCGTCAAGGCCGGGGAACAGTTTGCTGACGCTTAAGGAAGGGGGAAGAGACAATGAAAAGCATGATGGGTATCATCTATACCGGAGAACGTGATGCGCAGCTGCGCGAACTGACCACCAACCGTGCTGTGGCTGCTGTGCCGATTTACGGCCGCTATCGCCTGATTGACTTCCCGCTGTCCGCCATGGTGTCCAGCGGCATCCGCAATGTGGGCGTTATCCTGCAGCGCAACTATAACAGCCTGATGGACCATCTGGGCTCCGGCCGTGAATGGGATCTGCACGGCAAGCGCAACGGCCTTGTGATGCTGCCCCCCTTCATGACGAGGGATAACGTGGGCGTGTATGCCGGCTTCCTGGATGCCGTGCGCTCCAACCTGCATTACCTGCGCCGCAGCAAGGAACGGTATGTGATCGTAACCGATACGCATATCCTCTATTCTGCCAAGTATGACGAAATGCTTTCCGCCCACATTGAAAAGGGCGCCGATATCACCCTGCTGTACACCCGTGACGGCAATATGCGCCGCAACGGCGCCGGCCGCTATATCGATGTGGACGAAACCGGCCGCGTAACGGGCCTGGAAGTGGATCCCACCATCTCCCGCATGCCCTACACCTATATGGAATGTATGTGTGTGCGCCGTGAACTGCTGATTGACCTGGTGGACCGTGCAGTGTCCCGCGGCCAGTATCATCTGACCCGCGACCTGCTCATGAACGGCATCTACGAAGGCACCCTGCGTGTGTATGGCTATGAATATGAAGGCAAAGCCTGGTTCATCGATTCCGTGCAGGCCTATTTCGAAGCTTCCATGGAACTGATGGACGCCGAAACCCGCCGTAATTTCTTCAATCCTGACCGTCCCGTGCTCACCAAACTGCGTGACGAAATGCCCTCCCGTTATGTGAGCGGCGCCAATGTGAAGAACTGCCTGGTGGCCGATGGCTGTGTCATTGAAGGCACGGTGGAAAACAGCATTCTGTTCCGCGGCGTGCATATTGAAAAGGGCGCTGTGGTGAAAAACTCCATCATCATGCAGGATGGCTGCGTACAGAAGGATGCGGAAATTGATCACTGCATTCTGGATAAGCAGGCTATCATCCGGGAAGACACCCGCCTGATCGGGCCCCGGAATTATCCCATCGTGGTGGCCAAGGATCTGATCGTGTAAGCCTGACGTGCTTGCCCCTTGCCCCCAACAGGTGATATGATGTGCAGGGCGGCAAATGGATTGCCTCCCTGCATATTCTCTGTAAAGAGACAAGGTTTGTTCCAAAAACAGATGAGGTGAAAGTCAATGAAAATTTTGTTTACCGCTTCCGAATGCGTACCTTTCTGCAAAACCGGCGGTCTGGCAGACGTGGTGGGCGCTCTGGCCCCTGTGCTGGCGAAAAAAGGCCATGATGTGCGGGTAATGCTGCCTCTGTACAGCATGATTCCCCATGATTATGTGGCCCAGATGAAACATGTGATCGATTTTGAAGTGGAACTGGGCTGGCGCAAGCAGTACTGCGGTATTGAAGCCCTGGAAAAGGACGGCGTCACCTACTACTTCATCGATAATAAGTATTACTTTGGCCGCAGCTATATCTACGGCATGGGCGGCGATGAATATGAACGCTACGGTTTCTTTGATCGTGCCTGTTTGAACGCCCTGCCCCTTCTGGACTTTGCACCCGATATTCTCCATGCCCATGACTGGCAGGCGGGTATGATTCCTGCGCTTTTGAAGATCCAGTATCAGCATCTGCCCTTCTATGCCAATATCAAGACGGTATTTACCATCCATAACCTGCAGTATCAGGGCATTTTCGGCATTCCCGAAGTGCAGGATGTGCTGGGCCTGGGCGACAGCCTGTTCACCGATGATAAGCTGGAATGCTACGGCTGTGCCAATTTTATGAAGGCAGCGCTTGTGTACTCCGATGAGATCACCACGGTCAGCCCCTCCTATGCCGAAGAAATCCAGACGTCC
This sequence comes from Clostridia bacterium, assembly GCA_017437265.1. Taxonomy (GTDB): domain Bacteria; phylum Bacillota; class Clostridia; order Christensenellales; family Aristaeellaceae; genus RUG563. The sequence continues at coordinate 40,102 of JAFSBN010000154.1, forward strand.
TACTACGGTGAACGCATGGACGGCCTGCTCCGTGCCCGGAAGGAAAGCCTGTCCGGCGTGCTCAACGGCATCGATATCGGCGAATATAACCCTGCTGCCGACCCCCTGCTGCCGGCCAATTATACCGCTGATGATCTGAGCGGCAAGGCTGTGTGCAAGGAAGAGCTGCAGAAGGAACTGGGCCTGGAAGTGAAGAAGGATGTGCCCATCATTTCCCTCATCACCCGGCTCAGCAACCAGAAGGGCCTGGATCTGATTGACCGTGTGATCGGCGAAATCATGGAAGAAGATGTGCAGCTGGTGGTGCTGGGTATGGGCGACGCCCGGTATGTGAACCTGTTCAGCTGGGCGGAACAGCATTATCCCGGCCGTGTGGCTGCCCGCTTCCGGATGGACGGCGCGCTGGCACATCGGATCTATGCCGCTTCCGATATGTTCCTGATGCCCAGCCAGTTTGAGCCCTGCGGGCTGAGCCAGATGATCGCTCTGCGCTACGGCACCCTGCCCATCGTGCGTGAAACCGGCGGTTTGCGGGACACTGTTCTTTCCTACAACGAGGCCAATAACGCCGGCAACGGCTTCTCCTTCTTCAACTATAACGCCCACGATATGCTCTTCACCATCCGCCGGGCCCTGTATTTCTATAACAGCAACAAGGCCGTTTGGGAAATGCTGCAGAAGCGTGGCATGGAAGGCGATTATTCCTGGGATCATTCCGCCGAAACCTACCTGTCCCTGTATCAGCATATGCTCAAGCAGCCCCAGGAAGCGCCTAAGGCCAAAAAGCCCCGTGCCCCCCGCAAGCCCAAGGTGGACGTGGTGGTGGACGTGAAGGCAGAAGAAGCGCCCAAGGCCAAGAAACCCCGTGCGCCCCGGAAAAAGAAGACCGAAACGGCTGAATAATCAATCAACAGGGGGCGGTGCAAAAGCCGCCCCCTTTTCAATGAGGAGAAAAGTATGGAACGTATTGCCAGCTTTCAGATCAATCACCTGAACCTTTTCCCGGGGCTGTATGTATCCCGCCGGGATGAAAAAGGCGGCCAGGTGGTGACCACCTTTGATCTGCGCATCACAGCCCCTAACCGGGAACCGGTGGTGGATGTGCCTGCCCTGCATACCATTGAGCATCTGGGCGCCACTTTCCTGCGCAATCATGAACGGAAAAATGACGTGGTGTACTTTGGGCCCATGGGCTGCCGCACCGGCTGCTACCTTTTGCTGTTTGGTGATTGGACGGCGGAAGAAGCCTTTCCCCTGGTGGACGAAATGTGCGATTTTATTGTGCATTTTGAAGGGGATATTCCCGGGGCAAAGCCGGAGGAATGCGGCAATTACAGCGAGCAGAACCTGAACATGGCCAAATTCTACATTGCCCGCTATCAGCAGGAATTGCGGCAGCACAAACGCTTTGTTTATCCGGATTAAAACAAATGTTTGCATTTTTTGCGGCTTTGCTGTATAATATATTTCTGCAATGAAGAAAGGAGGGCGTGGGATGCCGAAAACGCCGGGCGTGAAGCCCATTGCACAAAACCGCAAAGCACGCCATGATTACTTCATTGAAGAGTCGCTGGAGTGTGGGATCGAGCTGAAGGGCACCGAAGTGAAAAGCATGCGCCAGGGTAAAGTGAACCTGAAGGAAAGCTTTGCCATGGTGAAAAACGGGGAAGTGCTGGTGCAGGGAATGCACATCAGTCCCTATGAACAGGGCAGCATCTTCAATACCGACCCGCTTCGGCCCAAACGGCTTTTGCTCCATAAAAGCGAAATCCGCAAGCTGGGCGCCCAGGTGCAGCGGCAGGGGTATGCACTGATTCCCTTGGATGTGTACCTGAAGAACGGCCGCATGAAAATGAATCTGGGCCTGTGCCGGGGCAAGCATCTGCATGACAAGCGTGCCACCATGGCGGAAAAAGACGTGAAAAGGGAAATGGAGCGTGCCATGCGTGGCCGCGCCGAATAAAAAAGCGTACGGATACCCTGGGGGTGTACTGGTTTCGACGGGGATCGTCGGGGGTATGGGAAGCGAGCTGCGGACCCTGGCCGCATAAAAACGGGGAAATTAAAATTAACTGACAATAATCAGTACGCTTTCGCTGCCTAATTGGCGGCGCGTCGGCCCTGAGTTGCCTACGGCTCAGGATCCCGGCGTGATTTAAGTAGGGAACAGGGCCGCCTAAGCTTTGCGGCGTGCCCGGTATTATGAAGCTACTGATGCTGTAAGCCTGTCAGGAGGCATGCAGCGGAGGGAATGTTAATATCCTGTCTGCGCTCGGAGAAACCTGTACAACTGAATCTTCGGACAGGGGTTCAATTCCCCTCACCTCCACCAAAGAAAATGACCTCCCTGAAAAGGGAGGCATTTTTCTTTGCGAAAGAAAAGGAGAGGGGAATTGAACTAAAGCGGTGGTGAATGGCAGCCCAGTGGGCTGCCAGAGCCGCGATGACCGAGCCCGCAGGCGAGAGCAATTCCCCTCACCTCCACCAAAGAAAATGACCTCCCTGCGAGTTGTTTTGTCAAGGGTGTTTTCACACTTTTTCACAAAAGGCGTACTGTTAACACCATTGATGTAAAAGACACCTATTTCGGTAACTCTACTTTCAATTCGCATACAGAGGCAACAAAATTAATAGGCACACCCCTGAGCGACCGCTTCGCTTGAGGGTGTGTCTTTCTTTGTTTATGCCTCATCCACCTGCACCAGATTGCTGAAATACTTCGTCCGGCCCGCCAGCACATCATCGTAGAAGCCCTGTTTCCAGTCGA
>JAFSBN010000155.1 GCA_017437265.1 Clostridia bacterium
AGGCAGCCGTGAACAGCGGGGATGATGAAGAAGTGGCGCTGATAGGCGGGGCAGGCGGTTTCGCTTTCAAATTGCACGGCGGTGGCATCATAACTGCCGACTTTGACGGCAAAAACATTGCCGGAGGTGTAGCTTTGACTGTGCTTTTCCATCAGCTCTTCGCAGATTTGGTTCGGGTTGCTGTTTACGATGGTGCGAACCGAATAGTACACTGCGCGTTCACCTTGCCAGGCGTCATAAGTGAAGGTATCGGTACCGTCCCGGACGGAGTGAGTGAAGTAATCGGGCGCCGTGGCAATGATGGAGCCGGAATCAATGAGGCAGATAATTTCCACGGGGATCTGATTTACCATGCCTTCACGGCTGACTTCAATGAAAATCTGTTCCGAAACGGCATCGATGGTTTCCCGGGTATCCTGCACAGACATGAACGTTCCGCTTTCAATCACAGAAAAATCAAAGGTATTTGCCAGATCCTTCAGATCGTCAAAAGTGATGCCCTCTTCCGTGCCGCCCATCACGTTGATGCAGATAAAGCAGCTATCGAACTCTGCAATCAACACTGCTTGCTGCTCAGATAGCGCAGCGATGAGCTGAACGCCGGAATCGGTGATAAGTACCTGTTCCTGATAGCTTTCAATGTCGCCGATGTTGAGAAAAGTGGGATCAAACACGCCTTTGACCGAATGCCTGAACTGATAATTGACGGACAGACGGCCGGCAGATGCATCAAAGACGCCGTCAAAGCTGAATGTGCCGTCATCGAACATATATCCGGCTGACAGAGTATTGTATGCACTGTTCGAAAACTCGGCATCGTCGTTTTTAATCAGGTTTTCTGCGATGGGTGCTGCGATTTCGGGTACAAAGTTTCCGTAAAGTTTCAAGCCGTATTTTGCGGCGATCTGGTCCAGCTTGGCCCCCATTTCCTGGGTGTACACATTATAATGCATGTACCTTACGTCAAGAACAATGTCATCAGGACCGGCCGGATCCGCCTGAGCCAGGAGGGCACCATCCGGATCGTAGCTGTCCTCGAAGGCTTTCCATTCGGCTGCTGCCCTATATTCGCTGCTGTCGGTAAAGCCGGAAAGAACCATTTCACTTTTGATTTCGGGATTGCTGGAAGGAACCAGCATATCTCTCAAACCGAACAGGTTTGTGGCAACGGCTGCGGTTGTAAAGGCGAGCAGCAGACACAGCGCCGCCACCAGCAGAACCGTTCTCCTGGTAAATTTTCTCTGGTATTTCACTGTATGATTAACCTCGCTGTTTTCAATGATTTTTTCATCAATGTATTCCATGGCACTAAACAAATCGTTTCTATTCATCGAAATAACCCTCCCTGGAAAGGTGGCTGCGCAGCCGCTTGCGAATCCGGCTGAGCGCGACATTGACAGAGTTTTCGTTCATTTCGTACCGCTCAGCGATCATTTTGATGGGTTCAGAAAAGAAATATCTTCTGACAAACAGGTGCTGCTCACGCTCAGGCAGAGACGCAACAAACTGATTGATCGCCATGCCCAGTTCCTTTGCATTGACCTGTCCCTCCACATCCGTTTCATCCGCGATACATTCTGCCAGTTCATCCAGCACCAGCCGGACATTTCCTCCGCCGCGCTTCAAGGATTTTCTGGCCTTGTAACGGTCAAAAGACAGATGACGGGTGATCTTGGCGAAGAACACCTTCAGCACGGCGGGCCTGGTGGGTGGGATGGCGCTCCACGCCCTCAGCCATGTATCGTTTACGCACTCCTCGGAATCCTGTGCGTTATCCAGGATGCCGTTGGCGATGGAAAAGCAGTACGCGCCGTACCGTTCCATGGAAGCGGAGATGGCATTTTCATCTCTGTTCCAGTAAAGTTCTATAATCTGGGCATCTTTGCTTTTGCAGAGCTCCACAATCTTGGAATCTTTCACAATGAGCCTCCTTTCCGGCAATTCAAGGATCCTTTCACCCTATAAGACGATAAACAAAGGAAAATCTTACAAGCAAATTGAATAAATTTCAATCATCTGACGCATGGTTCAGAGGATTCCTCTCCCGTTATGCACATACATATGCTTGTCTTCAGTACAAGGGTATTATATAATGATCCCAGAAGAAAGACAATGCAGTATGATGTCAGAAAACGGATGTTGGAAACCAGGAAGAATGCAGATATAGCCGTGTATTGATACAACCAGGGATTTCGTTGTTTCCAAGCGGATGTGGTGGCGCTTGCAGGGGGGAGTACGGTGTATTTACTGATCCTTTTCTGCGGCGGAGGGGCAGCGATTAAGGGTGAGCCGTAGAATGCGTGAGTAAGAGTGGATGACAGAAAAATGCGAGGTGAGCCAAAGTGACAAAAAAAGTGGAGCAGATTCGAAGAAAGATGTTTGGTGATAATGGAATATATTCCGAAAACAGAATGTATATTTTGCGGACAGTTTTGCCGACAGACAAAGAAAGTTATCTATCAATATATCAAAAAAGAGATGGTATGAGATGGATGTTTGATGATCCTGAATTTCATTATGCCGAAGAGCTATGGAAGACATTCAATGATCTCCAAACACTGACAACGGTGATTGTTCGTAAGTCAGATGAAAAATTTTGCGGTTATTGTGGATTGAAAGGCTTTGAAGATGGCAATGCACCTGAATTGTTTATTGAATTAGTTGCTGAATGTCAACATCAGGGAATTGGGAGTGAGGTCATTCCAATGTTGCTGAGCAAGTTTTCGCATGAAAACGGGACACATGAATTCATTAGTAAAGTGAGCAGCGAGAATATAGCCAGTCAAAAACTGATGAGAAAACTGGGTGGAAAAGCAGCCGGAATTGCCCGATTTCCGGATGTTACAGAAATGGCTGCAAGAATATTGGAGGAGAGTGATTCTCCTCAGCCAGAATACATTGAAGCATTGGCAAAAGAATTTGAAACCACTCCGCGTGCATTAAGAAGTCATGCCCTTGTGTTTCGTTTTACGGTTTGATGCTTGAAAGACAATTTGGAACTGAAAAGGAATCACAATACTTCCTGTCAGTAATTTGTACACTTCTTGTCTTGTGCGGCGGGAAGGGGTGATGTACAATGAATACATTGGCGTAGAAAAGCCTTCGATGGAAAAGGAGCATATATACAGGAAAATGCAGAACGGCGAATGGAATACGCATCAAGGAAGGCGAGGTATAGCATTATGGAACAAAGGAAGACCATTCCGGCCCCCTTTGAGAAGGGCGTCAACTTTACCAACTGGCTGGAGTTCCGCACGGCAGAGCAGATTCATCCGGATTTTTTTACCTTTCAGGATTTCGAAAATGCCCGGAAGCTGGGCTGCGATGTGATCCGGCTGCCCATCCATTTTGAAAAGATTTGTCAGGAAGCGGACGGCTTTAGGATCCCGCAGAAGGTGCTCGATATTCTGGATCATGTGGCGGCATGGTGTGCGGAACTGAAGATGTACATCATTTTTGATTTTCACAACGATTGCTCGGCGGATTCGGCTACTCATGATGATGTGGACAAGATCCTCGTGCCGGTGTGGACCCAGCTGGCAAGCCGCTATAAGGACCGTTCCCAATACATCGTTTACGAGATCATGAACGAGCCCCATGTGATCAGCATTGAACGGTGGAATGAGATCCTTGGCCGGCTGTTCCGGCTCATTCGCTCCATCGATGAAAAGCATTGGATCATTGTGGGCGGCGCCGATTGGAACAGTACTGCCGCCATGAAAACATTGCCGGATTTTCAGGACGATCGGGTGATTTATAATTTCCATTATTACGATCCCCATACCTTCACCCATCAGGGGGCGCCCTGGTGCCATATGGAGCGGGTGCTGGGTATTCCGTTCCCCTATGATGCGGAAAAAATGCCGCCGCTTCCGGAAAATCCTACGGAAGTGGAAAAGCGCTGCTTTGATAACTATCCGGTGAACGGCCAGCTGTCTGCGGTGATGGATTGCTTCGATCAGTATGTGGAATTCAGCCGGGAGCGGAATGCGCCCGTTTTCTGCGGCGAATTCGGCTGCCTGATGACCGTGCCGAACGATTTGCGCATCAACTGGTACCGCATTGTGGCAAGGCTGCTGGCAGAGCGGGGCATTGCCCGCACCAGCTGGGATTATTTCGGCGGCTTTGGGGTGTTTCATCGTGTGCCCCGGGGAGTGCGGCCCCGATTCCCCCAGGATCTGAACCGGGAGCTGCTTTCGGCCATGGGGCTGAATGCAGACGTGGAATAATCAGGAGTAACAGTTGTTTGAGGAGGCGTTATTATGGATATGTCCGGCTGGAAATGGCTGAACGAAAGCCAGATTATCAAAGAAGGAAACGAAGTTGTGATTTATGCCCCGGGGCACACCGATTGGTTTAACAATCCTGTGCCGGAAAAGGGCGTTTTGAGTGCGCCGGTCAGCAATGCACCGTTTTTCTATACCGACGTGACCGGCGATTTTGTGTTCCGGGCCAAGGTGCGCCCCAATTTTCAAAGCGTGTATGACGCCTGCGCCCTGATGGTGATTCAGGACGAAAAATTGTGGACCAAGGCCGCCTTTGAAAAATCCGATTTCGGCACCACGGCGGCGGTATGTGTTGTGACCAACGGCATCAGCGACGATGCCAACGGCTGCAATATTGACGAGGAAGAAGTGTGGCTGCAGATTGTCCGGGTAGGGGATGTGTTCTGCACTCATTATTCTCTGGACGGCGAAAATTTCTATATGGTGCGTTTGTTCCATTTGCCGGTGGAAAAGATGGTGAAGGTGGGCATCGAGGCCCAGAGCCCTGCCGGGGAAGGCGGCCTGCGCTTCTACAGCCACATTACGCTGGAAAACAAAACGGTGAAAAACCTGCGTGCCGGAAAATAAGCAGAGCAGGATATACAAAAAATGGAGAGATGAAGTTCTCTCCATTTTTTACGGCCGAAAAAGAGCCTGGGCGAACAAATAATGTGGAATGATGATCCATGCTGTGGTATAATGAAACAAAAGTGCTGTGCGCAAAAAAACAGGATTCATGAGGTGTGCTATGGTTCAAGAATTGATACACGATCCCATTTTGTTGGGCGTAAAATCGGAAACGGCCACAAAGGAAGATATGCAGGCGGCCCGGGATTTGCTGGACACCCTGACGGCCCACAAGGATACATGCGTTGGCATGGCGGCCAACATGATCGGCGTTTTGAAAAGGATCATTGTGTTTGATGATCATGGCAGCTACATGACCATGTTTAATCCGGAAATTATCAAAAAATCCGGGGCATATGAAACGGAGGAAGGATGTCTTTCCCTGCTTGGCGGGCCCCGGAAATGCAGACGTTACCAAAGCATCAAAGTGAAATGGCAAACTGCCGATTTTCAGGTGCGCATCAAAACCTTTACCGGCTGGACAGCCCAGATCATCCAGCATGAAGTGGATCATTTGGACGGGATACTGATCTGAGAAAAAGATTTGCCGGCAGAGGAAAGGAAAAAACAGGAGGTTACCGGCAATGGGATGGCATGCCGGGCCGGAATGCATATTGCAGAAATAAGAGGGTTTATGGTATACTGACAGTAAATGGACGAACATACGAAAACAGTGTGCTGCATGAAAAGGAAGGAGGGAAAAGGATGTATCAGGTGTTTGTGGTGGAGGATGAATTGCTCATCCGTCAAAGCATCCGCAATGTGATCGAGCAGATGCCCGGGCCTTTTTCCTTCTGCGGTGAAGCATCGGATGGGGAAATGGCCCTGTCCATGATGCAGGATCTGATGCCGGATATTGTATTGACGGATATCCGGATGCCGTTTCTGGACGGGTTTGAACTGATCCGCCATGCCAAGGCCATGATGCCCTGGCTGAAAATTATCATCATCAGCGGCTACGGGGATTTTGAATCAGCCCAGAAGGCCATTTCGCTTGGCGTGGATCAATATCTGCTCAAACCCATCCGCCCGGCGGAATTGACCAAAGTGATCGAAGATATGGCCCGGCGGATTGAAGAAGGGAAAAAGAAAAGCGCTTTGCCCAAGGGCTATGATCAGGACGAAGTACAGCAGGCCCTGCGGCAGCATTTTATGCAGCAGTTGCTTTACGGCGGGCTGAATACCGCTACGCTGCTGGAGCGGGCACGGGCGCTGGAGATGGATATTGTAAAGCCCTGTTATCAGCTGGTTTTGTTTGATCTGGGTTCGGAAGAGATGAACCATCAGCCGCTGAGGAATACGGTGGAAAATATTCTGGAACAGCAGAAACTGCCCCTTTATTATTTTGGGGAGGCGAACCAGCTGACTGTGCTTTTTTGCGGGCAAACTCAGGAAGAATTGAGCGAAAAGGCGTATCAGTTCATCAATATCTTCCGCCACGAAATGAAGGAAATCTGCCCTGTTGTCACCACCGTTACCGGCAATGTGGTGCAGCGGCTGAGCGGCGTGTGCGTGTCCTACAAGACGGCGGCGGACGTGCTGAAAAAGGTGTACAGTGTGTCCGTGGGCCAGGTGGTGGACGTGAACGATACGGCGCAGATTGCCGTGGAAATGATTGAACTGGGTGATCCTTTCGGGGAAGAATTCCGACAGAAATTGCAGCATGCAGCGGCAGCAGATGTGCCCCGTCTGGTGGATGATGTGCTGGAAAGCCCGGAGGGAAGCCGCTTTGGCAGCATGCTGATGCGGTATTATGCGCTGCTGGATCTGCTAAAAATGACGGCGCAGCAAATTGCCCGGGCAACACCCGGGGTGGATATGAAAGATATTGCCACAAAATTAAGCGACCGGCACGATATTTTCGCTGCCTCCGGCCGCAAGGAAAGTTTCCGGGAAATGGCCATTCAATTGCTGCAGCAGGCGGTGGGCATGAAGCAGGAAAGCATGACCGGCGTGAAATACAGCCATGTGATCAGCAAAGCGGAAAAATATGTAGCGGAAAACTTCTGCGATCCCAATATCTCCCTGATTAGTGTTGCCAAATATGTGGGCCTATCTTCCGCTCATTTCAGCACCGTGTTTTCTCAAACGCTGGGCCGCTCCTTTATCAATTATCTTACCGCCATGCGCATTGAAAAGGCCAATGAATTGCTGGCCAAAACCAATATGAAGTTGTCTGCCATTGCCATGGAAATCGGTTATAACGAGCCCAATTATTTCAGCCATGTGTTCCGGAAGATGGAAGGGATGACTCCCAAGGAATACCGGAACCTGGTTCAGCAGGATCAATAACCCCGGCTGTCGATCATCTCTTTTGTGAGGATGGAAGCGTCAAAGGCGGATTCTTCCACATAGGTCAGCTTGGGTGTGGAAAGACCGGATTCCAGTTTTTCGATGATGGCCTGCACCCGGGGGCCATGCAGGGGATTGCATTCCACATCATAGGCAATTTCACCGGAAAGCACCATATCCAATGCGGCGCGGTTGGCATCAAAAGAAATGATCATTACATCCTTGCCGGGAATGAGGCCGGCGTTTTTCAGGGCATCAATGGCGCCGTATGCCATATTATCGTTTTCTGCAAAAATCACATTAAAATCCACATTTTCGGCCAGCAGCGCTTCTACCAGCTCCTGGCCTTTTGCTTGCGTAAAATCTCCGGTGTCCCGGTAAACCAGCTGCCAGTTTTCGTTGTTTTTCAGCCCTTCATCCAGCCCGGCGGTGCGGCCGATTTGAGCGGAAGAGCCGATATTGCCCTGCAGATGCACGATGCGGATGGGGGAAGCGCCAAAATGCTGCTCCATCCATTTGACGGCGGTATCGCCTTCTCTTCTGAAATCGGAGCCTATCCAGCTGGTGAAGAGGGAATCGTCCTCCGCTTCGATCATGCGGTCCACAATGATGACGGGGATATTGGCGGCCTTTGCTTCCTGCAGCACCGTGTCCCATCCTTTTTCGGTGGTGGGGGCTAGGATGATATAATCCACTCCCTGATGGATGAAATTGCGGATGGCAGTAATCTGCCGCTCCTGCTTTTGCTGAGCGTCATCGATGATGAGACGGAAACCGTTTTCTTCCGAAAGGGCTGCCTGCATGGAACGGGTATTGGCGTTTCGCCAGTCGCTTTCGGCCCCCACCTGAGAAAAGCCCACCACAATGAAATCGTCAAATTCTTCGGTGTTGGAAGAAGGGGCGGGGGAGCAGGCAGTCAGGCAGATTGTACAAAGAAGCAAAAGAAGCGTCAGCCATTTTTTCATCACGGTTCATTCTCCTTTCCCAGGGTGCGGCTTTGAGGCAAGCGAATGGATACGGTGGAGCCTTTGCCCATCTGGCTTTCAAAGAACAGGCCGTAGGGCTCGCCGCAGTAGAGGCGGATGCGCTTGTGTACATTTACAAGGCCAAGGCCTGTGTGCTTGTCTTCATAAATGCCGGCCTGCAGTTCCTTCACCTGTTCTTCATCCATGCCGGCGCCGTTATCGGAAACTTTCAGCAAAAGATCCTGTCCGTCTGCTTCGCCGGTGACGGTGATCTTGCCCATGCCCCGGCGGTTTTTTATGCCGTGATAGAGGGCATTTTCCACCAGGGGCTGCAAAATTAGCTTGGGCACCCGGCAGTCCAGCAGTTCATCCGGGATACAGATTTCATACTGCAGGATGTCGCTGTAACGAATTTGCTGAATTTCCAGATAACTGGTCACCTGGGTGCGTTCGGCGCCCAGAGAAATGATGTCCTCCCCTTTATTCAGGGAATTGCGGAAGAAAGTGGACAGGCTGGTAACCATGTTCACCACATCTTCTTCCCGCTGGCTTTCGGCCAGAATGGCGATGGAGTCCAGGGTATTATAAAGGAAATGGGGGTTAATCTGGGCCTGCATCAGTTCCAGCTCTGCCCGGTGCAGGGATTTCTGGTCCTGAATCTGTTTGGCCATCAGGGCGTCCACCCGCCTTGCCATTTCGTCAAAGCCGCTGTCCAGGGTTTTCAGCTCGGTAATATGAGTTTCCACGGGCACGGAAGAGAAATCCCCTTCACCGAATTGCTGCGCCTTTTTGGACAGAGCACCGATGGGGCCTGTGATGCGCTTGGTGACCCGGACGGCATAAAAGCCCATGGCTAAGGCCAGCAGCATCACGCCTGCCGCTACAATAATGATCACGGCTAACACCTGGGTGGTGATCCATTTTTGCAGCCGGGCCATTTCCCGCACTTCATCGTCGATAAAATCGTGCATGTAGGTTTCGATCAGCTTGGTCAGGCCGGTTTCGCCCCGAATATTGCGTTCCAATAATTCCATCCGCTGGTCGTAGGATTCCTCCAGAGCAATTTCTAACATATAATTACGCAGGTTTTCGCACATGTCCAGCATGCTCTGGATGCGCCAGCGGTTATCCCGCAATGTGGTGGTGTTTTCCAAACGTTTCAGTACATCTTCGGCATCGTTCAATACGTCCATGGGCAGCGTTTCCAGGGATGCTTTGCTGCGGGGGGCGATGACGTGGTTGTACATGCCCGAATCCAGCATGGATTTGAATTCCTTATTAAAATCGGCAGCGGTATTGGCGCTTTGCAAAACGCCGGTGTACTGGCTGTTGATGGACAGCATCATCACAATCAGCAGCACGATAATAAAGCCCATCACCGGCAGAACGGTGATCAGCAGGCGTCTGATTTGCTGTTCGATGGAACGGTCGGGCTGAGCATGCTTTTTCATTGGCAACACCTCTTCATAAGAAAAAGTATAGCATAATTTTGTAATAACGCATAGTGCTGCGAAAAAAAGTATCAAAAATCGAATAAATTTCGCATTTGCTCAAAAAAGATGATAAAATTACCAAAAATATTGATGTAAAGACAGAAAAAAATTGAATGTAAATATTTTCTGCATCATATACAATAAGGACAACAGAAGCCTGCCAAGGCAGGGAATAAAACAGGAGGTATTTTCCATGAAGAAATTTGCTCGTCTCTTGGTCGCCATGCTGGTGATCCTGGCCCTGGGCTGCACTGCTGCTCTGGCTGAAATCACTGTGGGTATCGTGAACAACCCCCCCTCTGAATCTGGCTATCGTGAAGCCAACGTGAAGGACTTTGAAAAGGTTTTCTGCGAAGAAAACGGATACAAGGCGCTGACCTTCTACTCCCTCAAGAATGACGAACAGCTGGCCGCTGCTCAGCAGTTCATCACCGACGGCGTGGACTACCTGCTCATCTCCGCCGCTGAAACCACCGGTTGGGATGCCGTGCTGCAGTCCGCTCAGGAAAATGGTATTGGCGTGTTCCTGTTCGACCGTATGATCGCCTGCGACGAAAGCCTGTACAATGCTGCCGTCGTTTCCGACATGGCCAACCAGGGCAAGCTGGCTGTGGAATGGCTGATCAGCCTGAACCTGCCTGAATACAACATCATCCACATTCAGGGCGCCATGGGCTCCGACGCTCAGATCGGCCGTACCGGTGCTTTGGACGAAAAGGTTGCTGCCGACGAAGCCTGGAAGATCGTTGTGCAGCAGACCGCTACCTGGGATGAAGCTGAAGCCAAGAAGATCGTGGAATCCGTGATCAACTCCAAGGAAGCTTTCAACATCATCTATGCTGAAAACGACGGCATGGCCAAGGGCGCTGTGGCTGCTCTGGACGAAGCCGGCATCACCCACGGCGTTGAAGGCGACGTGATCGTTATGGGCTTTGACTGCAACAAGTGGGCCCTTCGCGAACTGCTGGCCGGCAACTGGAACTACGATGGCCAGTGCTCTCCCTTCCAGGCTGAAGTGATCAATGGCCTGATCCAGAAGCTGGAAAATGGTGAAACCATTGAAGAAAAGCTGATCATCTCCGAAGAACGCGGCTTCGATGCCAAGACCATCACTCAGGAAGAAATCGACACCTTCGGTCTGGGCGAATAATTCGTTCAAACAAAAAATCAGAACAAGTAAATCCCATGCGCGGTGCGGTTTAGGCCGCACCGCGCTTTGGACGTTTTTGAAACAGGTACAGGGAAGGAGGAACGTATATGCAAAACGATGTCGTTTTGTCTATGCGTGGGATTGGCAAAGTATTTCCGGGTGTCCGGGCACTGCATAATGTGGATTTCACGCTGCGCAAAGGAGAAATCCATGCCCTGATGGGGGAAAACGGTGCCGGCAAATCCACGCTGATCAAGGTGCTGACCGGGGTGCATATCAAGGACGCGGGCCACATCCATCTGGATGGGGCCGGCGAAGTGACCATCCGTTCGCCCCAGGAGGCACAAGCGTTGGGCATCAGCACGGTATATCAGGAGATCACGCTGTGCCCCAATCTGACGGTGGCGGAAAATATGTACATCGGCAGAAATAAGGACCTGATCGTCAAGTGGAAGGACATGGAAAAGAAGGCCGATGCCATCCTGCAGAACCTGGGCATTCCGGCAAGAGCCAAGCAGCAGCTGGGCAGCTGTTCCCTGGCTGTGCAGCAGATGGTGGCCATTGCCCGGGCGGTGGATATGGAATGCAAGGTGCTGATTCTGGACGAACCTACTTCCTCCCTGGACGATAAAGAAGTGGCCATGCTGTTTTCCCTCATGCGGGATCTGAAAAACAGGGGCGTGGGCATCATTTTCGTAACCCACTTCCTGGAACAGGTGTACGAAGTGAGCGACCGCATCACCGTATTGCGCAACGGTGAACTGGTGGGGGAATACGAAGTGGAGCATTTGCCCCAGGTGGAACTGGTGGCAAAAATGATGGGCAAGGAATTGGAAGGCCTGAGCGATCTGGTGCGGGATGATAACGCGGCAGAAGATACTTCCACCCCTGTCTACGAAACGGAAGGCCTTTCCAGCGCCAAGGGCGTGAACCCCTTTGAATTTGCCATCCGCAAGGGCGAGGTGAACGGCTTTACAGGGTTGCTGGGCTCCGGCCGCAGTGAAAGCGTGCGTGCCATTTTCGGTGCCGACCGGGTGACGGGGGGCAAGGTAAAAATGGATGGCAGGCAGGTGAAGATCGCAAAGCCCAAGGACGCCATGAAGCACGGTATCGGCTATCTGCCGGAAGACCGCAAGGATGATGGTATCATTGCCGATCTTTCCGTCCGGGATAATATTATTCTGGCACTGCAGGTGATGAAGGGCTTTTTCAAGCCTATCTCCCAGGCGGAGGCGGAAAAGTTTGCCGATGAATACATCAAGGCGCTGGATATCAAAACCGCTTCCTCCGAAACGCCCATCAAATCCTTGTCCGGCGGCAACCAGCAGAAGGTTATTCTGGCCCGCTGGCTTTTGACCCATCCCCAATACCTGATTCTGGACGAGCCCACCCGCGGCATTGACGTGGGTACCAAAACGGAAATTCAGCGTCTGGTGCGGAAGCTGGCGGAAGAGGGCATGAGCGTTACCTTCATTTCTTCCGAAATTGAAGAAATGCTGCGCACCTGCTCCCGCCTCATCGTCATGCGGGACCGCCATATTGTGGGCGAATTGAAGGGGACGGAGCTGACACAGGAACATGTGATGCGCACCATTGCAGGAGGTGGGGATTGATATGGCAACGAACAAGAAATTGAAATGGAGCAAATATTCCCAGCTGATCGTGCCGGTGCTGTCCATTGTGCTGATCGTTATTTTCAATCTTTTCCGGGACCCCAGCTTCTTCTCCATTGAAATTACAACGAATAACGCTGGCAGCACGGTATTGACCGGCAACCTGGTGTCCATTTTGAACGGTGCATCGGAACTGGCCATACTGGCCATGGGCATGACGCTGGTAACGGCGGCCTGCGGCGGTCAGGATATTTCCGTGGGCGCATTGGCGGCCATTGCCGGCAGCGTGTTTGTGAAGGTGCTGCGCGCCGGAGAAATCACTCCCGTTACCATCGCACTGGGCATTGTGGCCTGCTGTGCCGTGGCCATGGTATTTGGTGCTTTCAACGGTACGTTGGTATCTGTTTTCAAGATTCAGCCCATGATTGCAACACTGGTGCTGTTTACCTGCGGCCGTTCCGTGGCATACTGGATCAACGGCGGCGCCACCCCCACGGTGGAAAGCCCGCTGATTACTGCCATCGGCAGCTTCATTCCCGGTGTGCCGGTGCCTACGCCCATTCTGATTGTGGTGCTGATGGCTATCCTGATTGGCCTGTTGTTTAAGTTTACCACTCTGGGCCTGTACACCCAAACGGTGGGTATCAACCAGCGGGCTGCCCGTCTCAACGGCATCAACACCACCGGCATCAAGCTGGTTTCCTTCATGATCCTGGGCGTGTGCTGTGCTGTGGCCGGCGTGATTGCGGTGAGCCGGCTGAGCCTGATCAACCATGAAACGTTGCTGCTGGATATCGAAATGGACGCCATTTTGGCGGTGGCCATCGGCGGCAATGCCTTGAGCGGTGGTAAATTCAAAATCACCGGTTCCGTGCTGGGAGCCTATGCTATTCAGGCGCTCACCATTACTCTCTACGCCATGAAAGTGCCTTCCACGGACGTGAAGGCCTATAAGGCCATCGTGATCATTCTGATTGTGGTGATCGGCTCTCCCGTTGTGAAGGCAAAGCTGAGCCAGGTGTGGAAAAATATCCGCAGCGGCAAGGCTGAAAAGGAGGCGGCGGTATGAAGCTGAACAAAAGTTTGAAGCGCAGAGAGCCCCTGACCGATACGCAGCTCCTGCTGACCATTACCATCTGCATTTTCTTTGGCATGTATTTCCTGGCCATGGCCATCTGGGGCGGCGGCTTTTTGCGCTGGCAGCAGGTGTTTGACATGCTGAACAACAATGCTGCTCTGATTATTGTGGCTTGCGGCCTGACCATTGTAATGATCGGCGGCGGCATCGATATTTCCGTGGGCGGCGTAACGGCGTTGGTTGTGATGAGCTGCATTGTGCACATGAATAACGGCGGCAGTATCTTTACGGCTGTGCTGCTGGCGCTGGGCATTGGCGTGGCCTTTGGTCTGGTGCAGGGCTATCTGATTTCCTATCTGGAGATACAGCCCTTTATCATCACCCTGGCCGGCATGTTCTTTGCCAGGGGTATGACCACTATCGTCAGCCTGGAACCCCAGAAAATTGCCCATGAAGGGTTCAAGCAGCTGATGAAAACAAAGATTGAAATTCCCTTACTGGGCTACACGGCCAAAAACGGCAACCTGATTCCCGCCCGTATGGAAATCGGCGTGGTGGTGGCGCTTTTGATTGTGGTGATCGTGTTCATCCTGCTGAAAAAGTGCAGGCTGGGCCGTCAGTTCTACGCCATGGGCGGCAACAGCCAGAGCGCCATGATGCTGGGCGTGAATGTGAAGCGCACCCGTTTCTATTCCTACCTCATCAGCGGTACCCTGTCCGGCATTGCCGGGTTTGTGTTCATGATGCATACCGGCGCCGGCAATGCCACCAATGCCGCTGGGGCAGAAATGAACGCCATTGCTTCTTCCATTATCGGCGGCACACTGCTTACCGGCGGTGTGGGCAATGTGATCGGCACGCTGTTTGGTGTGCTGACCCTCACCACCATCAAGTCCATCGTTACCGTTTCCGGCTTGCGCGATCCCTGGTGGCAATCCATCACCACCGGCGCCATGCTGTGTTTCTTCATTGTGCTGCAGAGCGTGGTGCTGGCCAACCGCGGCAAGGGCGGGCTGAAGAAAATGCTGCCCGGCTGGCTCAAAAAGCCGGAAGAAACCGATGCCGGAAAGCTTTGACCCCCATCTGAAACAGAAAAAAGATCAAACCCTCCGTATGCGGAAATGCATGCGGAGGGTTTTCGTGATGTGTGGTATCAGGAAAAGATCAGTACAGCTGCGGCAGGGTTTCTTTGGTGATGGCCCAGGGGCTTGAATACACTTGTTTCAGCGCATCAAAGGTGTTGAATTCTTCCGTCAGGCAAAAGCCGTGAGACCAGGTCATATAGCTTGTCCAGCCCACTTTTTCTTCATGAATTGCTTCGGGAGAGGGCAGGGTGCCTGTTTCGCCGATAAGGGCCACCTTGGGGGCATCGGTGATTTTCAGCAGATCGTCATATTTTTCTTTCTGGCTGGTGTGGCAGTGCTTTTCGGGATACATGTCCCGGGAAATGATATCCACCACATCGTCCCCGGGATAGCATTCCCGTTTGGGGGCATTCCACACCCACAGCAGGTTGTGCAGGTGATGATGGTTCACATAGCGGTCATACATGATGCGCCACAGCTTCTGCAGCACCTGCGGCCCCTTGGCTCCCCACCAGAACCAGCCGCCTTCACCTTCATGGAAAGGCCGCCAGAGGATGGGGATGCCGGCACGGCAGAAGGGCTTGAGAAGGGCGGCCATCATGTCCATATCGGAAAGCAGAGCCTCGTATTCGGGGGTGCCTTCCATTACTGCCCGGGAAGCGTCGAAATCGGTATTGACGGTATAAAAGGCCTTGGAGCGGCCGCCCAAAGGGGAGAACCAATGCCAGGTGAGGGTGATGAGACCCTTTTGCGCGGCCCATTCCCAGGCACGTTTCAGCGTGCCGAAATTGTCCTCCACTTCCTTCATGCAGGCTTCGTCCGTGTCCAGATAATTGATGTTGGGGGAATAGGAAAGCAGCTCAAAGCCCAATAGCGCCGGCAATTTGCCGGTGATTTTCTGAATGTGATGCATTTCTTCCTGGGCCATGCTCTGGGTGTGCTGGCCGGTGATGATTTTATTCCCGGAAATCTCCGCAAGATACTGCAGCACGTTTTTTACGCCCTGCTGGGCATGGGGATCAACAGGGGTGGTGATCAGGTTCGGCATATCCATTCTCCTTGTTCAGATGATATTACAGATGTTTTTTCAGAAACGCTTCCACGGCGTTCAGCGCTTCTTCGCAGGCAAAGCCGCCGCTGCCGTGATCGGCGCCCTGAAGGCGGATGAATTCCACCTGCTTGTCCAGGGAGAGGAGGGTTTCGTACAAATGAACACTTTGCTGGAAATTCACTGTCTTGTCGCTGCTGCCGTGCATGATGAGCACGGGCGGCGTGGGGATGTGTTTGCTGAGGTAGGATTGGGGGATAGTGGCGGCGGCAAGGTCGGGATGCTCCTGCACCGGCAGATGGCCGATCAGCCAGCCTTCCGGGTCGTCGGCATCGGTATGAGAGCAGCTGCTGGGTTCATAAGCCATTTCGCTGATGACGGTGGGGCCGTACCAATCCACAATGCAGCGCACGGCGGCAGAATGGGGCAGATCCTCTTCCCGGGATGGGAAGCGATCGCCGGTGAAGCCTGCCATCAGGGCGGTGTGGCCTCCGCTGGAATCGCCCCAGACGGCTACCCGTTCCGGGTTGAAGCGGAAATAATCGGGCCGGCTGCGCAGATAGCGGATAGCGCTTTTCACATCCTCCGCCTGAGCCGGGAAGGGGGCTGTGGTGGAGGGCCGGTATTCTACCAGCGCCACGCAATAGCCTCTCTGGCACATGCGCAGCATTTCAGGCAGATGGATGAACAGATCCTGCTTGAACCAGGCACTGCCCTGCACAAAAACAATCAGGGGATTATCGGTACGGTTATTCCGGGGAGTGAGAAAATGGAGGTGCAGGGGCATGCCGTCTTTTTCGGCATAGATGATACCCGGCTTAAAGGCTACGCCATAGCCGAACGTATCCTGCCATTGAACGCATCGTACACCTTGGGGGACAGCAGGGTTATCGGGAAAATTTTCCGGCGGAAGGGGCGTAAGTATGGTACGGTTTTCCATAAAGAACGGCTCCTTAATGTGTCTTTGTATTGTGCGTAAAACAAAACTTTTTTTCATTATACCACGAAGGAACGGGGATGGTCAAACATGGTTTTTGCAGTGACAATATGCTGCATACGGGGGAAATTCTCTTGCCACGGGAAAGAAAATCTGGTATCATTTATGCAACCGGAAAAGTAAATGAACAAAGGAGAATCCTTAATGAAAAAGCAGGTTTTCAATCCTTATCTGCCCAGCTGGGAATATATTCCCGATGGGGAACCGAGGGTATTTGACGGCAGGCTGTATGTGTATGGCAGCCATGATAAGTTTAACGGCGATGTGTATTGCCAGAACGATTATGTGTGCTGGTCTGCGCCGGAGGATGATCTGTCCGACTGGCGCTATGAAGGCGTAATCTTCAAAAAGACCCAGGATCCCCGGAATCCGGATGGGGCTCATGCCCTGTGGGCGCCGGATGTGTGCCGGGGCAATGACGGCAAGTATTATCTGTATTACTGCCTGGATTTCCTGAAGGAAATCGGCGTGGCGGTGTGCGATACCCCTGCCGGTGAATACAAATTCCTGGATTTTGTGCGTTATCCCAACGGCGATATTCTGGGTTCCCGGCCGGATGAAATCCGCCAGTTTGACCCGGGCATTTTCATTGACGATGACAAGCGGATCTACCTTTTCTCCGGCAATTCCCCCCGATACAAAACCCCGGGTGTGGATAAGGACAGCCTGAAAATGGAACTGGAACAGGATATGATCACCGTCAAGGACGGCCCCTACCATAACCTGCCCATCATCAATGATGCCGACGGCACCGAATACGAAGCCCATCCCTTCTTTGAGGCCAGTTCCGTGCGGAAGATCAACGGCAAGTATTATTTCATCTATTCCTCCTGCTGGATGCATGAACTGTGCTGGGCGGTGGCGGACAGCCCCCTGGGGGAATACCGCTACGGCGGCGTGCTGGTTTCCAATGCAGATATCGGTGTCAACGGCAATACGGAGGCGCTGAATTACCGGGGCAATACCCACGGCAGCGTGATCAACGCCGGGGGCAAATGGTATGTGTTCTATCATCGGCAGACCAACCGGCATTTCTTCTCCCGCCAGGCCTGTGCGGAAGAGATTTACTTTGACGGTGAACGTTTCCATCAGGCGGAGATCACTTCCTGCGGCCTCAACGGCGGCCCCCTGAAGGATGAAGGAAGATATGAAGCCCGCATTGCCTGCCATTTGTACTCCCAAAACGGCACCTGTGAAAGCCTGCCGGATCAGCAGAATGAAAACCATCCTGCCTTTACCCAGGAAGGGGAAGACCGGATGGAA
>JAFSBN010000156.1 GCA_017437265.1 Clostridia bacterium
AAGACCCTTGCCGGTGAACACGCCTTCATAAACGCCACGGATGCGCTTATACTGGCCGTACATAAAGCCAACCTCACGGGCACCCACGCCGATATCGCCGGCGGGCACGTCGGTATCAGCACCGATGTACTTGGAAAGTTCGGTCATGAAGCTCTGGCAGAAGCGCATCACTTCCATGTCGCTCTTGCCCTTGGGGTCAAAGTCGCTGCCGCCCTTGCCGCCGCCCATGGGCAGGCCGGTGAGGGAATTTTTCAGGGTCTGTTCCAGGCCCAGGAACTTCAGGATGCTCTGGTTTACAGAGGGATGGAAGCGCAGGCCGCCCTTGTAGGGGCCGATGGCGCTGTTAAACTGCACGCGGTAGCCGCGGTTGATCTGGGTCTGGCCGTTGTCGTCAATCCACGGTACGCGGAAGGAGATGATGCGTTCGGGTTCCACAAAGCTTTCCAGCAGGGCAGCCTTTTCGTATTTTTCTTCGTTCCGGCTGATAACGGGCTCCAGGGTGGTGAGGATTTCGGTGGCCGCCTGAAGGAATTCAGGTTCATTGGCATAGCGGACCTTCAGGTCATTGAGAACACGAGATGCATAATTGCTCATTTTCATTCGCCTCTTTCATCAAAGATAACGGGGAAATTATACTGTATTTCTGCATACATTGACAAGAGCTTTACTGTTTTTTCACTGTTCACTTTTCCAGTTCTGCCAAAATGGGGGCCAGATACTTTTCATCCGTCCAGTCGGCTTTCTGGCCGGCAGAGCCCATCAGGCCTTCTGCCGTGGATGCCATGGACGGGTCTTTTTGCTTTTGCATCATCTTTCTGCCCATGTTGATCAGGAAGCGGTGAAAGGGCTTCATTTTGCTGTCATCCCAGGCGCCGCGGCAGTAGAACAGGGGCAGGTGCGCCAGTTCGTCCTTGAACTGGGCATCCTTGCAGGCGGCGATGTATTTTTCGTCATATTCGGTGGCACCTACGGCAAAAACCAGTACCTTTTTGCCCTGCAGCTTATTGTAATGCTTTTTCAGGAAATTCAGCCCGGCAATGAAACCGGCATACAGCCCGCCGCCCAGGATGATGGTGTCGTAGGCCAGCACGTCCTTCAGGGTGGCCTTTTTCGTTTCCATCAGGGCAAAGCCGGTTTTTTCCTGCAGCCAGCGGGCGTATTTTTCCGTGGCGCCATAGGAGGATTTGTAGAGGATGATGCCGTTTTTCATTGTATTTCACCTAAACCTTTCAGATTATTCTCCATTTGCATGATGGTGCGGATGGTAGTTTGCATTTCTTCCGGGGAAATGCCGCCAAACAGCTGCTGTATGACCTGCGTGCTCACCTCGTCATTTTTCTTACAGAATGCAAGGCACTTTTCCGTCAGGTGCACCCGCTGCTTTCGCTTGTCTTTAGCATCTTCTTTCAGCAGCACAAAGCCCTTCCTTTCCAGCTTCAGCAGGATTTGCTTCGTGTTCTGGTGGCTGGTGCCCAGGATGCCGGCCAGTTCCTTGATGCCCGGTGCTTCCCGGCACATGCTGATACAGATCACGACAAAAAACTGCTTCCAGCTCATTTCGCCAATCAGTTTATCCGCCGTTGCCTGAAACCGGTTATCAAAGGCGCTCAGCAGCCCCAGCAGAAAATAGGGTGACTCAATGCCTTCAAAGGATATGTTTTCATGGTGTATGACTTGCTTAAAATCCATAAAAAACCCTCCGGAAACAAAAAAGGTAATACATTACCATAAAGAAGGTAACATATTACCGAATTCCTGTCAAGGAGGGATCAGAAAATTTCTTTGTTCAGGGCAGTGCGGCCGGCGGTGTGGGCGGCGTTCATTTCTTCGTACAGGCTGCGGCAGAAATCCTCGGCGGCCTGCCTGCGGGCTTCCGCCAATTGACGGGCCTTTTCGGTGTAGAAGCGGTCATAGATGTTTTTCAGTTTGAACTGGTATTCGTGAAAAAAGGAAGGCGGTGCATCGCCGGTGCCGTCTGAGACGGAGCCGTCCGCCATCAGGGTATACAGCGGTTCTTTGGCATCAGCCCGGTACAGCAGGGTGCGGGCAATGCCGATGGCCCCGGCCACGTCCAGCTTATCCGCATCAAAGAGGATTTTCGCTTCCATGGTGGCAGGGGGAGATGCTTTGCGGAAGCGGTGTGTGTAAATGCAGTTGCGCACATGGGCAGCAAAACCGGGCGCAAAGCCGTTTGCCAGCAGGAAAGCTTCCGCTTTTTCTGCACCAAGGGCAGCATGGCAGATGGCCGGGTTCTCCAGCTGATCCTTCCGGGCAATATCGTGCAAAAGGCAGGCGGCGATCAGCACGTCTTTGTTCACCGTTTCATTTTCCGCAATTTCCATGGCCATGTACAGCACCCGGTACACATGATCCTTGTCGTGGGCCGCATCCTGCATGCAGGAAAGCATGTGATTTTCCAGCAGGGCGAAGGTTTCTTTTTTCATGTTTTCCTCCGAATTTGTGATGTGTGAGGAGACGGTGGGGGGCTTCGCCCCCTCACCCCCCAGCAGGGCCATTGTCCCTGCACCCAGAGGCGGATATTGCTTGGCTTATCTAACAAACAGTTTCCCGCTGAAGCTTGAGGAACCATGAGGGGTTTCACCCCTCCACCCCAGCAGGGACATTGTCCCTGCACCCAGTAGCGGATATCGCTTGGCTTATCTGACAAACAATGTGCCGCTGTTTATTGTGGCACGCAGAAACGCTGTGGCAAAAAAAGAGTGCAATATTGCGAATTGGCTGAGGCATTGCCACCACCCCACGGGCAGGGCGGCGTTCCGCCGCCGGCCGGATGCAAAGCATCCGGGGAAAATGAAAAAATAGGCGGTGGGAAAATACATTTTCCCAACCGCTATTTTTATCATTTTCAAGCGCCCGTGGAAAGCTCATTTCGTTTCCTCAAGCTTCATGCGGAATATACTTTGTATGTTAGGATCGGCTTGTCGCACACTGGGTCCAGGGCCGATGGCCCTGGCGCGGGGTACAGGGGCTGCGAAAGCCCCTGCCTCACAGTCCGGATACAGTACCGTGCAGGCCTTTTGTCACTTTGTCAGAAAGGCATGGGCTGCGGCCAGCACCTGCCGTGTGTTTTCGTAGGGAAAAAGGGAGTACGCCTGTTCATAGGGCAGCAGCAGGATATTTCGGATTTCGCTTTCCTGGGCAACAAGGGATTGGTTTTCGAATTCTGCCAGGAAATAGGTGACCCGTTTCCACGTGCCGGGCTTTTCGGACAGATGATATTCTTCCCGATGGCAAAAGCCGGGGAGGAAAGCAGGCTGCAGGCCGGTTTCTTCCGATATCTCCCGCCGGGCTGTATCCATTTCTGTTTCGCTGCCCTCCACATGTCCCTTGGGAAAGCTGTAGGCGCCCGATTTTTCCTGCACGATGACGTAGAGAATCTGCCCGTTTTGCCGGGTGAATACAACGGCACCGCAGGAATATTCCCAGTTCATGCGCAGCTCCTTTTTCAGTTCAGCTTGGAAATCTTCTGGCCCTTGGCGGTATCTTCCACCATATAGCCCAGTGCCTTGAGGGCATCACGCAGTTCGTCGCTCTTTGCCCAGTTTTTTTCCTTGCGGGCGGTGGCGCGGGCATCGGCCAGGGCTTGCACTTCTTCCGGCAGTTCCATCACATAGGGCTTTACCAGAATGCCCAGCACGTCGCACAGGGACTGGAGGGTGGAGAGGGTTTTTTCCAGGGCTTCCCTGCTGCTGTTTTCGTTGAGGGTAACGTTTGCTTCCTTCACAATTTCAAACAGCGCACCCATGGCGTCGGCGGTGTTCATATCGTCGTCCATGGCGGCATCAAAGCGGGCAGTGCTTTCCTGCAGCTTCACCATCAGCTGCTGTTCCGCATCGGTCATATCCTTGGAAGCTGCGTTATCCATCAGGAAGGCCATCCGGTCCCTTGCGGTATAGAGCCGCTGGAGAGAGGCGTGGGCCTGGGCGATCATATCCCGGCTGAAGTTCACGGGGCTGCGGTAATGGGCGGAGAGCATGAACATGCGCACATCTTCCGGGGCATATTCCTTCAGGATATCCCGGACGGTGAAGAAATTGCCGGCGGATTTGCTCATCTTTTCGTTATCGATATTGATGAAGCCGTTGTGCATCCAGTAGTTGGCAAAAGGCTTGCCGGTGGCGCATTCGGACTGGGCCACTTCGTTTTCGTGGTGGGGGAAGAGAAGATCCTTGCCGCCGCAGTGGATATCAAAGGTTTCGCCCAGGTACTTCATGCTCATGGCGCTGCATTCGATGTGCCAGCCGGGCCGGCCCTGACCCCAGGGGCTGTTCCAGGCAGGTTCGCCGGGCTTCTGGGCCTTCCAGAGGGCAAAGTCGGCCGGGTTATGCTTCACGTCGTCCACGTCAATGCGGGCGCCGGCTTCCAGATCGTCCATGTTCTGGCCGGACAGCTTGCCGTAGGCTGCGTTCTTTTTCACGTCGAAATACACATCGCCGTTCACTTCGTAGGCAAAGCCCTTGTTCTGCAGGGTTTTCACCAGCTTGATGATATCGCCGATGTGCTCTGTGGCCCGGGGATGCACGGTGGCCTTGCGGATGCCAAGGGCGGCGGCATCCTGATAGTATTCCTGAATAAACCGGTCCCCCAGTTCCTTCACGGTGATGCCTTCCTGGTTGGCACGGCGGATCATTTTATCGTCGATGTCGGTGAAGTTCTGTACAAATTTCACTTCGTAGCCCCGGTGCTCCAGATAGCGGCGCAGTACGTCAAACACGATGAAGGGACGGGCGTTGCCGATGTGGAAATAATCGTACACCGTGGGGCCGCAGGCGTAAATGCCCACCTTGCCGGGCTGAATGGTGACCAGTTCTTCCTTTTTCCGGGTCTTGCTATTGTAAATCAACATGTGGAGTACCTCCTATTTATACGTTTATGCGGGAGGAGGTTCTTTGGGGGCCAAAGAACCCCCTCCCGCACCCTCCCAAGAAAGCCTTCTTTACGTTCTTTTGCTTTGTTGGTGTGTTCTGCGATGTTGTTTCCAAGCGCTGCTTTTTATTGGGCTTCTGCTGCGCTCTGACAGCCCCCGTTTTCCCGGCCGGGACAATCCTCCACCGGACACCCGGCACAGCCCACCTTGATGGCGTGCTCCGTCAGCACCTTTTCCAGCTGGCTCAGCCGCTTGTAAAGCTGCTGCATCTTGTCCAGCATGGGGTCGGGCAGATCGCCGTGGTTCAGGTCGATCTCCGGGCGTTTGGCGGGGCCGCGCACAATGCGGCCGGGGTTGCCTACCACGGTACACTGATCCGGCACGTCCTTGAGCACAATGGCCCCGGCGCCCACCTTCACATGGTTGCCCAGCGTAATGGGCCCCAGCACTTTGGCCCCGGCACCCACCACCACATCGTTGCCCAATGTGGGGTGGCGCTTGCCGGTGTCCTTACCGGTGCCGCCCAGGGTGACCCCCTGATAGAGGGTGACATTATTGCCGATGATGGTGGTCTCGCCAATCACCACGCCTGCGCCATGGTCGATGAACAATCCTTCGCCGATGGTGGCACCGGGGTGGATTTCGATACCGGTTTTCTTCTTGGTACGGCTGGAAATCCACCGGGCCAGGAAATACCGGCCCTTCAGGTATGCCTTATGTGCCCTTCTGTGCCGCCGGACTGCCTTGAACCCCGGATAGCAGAAGAACACTTCTGCCCGGGAATGAACGGCAGGGTCTCTTTTCAATACGGCATCCAAATCCCTTTTCAGGGTATCGAACATGCAATTCCCTCCTAAAAAAATAACGCACGTTCCCTTCAGAGAACGGCGTATGCCATCAATCCACTCTTACTTTACCATGGATATCGCTTTAACGCAGCGCATACGGCCGTGCCTACTATCCGTTTCGGCACAGCGGCTCCCGGGGGCACTGCCTGGGGCAATGAAGCACGCTTGCAGCCGGTGACGCGCTCTCTCTTCCATTGCCGGGATCAGGCTTTTTTCCCGTTCCTTGCCTGTTTCCTATTATATGCATCCCGAAAGAAATGTCAACCCATTTCGGGATGTTCTAAAATTGTGCTTTCCATGTTTTGTGGCTTGCTGATTGTATCCAATTTCATTATAATGAAGCGGTACTTGATGTACACGAAAGGATTTGTGTGTAGTATGCCTAATTTTACTCTTCCTGATGCTGTATTTGAAAATGCCGCCAAGGCTTTCCCCACCCCTTTCCATCTTTATGACGAAAAGGGCATTCGTGAAACGGCCCGCAGCCTGAATGCTGCTTTTTCCTGGGCTCCGGCATATATGGAATATTTTGCTGTGAAAGCGCTTCCCAATCCCCACATTCTGCGTATTCTGAAGGAAGAAGGCTGCGGCCTGGATTGCTCCAGCGAATGTGAGCTTTTGCTGGCAGAGAAGGTGGGCGTTTCCGGCAGTCGGATTATGTTCAGCGCCAACGCCATGCCCCCGGCTGAATTTGCCCATGCCCGGGCCCTTTCCGCCATTGTGAACCTGGACGATATCAGCGATATTGATACGCTGAAGGAAAACGGCGGCATTCCGGAGGAAATTTGCCTGCGATTCAATCCCGGCGGCAATTTCCACCTGAATAATTCCATCATGGGCAGCCCCGGGGATGCCAAATACGGCTGGACGCCGGAGCAATTGCTGCCCGGCATGGAAAAGCTGAAAGCACTGGGGGCAAAGAAATTCGGCCTGCATGCGTTCCTGGTGAGCAACACCACCGAAAAAAGCTATTACCCCAAGTTGGCCGCCCTGCTTTTTGAAACAGGCAAGGAGCTTTCTGAAAAAACCGGCCTGGAATTTTCCTTTGTGAACCTGTCCGGCGGCATCGGCATTCCTTATCGTCCGGAAGAAGAGAAGGCCAATATCATGCATATCGGTGCCATGGTGAAGGAAGAATACATCCGCATTCTGGGCGAAAACAGCAAGGTGGGCATCAAGACGGAGCTGGGCCGGTTCATGACCGGGCCCAACGGCTGGCTGGTGACAAGGGTGATTCACGAAAAGAACATCCACAAGCATTACATCGGCGTGGATGCCTGTGCGTCCAACCTGATGCGCCCTGCCATGTACGGCGCTTACCACCACATTCATCTGTGCGGCAAGCGGGACATGCCCTGCGATACCCTGTACGACGTGACCGGGTGCCTGTGCGAAAACAACGATAAATTTGCCATTGACCGGATGCTGCCCCTTGTGGATATGGGGGATCTGATGGTGATCCACGATACCGGTGCCCACGGCCATTGCATGGGCTATCAGTACAACGGCCGGCTGCGCAGCGCAGAAATTCTGCTGCAGGAAGACGGTTCCTTCCGCATGATCCGCAGGGCCGAAACCCGGGCCGATTATTTTGCCACGCTGGTGGACTGAAAACCGTTTTTATCCTTGCTTTTTCCCTGAAAGCAGGGTAAAATACAACCGAATGATTCGTATCAGGCAGAGTAGCTGCCGGCGCGTTAAGTGTTCATGAACGGGGAGTTGTCATGAGACGAAATCCGGAAACAAAACCGGATGCGGTGCCGGCGGCGCATCCCGCTGCTTTGGTTCTTTGGCAAACTGCCTCTTGCGAGTCGAAATTGATTTTGATGAACAGGAGGCTTTTTGTATGCAAAAAATGAGCGCTTTGGAAAGCTGGAAGGAATCCCTGCGGATGAATCCCTACAAGCTGTGCCTGATGGGCGTGCTGGTGGCACTGCAGATCGTTCTGGCCCGCATCACTGCCATTCCGGTGGGCAGCTGGCTGCGCATTGGCTTTGGCTTTTTGCCGGTGGGCATTGCCGGCTATCTGCTGGGCCCGGTGTGGGGCATGGCGGTGGCCGCCATTGGCGACATACTGGGCACGTTAGTGTTTACGCCGCCCATCATCTGGGGGCTGGTGCTGGCCAATGCCCTGAACGGGCTGATTTTCGGGCTGTTTCTGTACCCCCGCAAGCTTGCCTGGTGGCGCTGTATTGTAAGCCTGGTGCTCATTTCCGTTTTCTGCAATTTCCTTCTCAATACCCATTTTCTGGGCCAGGCGGGCTGGGTAGCCCTGTCTGACGGCAGCGAATGGCCTGCCTTTTTCCGCACGCTGGTGATGCCCCTGTATCCGGAAGGCACCATGGTGCCCAACTGGGTGAGCGTGTGCAACCGCTTCATTAAGCAGCTGGTGGCCTGCCCGGTGAACATCGTGATGCTGTATCTGGTGCTGCGGGTAGTGGAAAAAATGCCCAAGAGTGTGCTGCGTCTGAAGTAAAGGGAGGTTTTCTTCCGTGGAAATCAACCGCAAAGAAATTCTCAAGAAGCTGGCTTCCATGTATCCCCACATGGAGCCGGCTTTGGTTTATCACAACCCTTTTGAATTGCTGGTGGCCACCATTCTGGCCGCCCAGTGCACCGACGCCCGGGTGAACCAGGTGACCCCCTCCCTGTTCCGGGATTATCCGGATGCCTTTGCCATGGCAAAAGCGGAGCCGGAGGAGATATATCCTTACGTGAAAAGCTGCGGTTTTTCCGCCAAAGCGAAAAATATTGTGCTGGCCAGCAGAAAAATTGTCTCGGATCATGCAGGAATTGTCCCTTCCGATATGGAAAGTTTAGTGGCGCTGCCCGGCGTGGGCAGAAAAACGGCCAATGTGGTGCGGGCCTTTGCCTTTGGGCTGCCGGCCATCCCGGTGGACACCCATGTACTCAGGGTATCCAACCGGCTGGGGCTGGCCTCTGCCCTCACCCCGGAAGAAACGGAAAAGCAGCTGATGGCAGCCATCCCGGAAAAGGACTGGAGCGATGCCCATCACTGGATGCTGTACCACGGCCGTTATGTGTGCCATTCTCAGAAGCCGGATTGCGAAACGTGCGAACTGAAGGAGTTGTGCCTGGCACACAACACCACCATGATCAATCCCAAACTGGATGCCCGGAAAAAACGGAAGGAGGCGCCCCATGATTCACCCGCGCTATGAACAGGAATTGCAAAAGCAGGAAGCCCTCATCACCCGGAAAAACATTGTGTCTGACGATTATAACGGCATTTATGACCGTTTTGTGTACCCGGTATTGACCCGGGAGCATATTCCGCTTTTCTGGAAATATGATCTGGATCAGGAAACCAATCCCCATTTCATGGAACGGCTGGGCGTGAATGCCGCCTTCAATGCCGGTGCCATTTATCTGAACGGCAAATATTATGTGGTGGCCCGGCTGGAGGGCAGCGACCGCAAATCCTTCTTTGCCGTGGCGGAAAGCGATAACGGCGTGGATAACTTCCGCTTCTGGGATTATCCCATTCTTTTGCCCGATACCTGCCCGGAAGAAACCAACGTGTACGACATGCGCCTCACCCAGCATGAAGACGGCTGGATTTACGGCGTGTTCTGCTCCGAAAGCAAGGATCCCGAAAATGCGGACCTGTCTGCTGCGGTTGCTGCTGCCGGTATCGTGCGCACCAAGGACCTGAAAACCTGGGAGCGGCTGCCCAATCTGGTCACCCTGCGCTCCCCCCAGCAGCGCAATGTGTGCCTGCATCCTACCTTCGTCAACGGCAAATATGCCTTCTATACCCGGCCCATGGACGGCTTCATTGAAACCGGCTCCGGCAGCGGCATCGGCTTTGGCCTGTGCGAGGATATCACCCACGCTGTGATTGATGAAGAAATCATGACATCCATCCGCAAATATCACACCATCACCGAAGCCAAGAACGGCGCCGGCGCCACCCCCATCAAAACCGACAAGGGCTGGCTGCATATTGCCCATGGCGTGCGCAATACCGCCGCAGGGCTTCGCTATGTGATCTACTGCTTCATGACGGATCTGGAAAAGCCCTGGCTGGTGACCTACGAGCCCGGCGGCTTCCTCATCGGCCCCAAGGGCCAGGAACGGGTGGGCGATGTGTCCAACGTGACCTTCACCAACGGCGCAGCAGTGAACGAAAACGGCCGGCTGCTGATTTACTATGCCTCCTCCGATACCCGGCTGCACGTGGCTGAAACCACGGTGGACAAGCTGGTGGACTATTGCATCAATACCCCCACCGATCCCCTTCGCAGCGTGGACTGCGTGAAGCAGCGGTGTGAGCTGATCAAAAAGAATCTGGAGCTGCTGGGCAGGTAAGCGCCGTTTACCGCAGGCCTGCGGGCCGATGGCAACAACCGTGAAAAAGGAAAAATCAAAAACAGCCGGCTGGGAAACGGAAATGTTCCCAACCGGCTGTTTCTTTGTATTAAGTGATGCTTGAATTCGTGGTTTGCCACAGGCAGGCGGTTTCCGGCTGACCGGAAACACCCCCCGGATCAGTCTTCGTCCTTGGCAGCGGCCACCTGATCGAACAGGTCGGTCACTTCCTTTTCGGGGGCCTTGGTGAGCAGGGAAACGGCCACGGCGGCAATCAGGCCGGTAATGAAGCCGGGAATGATTTCATACAGACCGAAGCCCTTGAGGAAGGCCAGCCACAAAATATCCACAATGGCACCGGCCAGGATGCCGGCCACAGCGCCCTGGAAATTGAACCGGCGCCAGAACAGGCTCAGCAAAATCACCGGGCCGAAGGCTGCGCCGAACACGCCCCAGGCGTTTTCCACCAGACCCATGATGGTGCCGGAATTGGGATCGGAGGCGATCAGCACGGCCACCACGGCAATGCCCAGCACTACAAAACGGCTGGCCCAGAACATTTCCTTATCGGAAGCCTTATCCTTGCGGATGATGGGTTTATACACGTCGCTGGCAAAGGCGGAAGCAGAGGCCAGCAGCTGGCTGTCGGCGGTGGACATGGCGGCGGCCAGAATGGCGGAAAGCAGCAGGCCGCTGATGAGCGCCGGGAACATCTTGCGCACCATGGTGATGAAAACTACAGAGCTGTCGTCAATTTCACCCAGGAACAGGTGGCCGATCACGCCGGAAGCCACGGAGAAGAGGAGGATCAGCAGCGTCCAGGTGATGCCGATCTTGGCGCTCTTTTTCAGGTCCTTATTGGAGCGCAGGCTCATGAAACGCACAATGATGTGGGGCATACCAAAGTAGCCAAGGCCCCAGCCCAGACCGGAAAGCACGTCCTTCCAGTTGGTGAACAGGTTGAAATACCCTTCGGGCAGCTGTTCCAGGGAAGCCGCAGCGCCCTGGCCGCCGCCGATGAGCGCCATGGCGAAAATGGGGGCAATCAGCAGCGCGCCCAGCATCAGCATGCCCTGGAAAAAGTCCGTCCAGCAGACGGCAGAGAAGCCGCCCAGGAAGGTGTAGCCGATGATGATCACAGCTGCAATGTACATGGCCAGGGTAGCATCAATGCCCAGCACCGTGTTGAACAGCGTGCCGCAGGCCTTGATGGAGGAAGCGGCATAGATGGTGTAGGCCACCAGGAAAATCACGGCGCAGATGATCTGCAGCGCTTTGCTTTTAGAAAGGAAACGGTTGGTAAGGTACTGGGGAATGGTGATGGAATCCTTGGCCGCAATGGTGTAGCGGCGCAGCCGGGGCGCCTGCACCAGCCAGCTTACCGTATAGCCGATGGCCAGACCGATGGCGATCCACGCCTGGCCCAGACCGGCGGCGTAAATGGAGGCCGGCAGGCCCATCAGCACCCAGGCGCTCATATCCGAGGCACCGGCGGAAAGCGCAGATACCCAGGGGCCCATCTGACGGCCGCCCAGGAAGAAGCTTTTCTCACTGCCGCCCTTGGAGCGCAGGAAGAAAAACACACCAATACCAATCATGAAGGCAAGGTAGACAACGAAAACGATCAGTTCAGCGTTCATTTGGTCACGTCCCTTTCACTTTTGTGATACATGAGAAAAAATAATGCATTGAAATACTTGATTTCATGTATGGGGTAGATTATACTGTATACGGAATCATTTTGCAAGGGGTTTTTGAAAATGGCACAAACAAAATACGAAATCTTTCTGAAAGTGGTGGAAATGGGCAGCCTCACCCGGGCGGCGGAGCAGTTTGACTACACCCAGTCCGCCGTCAGCCATGCCATCCATGCCCTGGAGAGCGAAACAGGCCTGCGCCTCATTCACCGCAGCCGCACCGGCGTCCGGCTGACACCGGAGGGCGAAAAGCTGATGCCTGCCTTCCGGCGCATTGCAGAGGCAATGCAAAATTATGCGGATACGCTGGAAAAGGTGCAGGGGCTGGAAAAGGGCTGTGTCAGGATCGGTGCGTTCAATTCCGTGGCGGTCCGGTGGCTGCCCCGGATGATCAAGGAATATCAGCAAAGCCATCCGCAGATCGAATTCCGGCTGCTGATTGGCGATTATCACGATATTGCCGACTGGTTTGATGCCGGCAGCATTGATATCGGCTTTGTCACCCGGAAAACCGGTCTGGATTCCGCTGTGCTGACGGAGGACCGGCTGCTGGCGGTGCTGCCAAAGAATCATCGGCTGGCCGGGCAGGCGGTGATTGACCCCCGGGAGTTTGCCGGGGAAAGCTTCATCAGCCTCATGGAAAACAGCAACCAGGACGCCCGCAGCGTGCTGGATCTGGCCGGTGTGCAGGTGGATGAAAAATTCACCACCAAGGACGATTATGCCATGCTGGCCATGGTGGAGCAGGGGCTGGGCATCAGCATCATGCCGGAGCTTTTGCTGGAAGGCCGCACAAACGATGTGGCGGTGGCCGAAATTGCCGGGGCACAAAAGCGCACCATTCGCCTGGCCCTGTCCCCGGAGGGCAGCAGCAGCCCTGTGGTGAAAAACTTTGCCGCCTTTGTGCAGCAATGGGTGAAGGAAAAATACCGCTGAGCCGCAACAAAAAATGTTCAGAAGACAATAAATTCCCCTTTCAAAAGAGGGGAATTTTTATCTGCAGTTGTCATATAAAAAGCGCCGTCCCTGAGGACAGCGCCTGACTTTTATTCTATGTTACTGCTTCTGGCCGCATTCGGGGCAGAACTTGGCGGTGCGGGGGATTTTCTGGCCGCATTCGGGGCAGAATTTGGTTTCACCGGCGGGGACAGCAGCGGAAGCAGCCGCCTGCTGGCCCATCTGGCCGGACATCTGCATGGCCTGGGCCATCATCATGCCTGCGCCCATACCGGCACCCATGCCGGCGGTGCCGCCCTGGTTATTGGCCGCTTCCCGCATGGCTTCGGCTGCCTGGAACTGGGTGTACTTGTTCAGATCGCCCACCACGCCCATGGAGGTGCGCCGGTCCATCGCCTGTTCCACTTCCTGGGGCAGGGAGATGTTTTCGATCACAAAGCTTTCCAGCTTCAGGCCCAGGCTTTCAATCCGGGGGGCCAGCACCTGCAGGGCATACTGGGAAAGCTCATCATAATTGGCGGCCAGGTCCAGGGCGGGAATCTTGCTCTGGGCAATGGCGTCGGAAAGGCCGGAAACCAGCGTGCGCTTCACCTGGCCCTCCACGCCTTCCACCGTCATGTAGGCGCTGGTGCCGAATACTTCCTTCAGGAAAGCCACGGGATCCTGCACCCGGAAGGAATAAATGCCGTGGGCCCGCAGGCGCACCATGCCAAACTCGGCATCCCGCATCATCACGGGGTTGGAGGTGCCCCACTTACGGTCCAGGAACTGCTTGGTGTTGATGAAATACACTTCCGCCTTGAAGGGGCTGTTGAAGCCGAACTTCCAGCTCTGCAGGGCGGTCATGATGGGCATGTTCTGGGTGCTCAGCTCATACCGGCCGGGGGCAAACACGTCGGCAATCTGGCCTTCGTTCACCATCACAGCCACCTGGCTTTCACGCACCGTCAGCTGGGCTCCCATCATGATTTCCTTGCCGTTATTGTCATAACGGTGCACCATGGTATTGGCGGAAGAATCCTTCCATTCGATCACATCGATCAATTGGCCCTTGAAAATATCCAGAATACCCATGACATATTTCCTCCTTGTTTATGTTAAAAATCAGTAGGTTTCTTTTTCGCTTTCAACAAATGCCCGCAAATTTTCCAGGCACACGGCGCTGACCACTTCCATATCCAGATCCAGATATTCCTTGATCCGGGTGATGGAATCCTGCACATGCTCGTCCGCACGGGCGGCAAAGCTTTCCATTTCTTCTTCCGCTTCGTTCATCATGGGGATGCACAAAAGGCGGATGTGCCGGGGGGTGAGCACCGCCACGGCGTAGAAAATGCCTTCCACATAGCGGCCGAAGAAATTGTTTCTCAGTGCCCTCTCCAGCCTGCGCTGGGCGTGATAGTGATGGTCGGAAAACACATCGCCCTGGGGCATGTCAATTTCGTACAATACGCACCCGCCGTCCGCATTCACCCGCAGCCGGGTCAGCTTCAGCAGGCTTTCCATACGTTCCCAGTCGGCATGTTCGCCGGAGAGCATGCTGTGGATCAGTTCATCCCGTTGGATGGAAAGCATGGTTTCTTCGTCGTAGGAATCATCGGAAAAATCCTGATGCAGCCGATCCAGTAATTGCCTTGTATCCCGCAGCACGGCCATTTGCTTTTCCAAAGAGGAATATACGGCAAACATGGGCAGGCTGGGCCGGCCGTAATTCAAAAAGCGCACCAGAGGCGATGCCTTTGTTTCCGCCAGATGAATGCCCACCGCATCCACAGCGCTGGAATTGAGCAGCGTGATGGCTTCTTCAGCCCCTTCCACTACCTTGGGGGGGCGGCAACTGAGGCGTGCCCAGTCGATCTGTTCCAGGAACATCTGCCGGATATCTTCCCGATCTGTTACGATCAGCAGTTTGTACATGTTCTTCCTCCAGTACGGTCAAATAGCAGGTCGGTAAAGGGATGGGAGCAAAACGCATCGGTACTTTTATGTCGACACAAACCCATTATATCATAAATCCCCAACCGGTGCAATGTTTTTTCCAATCAACGGTTTTTCAGGAAAGAATAGATCAGGTTTTTCAGCATCACATGGCCGGCATCGTTGGGATGCAGCCCGTCGGGCACATATTTTTCCTGAATCACAGGCACATTGGGCTGCAGGCCGCTTTCCCTGTACAGATCCAATACCGGCAGGGAATAATACTGGGCCACTTCCCGGATCACGTTCACATAATCCTTCAGGGTACCGGCACGCCGGCGGCCGTTATCGTCCACCAGCGCATCTTCGTTCAGCCGGTGCAGGGGCGTCATTACCACAATCAGCGCTTCCGGAAAGCGGGTGATCAGATCGGTATAGAGGGTGTGCAGAGCACCGTAGAAGGTGTAGGGGGTGCGGTCCTGCATGGTGCCCATGGGGGCGTCGCCGTGGCCGTAGTCGTTGGTGCCGCCAAATACCATGATTACGTCCGCATCGCTGTCCAGATCGTTCACCCGGGAAATGAAGTCCTTGTCATGGTCGGGGTAGAAGGAAGGGGTGCGCTGGCGTGCAATGCGGGTGCCGCCGATGCCGTGGTTCACGGTCAAAATGCCGTATTCGGAAGAAAGCAGCTCGGTGAAGCGGTTTTCAATGCTGCTGACGCCGGCACCCTCTGTGATGCTGTCGCCCAAGAAATCAATTTTCTGTCCCAACATTTCCATAAATCATTTCCTCCTTATCGCTTATCTCCCGCCGGACGGACGAGAGCCGTTTCCCAAACATTATAGGTTTTATTCAACAGCCGATGGTCTTTCACCTGCACAAAGCCCGCTTTTTTATACATTCTCAGGGCCTGGGGCACATGGTCCAGCGCAGTTACGTGCATGTCCCTTGTTCCGTCCAGATGGGAAAGGGCAAACTGCACCGCTCTGGTGCCAATGCCCATCTTTTGCACATCCGGCTGTACATACAGGGTGCATATTTCGTTGGCCGCTTCATCCAGTACCATCACGCCTACCACCTTGTCCCCCACCTGCAGGGAATACACATCCCTTCCGGCAGAGGCGTGGCCCCGGAGCACCATCTCCATGTAGGTGGGCGTATGCTCCTTTACAAACTGGGGGCTGCCCTTGTCTTTATTGACCTGCATCCAGCTTTCCCAATAGGCATAGGCTGTGGGCTGGTAATTGGAAAAACGCTTGCTGTTCAGCCGGACAAACTGCATTTCTTCCAGCATGATTCTGACCGCTTCCTGCCGGGCCGCCTTTACCGCCGTGGGGATGGGCAGCGCAGCCATTTCGGGCAAATTGAACCACTGGCCGGCCACCGTTTTATTCTCCAGCCGCACCGGACAATGCCATATCTGCATCTGCCAGATGCGATGGGTGAACACATGCCGGGTGTCGCACAGCTTTATTGTGTCCACAGGCTCCAGCCCCATTTTTTTCACGGCCTGCTTTACCTGTTCCTTGTTTTCCGTATCTTCTGCCAGGGGATACACCCACATATTTTTCAACAGCGCTTCCGTTCTTTTCTTCATCAGAATGTGACCCTTGCAGCTGATCAGCAGCACCGCCATATCCACCCTCTTCGGGGCTTTTTGTGCCGCCTTTACCGGCAGCATATCCGCATCCCCTTCCCGATAAGCGTTGCACATCCCTTTTAAGGGGCACCGGTCACAGTCCGGCGTACCGGGGGTACAAACGGTGGCCCCCAGGTCCATCAGCGCCTGGTTAAAGTCCCCGCAGCGCTGCCGGGGCATTTCCCGATCGGCAATGTCCGCCAGCTTCCGTTTCACGGAAGGGATGGCCACGTCATCTCTGATCCCATGCAGCCGGGAAAAAACCCTTGTCAGATTGCCGTCCATGGCGGGATGGGGCAGGTCAAAGGCAATGGAAGCAATGGCGGCGGCGGTATATTCTCCCACCCCCGGCAGAGAAAGCAACTTTTCATAATCTGCGGGAAATACACCGTTCCATTCCCGCACCGCCATCTGAGCCGCCTTGTGCAAATTCCGGGCCCGGGAATAGTATCCCAGCCCCTCCCACATTTTCAGCACGTCCTGCTCCCGGGCTGCCGCCAGGGCAAATACATCCGGAAAACGCTCCAGAAAATTCATAAAAAATACGCCCACTGTTTCCGTCCGGGTCTGCTGCAGCATAATTTCGCTCACCCAGATGCGGTAGGGGTCCTTCGTGCCCCGGAAGGGAAGGGTGCGCCCATGCCGGTCATACCATTTGAGCAACCTGTCCGCCATGTTTTTTTCCATTTCCCGTCCCTCCTTGTTTCTGCGGCTGTTTGCCGTTTCTCTTCTGCTTATATTATACCACATCCTCCTCTGCACGAAAAGGAGAATTTCTTGCTGCGTATGTATACCAAAATACAATGCAAATGATAGAAAATTCGGCAGAGGACACGATTTTGCCAAATTTTTTTCTCAAAATAACCCTTTTTTTCAAAATTTGCGGTTGTTAAATTGCAGAGAATGTAATATACTATGCAAGGAAGCGTTTTAGCACTCTTTGCTTTCGAGTGCTAAACCATCCCCGAACCAACCATCAAGGAGGAACATCATGAACGTAAAGCCTTTGGGTGACCGTGTTGTCATCAAAAATGTAGAATTGGAAGAAACCACCAAGTCCGGCATCGTGCTGCCCGGCGCTGCCAAGGAAAAGCCCCAGCTGGCGGAAGTGCTGGCCGTTGGCCCCGGCGGCATGGTTGACGGCAAGGAAGTCAAGATGTATGTGGAAGTGGGCCAGAAGGTTATCTATTCCAAGTACGCCGGCACGGAAGTGAAGCTGGACGGCAAGGAAATGATCATCGTCCGCCAGAATGACATCCTGGCCATCGTGGAATAAGCATTATCTTTTTAGGAGGAACTTATTATGGCAAAGCAAATTAAGTACGGCGAGGAAGCCCGCCGTTCCCTGGAAGCCGGCATCAATGCCCTGGCCAATACC
This sequence comes from Clostridia bacterium, assembly GCA_017437265.1. Taxonomy (GTDB): domain Bacteria; phylum Bacillota; class Clostridia; order Christensenellales; family Aristaeellaceae; genus RUG563. Next base: position 17,657 of record JAFSBN010000156.1, read on the forward strand.
GTGAAGATCACCATGGGTCCCAAGGGCCGCAACGTGGTGCTGGACAAGAAGTACGGCGCTCCCCTCATCACCAATGACGGCGTGACCATCGCCAAGGAAATCGAACTGGAAGATCCCTTTGAAAACATGGGTGCCCAGCTGATCAAGGAAGTGGCCACCAAGACCAACGACGTGGCCGGCGACGGCACCACCACCGCCACCCTCCTGGCCCAGGCCATCGTGCGTGAAGGCCTGAAGAACCTGGCCGCCGGCGCCAATCCCATGGTGCTGAAAAAGGGCATCGAAGATGCCACCGCCGCTGCCGTGGAAGGCCTGAAGGAAATTTCTTCTCCCATTACCAATAAGCAGGCCATCGCTCAGGTGGCTTCCATTTCCGCCGGCGACGAAACCATCGGCCAGCTCATTTCCGATGCCATGGAAAAGGTGGGCAAGGACGGCGTGATCACCGTGGAAGAAAGCAAAACCATGAAGACCGAGCTGACCACCGTGGAAGGCATGCAGTTTGACCGCGGCTATGCCTCTGCCTACATGGTCACCGATACCGACAAGATGATCGCCGAACTGGATAACCCCATGATCCTCATCACCGATAAGAAGATCTCCAACATTCAGGAAATCCTGCCCGTGCTGGAACAGGTGGTGCAGGCCGGCAAGAAGCTGCTCATCATCGCCGAAGACGTGGAAGGCGAAGCCCTGGCCACCCTGGTTGTGAACAAGCTGCGCGGCACCTTCACCTGCGTTGCTGTCAAGGCCCCCGGCTTTGGCGATCGCCGCAAGGAAATGCTCCGTGACATCGCCATTCTCACCGGCGGCCAGGTCATCAGCGAAGAACTGGGCCTGGACCTGAAGGAAACCACCTTCGACATGCTGGGCCAGGCCCATCAGGTGAAGGTGGACAAGGAAAACACCACCATCATCGACGGTGCCGGCAACCCCGCCGAAATCGCTGCCCGTGTGCAGCAGATCAAGGTGCAGATCGCCGAAACCACTTCCGATTACGATCGTGAAAAGCTGCAGGAACGCCTGGCCAAGCTAGCCGGCGGCGTGGCCGTGATCCAGGTGGGTGCTGCCACTGAAGTGGAAATGAAAGAACGCAAGATGCGCATCGAAGACGCCCTGGCCGCCACCCGTGCTGCCGTGGAAGAAGGCATCGTGCCCGGCGGCGGCGTGGCCCTGCTCAACGCCATCTCCAAGGTGCAGCAGCTGGTTTCCAAGAACCAGGGCGATGCCAAGACCGGCGTGCAGATCATCCTCCGTGCCATGGAAGAACCCATGCGCCAGATTTCCCTCAACGCGGGCATCGACGGCGCCGTGATCATCGAAAACATCCGCCGCAGCCGCAAGGTGGGCTATGGCTACGATGCCCTCAAGGGTGAATATGTGGATATGATCCAGCGCGGCATCATCGACCCCACCAAGGTGACCCGTTCCGCCCTGCAGAACGCTGCCTCCGTTGCCGCCATGGTGCTTACCACCGAATCCCTGGTTACCGATATCCCCCAGCCTGAACCCGCTGCTCCCGCCGGCGCTCCCGGCATGGGCGGCATGTATTAAGAAATACATATCCCTGCACCCGGTTGCTTTTGTGAAGCCGCCGGGTGTTTTTGTTTCCGGGCGGCGGCCTCTGTTCAGCCGCAGCTTTCCCTATAATCCATCAAAAAATGCACCCTTGTCCGACGGGAAACAGGGGTGCATTTTTCTATACTTTTTTTCAGGGAGGCGGCACCGATGGCGGTACAGGGAGAAAAGTATCTGCTGATGATGGGGTATATACATTTTTTGTGTCTGCTGGCGGCACGATACCGTTTGCAATGGCCTCTTCGCCCGGACAGGGCTGCCGTGGCCTGCATCCTGTCGTCCGTCCATTCCCTGCTTTCCCTGCTGCCGGCGCTTCCCTTCGCCCATCCCCTGTGCATGTTTTGCAGCCTGATCAGCAGCGGCGTAATCGCCTTTGGCAAAAGGGGTGTTCATGCTTTCCTGCCCCAGCTGATGGCCGGATTGCTTTTTTCCGGAGCCTGCGCTTTCCTGACACGCACGGGGGCCGGCCCCAGCCTTTGTTTGCTGGCATGTACCGGGCTGTGTCTGCTGCTTTGCATCCGGAAAAAAGAAGCGGAATGGACTGTGCTGGATATTTCCTTCCGGGGAAAGAACTGCTGCCTTCGAGCCATCCGGGATACCGGAAACAGCCTGTCCCATCCGGCGTTGGGGCTGCCGGTGATCGTTTGCAGCGTGAGCAGCGTTCGCCGCCTGCTGCCGGAAAATTTTGATCCGGCGCCGGAAAAACTGCTGCCGGGGTTTACCTTGGTTTCGGCGCGAACGGTGAAAGGCATGGTGCTGCTGCCCTGCTTTGTGCCGGATGCCATTCGGGATGCGAAAACAGGAACATTCATCCCGGCCTGCATCGGCGTATGCGGGGAGCCGATTCAATGGGGGCTGATACCCGGCTCCATACAGATAAAGGAGGAAAAAGGAAGATGGAAAAGAAAACCCTTTTCGGAAAAGGCGACTCCCCCATCCGTCAATGGATGATGATGTTTTTCGCCCACCTCTATCCCCAGAACGTGCATTACATCGGCGGTGCCGATCCCCTGCCCCAGCCTTTGACGGCGGAGGAGGAAAGGCGGCTGGTATCCCATCTGCACAAGGATGACGGTACCGTGCGCTCCATCCTCATCGAAAGAAATCTGCGGCTGGTGGTGTTTATTGCCCGGAAGTTTGATAATACCAATGTGGGCCTGGAAGACCTGATCTCCATCGGTACCATCGGGCTGATCAAGGCCGTCAATACCTTCGACCCCGAAAAGAAAATCAAGCTGGCCACCTATGCCTCCCGCTGTATTGAAAACGAAGTGCTTATGTTCCTGCGCCATACCAGCAAGCTGCGCCACGAGGTTTCTCTGGATGAGCCCCTGCGCACCGATTGGGACGGCAACGAACTGCTGCTTTCTGACGTGCTGGGCACGGAAAGCGATCTGGTGTCCCGGGGCATCGAAGAAGATGCGGAAAAGCAATTGCTCTGGGGCGCACTTTCCCATCTCTCCCCCCGGGAACAACGCATCATGCACATGCGCTTTGGTATGGCCGGTTACCGGGAAATGACCCAGAAGGAAGTGGCGGATGTGCTCGGTATCAGCCAGTCTTACATTTCCCGGCTGGAAAAACGTATCCTTTCCCGCCTGCACACCGAAATGCTGAAAATTTCTTCCTGATGAATCAGAGCAGCGGCCTGCGTGGACGACCGAGGCAGGGGGCTTCTCGCCCCCTGTACCCCCGCGGCAGGGGTATCACCCCTGCACCCGGAGCGCGACAAACAACCGTATCGAACAGAATTGCTTCCGCATGAAGCGTGAGGAACGAAATGAAACAGCACCACGGGCATAATGAAAACGAAAAAACGCCGGAGGAGAAAGCTCGCTTTCTCTCACGGCGTTTTTTCGTTTTCCCCGGATGCAAATGCATCCGGTTGGCGGCGGATCGCCGCCGGCCCGTGGGCGGGCGCCAGTGGCGCATCCAACTCGCAATGTTGCAATCTGCTTTTGCAAATGGGTTTCTGCGTGTTTCTTAGAGGGGAGATGTCAATCCCTCCGCCCCTTCGAGGCACCTCCCTTTACACAAGGGAGGCTTTCATTTTTCATTGCTTCAGCGGGATATTGTTTGTCAGATAAGATGAGAGAGTTCCGCCTCTGGGTCCAGGGATGAAATCCCTGGTGGGGGTTGAGGGGGCGAAGCCCCTCAGGGTTCTCCCGTTATGGGAGAATTTAATCCTGCGTATACTTTCTTGCCGCCAAGGAAGGTGGCCAGCACCCGGATATGCTGCAATTGTTCCGGCGGCACAGAGAAGGGGCTTTGGGAGAGAAGAACGAAATCCGCCGCCATACCGGGAGCAATTTTACCCTTGAAATTTTCTTCAAAGGAGGCATAGGCCCCGGCGGCGATATAGGAATGGAGGGCCTGTTCCACTGTCATTTTTTCTTCCGGCCGGTAAGGGGGCAGGGAAGCATTCAGGGGCTGGCGGGTAACGGCGCACTGGATGCCCCGCAGGGGGTGGGGATTTTCCACCGGACAGTCGGTGCCGTTGGAGAGGGGGATGCCCATGCGCTGCATGGTGCGGAAGGCATAGCTGGTTTCAGCCAGCTGCTTTCCGGCACGCTGGTACACAATATGGCTGTCGTAATCCAGAAAGATGGTTTGCACATGGGCTGAAAGGCCCAGGGCTTTGATTTTTTCCAATTGTTCCGGCCGTGTGAGCTGTACATGGATAAGGGCGGAGCGGTGATCCTTTCGAGGGCAGCGGGCAAAGGCTTTTTCGTAGGCAGAAAGCACCCTGTCCAGCACGCCGTCGCCGATGACGTGCACGGCGCACTGCATGCCCCTTTCGTGGGCCAGAGATATCATTTGATCAAACTGTTCCTGGGTAAAAAGCCCCAGGCCTTTTTCGCTTGGCGCATCGGCATAGCCGTCTCTCAAAAGGGCAGTTCTGGCCCCCAGAGAGCCGTCACCCAGCATTTTCAGCGGGCCGATTTTGAACATTTCATTGCCCACGCCGGTTTTCCATCCGGCATCCAGAAAGGCCTGCAGCCCTTCCGGGGAGGTGAACTGGCTTTGCTCATAGACCCGGACGGTCATCCTGCCCTCTGCTTCCAGCTGCTGATAGGCTTGCAATACATCCTGCCATTTTACGTTTTCAAAGGCCAGCAGATCATCCGTCTGGCAGGAGGTGACGCCCACGCTGTTGAGGGTTTTCATGGCGGAAAGCAGCATGCTTTTCATGTCCGCTACTGTGGGGGCAGGCAGCCTGCCCTGCACCAGCGGCATGGCGGCGTCCAGAAAAATGCCGTTCAGCCGGCCGCTTTCGTCCCGGCAGATGGTGCCGCCGGCCGGGCAGGGGGTATTTTCCGTGATGCGGAGCAATTGAAGCGCCCGGCTGTTAACGCAAAGGGCGTGGCCGCAGCAGCGCACAATGCAGATGGGCATTTCCCGGCTGACCTTGTCCAGATCGTCCCTGGTGGGCATGCCGGTGGCGGGAGAAAAATAATCCTGATTCCAGCCCCGGCCCAGCAGCCATTGACCGGAGGAAAGCTTTTTTTCCTGTGCAAAGGCTTGAAGCCGGCCCAGCACATCGTCAAGGCTTGCTGCATCCCCCAGGGGGCACATGGCCATGGTGTTGCCTAGGTTCAGCAGGTGCATATGGGAATCGTTAAATCCGGGGCAGACAAAAGTGCCCTTGAGATCCACTTGTTCGTCATGTGGCAGAGAAAGCAGCGCTTCGTTCGTTCCCACATTTGTAAAGACGCCGTTTTCCACCAGAAACGCCTGATGGATAGGCTGTTCACCGGCAAACACGCAGCCGTTGTAATAAAGCGTTTTCATATTTTTTTCCTTTATGTTTTCTGTACGCCAAACACGCCAAAGATGATCACCAATGCTGCCAGAACGGAAACGGGCGTTACCGCATCCCCCAGGAACACGGCCCCTGCAAACACGGAAAGGACGGTGGTGATATTGCAAAAAGCGGTGGTTTTGCTCACAGGCAGGACGGTGGCGGCAAAATTCAGGCACAGGAAGGCCAGAATGGAGGAGAAAAGGGAAAGGTATACCATGCTCAGCATGAACGTGCCGTTTTGAAGGGGTGCAAGAAGCAGGGAAAAGTTTTCCCGGTTTTCAGCAGCGGCCAGGACGGAAAACACGATAGCCCCTGTCAGCATCATCACGTAGGTTCTTTCCAGAGCGGAAAACTGTTTGCTTATGCCGCGGCTCATCATATTATAGGCAGCGCCGCTGACCACAGCCCCCACCAGCAGCACAATGCCAAGGACCTTCACATCCCCCGATGCGCTTTGCTGCAGCGTCATCACGATCACGCCCAGAATGCACAAAAGGGAGAAGCACAGCCTTTTCCAGCCCGGCCGTTCTTTCAGAAAAACGGCTCCGCCGGCCAGGGCGGCAATGGGGATGAGGGCGATGATCACCCCGGAAACGGTGGCGTTGGTGAGGCTGATGCCCCAGCTTTCGCACAGAAAATAGCATACCGGCTGCACCAGCCCCAGCACAAACAGGGGGGTGGATTTTTTCCAGGGAATCTGAAACCGCATCCAGCCCTCTTTCTTTTTTGCCCGGGCCCACAGTGCCACCCCATTGATGCACAAAAAGGCCAGACAAAACCGATACATCAGCATCACATAGGGGGAAGCGCTTTCCAGTGCCATCCGGGAAAACATAAAGCTGAAGCCGAAAATGCTGTTGCCCAGCAGGGCGGCAAGGGTGGCAGGGAGGATGGCTTTCTTTTGCGTTTTATCCATAAAAGATGAATGTCCTTTTGTTAATAGATTTTGTATTCGCCGGCAAGCATCAGGAAGGAGAAGAAATAGAGGCAATTGTCATAATAGCGGCGCACACCCTTGCGAAGGGGCGTGTCCCACAGCCGCTGGAGGAAGGCGGCCTTATAGGGCCCGTCCGATGCAATGGAGCCGGCGGCCAATGTGGCCGTGATGGCCACGGGATGCATGGCGGGCTCGGGGAAGGGGGTGCCGTCCAGCATGTAGCTGCCGTATACGCCCGCTTCCGTGTTTTCATAAATGAATTTCTGCAAATTTTCGGCCACCGTGTCCAGGCTTTCCGTTTCGCCCATCCACAGATGATCCAGGGCAATGTTCATCACCACCCGGTATGCGTCGGAGTAATAATCCATTTCTTTTTTGAACATGTGCCGGGGCGTGCCGTCAAATTCCGCATATTCGGGGCTGAGGCCGGTGACGGGATGGGCGGAAAGGGCAATGTATTCCCGGCTGGCTTTGGCTGCCTGGGCCCAGAAGGCACGGTCTTCTTCATTGGCGCGCTCAGCAAACAGCTGATAGAAATGGGGCAGGTGGTAAGAGGGATCGGAATAAGGCGTTTCGGGGACGAATTTGATGTAATGGTTATCCCCATCCCACATGGGATGGCCGCCGGGCACGATTTCGTGCTGATGCACACAGTGGCGCAGAATTTCCCGGGCCTGCACGCTGTAATCAAAGGGCGCTTCCCCATCCCCCCACCGGGCAGCGGCAAAGAACAGCGCCATGGCGAAATATTCTTCTCCGTCCGGGGCAGGGCCTTCGGCACGGTGGCTGCCGTCCCGGTTCACGCTCCAGGCGAAATATCCTTCATATACGCCGCTCTTTTGCAGCATGTGGGTGACCGTGAACAGCCACAGCTTGTCGAAAATGTCTTTCCGGTTCATCTGCACGGCCATCATCATGCCGTAGCTCATGCCCTCGGTGCGGGCGTCAATATTGCCGGTGTCCAGCATGTAGCCCATCTTTCCGTCCGGGGTTTCAAAATAAAAACGTTCCTGCTCGTCAAAGAAAATGGTGTGGAAAAGCTGATGCAGACGCTCCGTTACTTCCTGCTTGCTTTTGCCGATGAGGGAAAACAAATTTTCATATGCACACATTCAAAAATCCGCTCCTTCCGGAAAACTTTGTTGCTGCCATTGTAGCACAGATGCACAGGGATGAAAAGCAAAAATGCCGATCATTTCAGCAGGGCCATTGGCCCTGCACCCAGTAGCGAAATTTCTTGTCTTATCTAATCAACAATGTGCCGCTGCTTCGTGGGGAACGCTGAGGGGCGTTGCCCCCTCAACCCCCAGCAGGGCCATCGGCCCTGCACCCGGTAGCGGAACTTACTTATCTTATCTGTCAAACAATATTCCGCTGGAACAAGGGGAGATAAAAGCCTACCTTGGCAGAAACCCTTTGGCAAAAGAAGATTGTAACATTGCGAGTTGGCTGCGGCACGGCCGCCACACGGGCCCGGCTGCAGGGGTACAGGGGCCGCACAGGCCTCTGCCCGGGTTGGCCTCGCAGGCTCTGGAGGCTGTTTCGGGCACATCATAAGCAAATTTCAATTGTGAATTTATTGATTGCAAATATACCTTGCCACATGCACGCCGCTGGCGGAGGCATGGGAGAGGGAGTGGGTGATGCCGCTGCAGTCGCCGATGACGAAGAGGCCTTCGTGGCAGGTTTGCAGGTTTTCATCCAGCTGCACTTCCATGTTGTAGAACTTCACTTCCACGCCGTAGAGCAGCGTATCCACATTGGCGGTGCCGGGGGCCACCTTATCCAGGGCATAGATCATTTCGATGATGCCGTCCAGGATGCGTTTGGGGATGACCAGAGACAGATCGCCGGGGGTAGCGTTGAGGGTGGGAGTGGTGAAGGACTGGCGGATGCGGTCATGGGTGGAGCGGCGGCCCTGGATGAGATCACCAAAGCGCTGCACGATCACGCCGCCCCCCAGCATATTGCTGAGCCGGGCCACGCTTTCGCCGTAGCCGTTTGAGTCCTTGAAAGGCTCGGAGAAGGTTTTGGAAACCAGCAGGGCGAAATTGGTGTTTTCGGTTTGCTTGGCAGGGTCTTCATAGCTGTGGCCGTTGACGGTAACGATGCCGTTGGTGTTTTCGTTTACCACAGCGCCCTTGGGGTTCATGCAGAAGGTGCGCACCAGATCGCCGTATTTTTCGGTGCGGTAGACGATTTTGCTTTCGTACAATTCGTCTGTCAGGTGGGAGAACACTTCGGCCGGCAGTTCCACACGCACGCCGATATCCACCCGGTTGGATTTGGTTTGGATATGCAGGTCAGAGCAGACGGTTTCCATCCATTTGCTGCCGCTGCGGCCGGCAGAAATGATGCATTTTTCTGCTTCGAACACATCATCCCCTGCGGTAACCCGATAGCCTGCTTCGGTTTTCTCCACCTTGTTGGCGGCGCAGTGGAAGCGGAATTCCACCTTGTCTTTCAGGTGGTTGTACAGGTTTTCCAGCACCACATAATTGATATCCGTGCCCAGATGGCGGACGGATGCGTCCAGCAGGTGCAGCCCGTTTTGCAGGCACTGCTTTTTAATTTCGCTGTTGGCGGTGGAGTAAAGCTTTGTGCCTTTGCCGCCGTAAGAAAGATTGATCTCGTCCACATACCGCATCAAATCCAGCGCTTCTGCCTTGCCGATGTATTCGTACAGCGTGCCGCCGAACTGGTTGGTGATGTTGTATTTGCCGTCGGAAAACGCACCGGCGCCGCCAAAGCCGTTCATGATGGAGCAGGGCTTGCAGCCGATGCAGGATTTGATTTTTTTGCCGTCGATGGGACATTTGCGCTTTTGCAGGGGATGCCCGCTTTCCAATATCAGAATGCGAAGGGCAGGGTTCAGCTTTGTCAGCTCATAGGCGGAAAAGATGCCGCCGGGGCCTGCGCCGATGATCAATACGTCATATTTGCACATGTATAAAACTCCTTCCGGAAAACCTGATATGCAAATGCTTTTTGCCTTTGCATACCAGTTTAGCATATATTCTGCATAATTGCAAGAAACAGAAGGCGTTTCATCTGACTGACAGGTTACCAAGCGTTCCCGGAAAAGATCAATTCAATGTGAACGCCACCTCTTCGCTGCCCCCGGCGAAGTCTGCCAGCAGCAGGCGGTACTGTCCCTTTTTCAGCCACAGGCGCACATCTTCTTCCTTTTTCACTTCGCCTGTGAAGGTGTGCACCACCTCGTCCTTTTCGTTCATCAGCAGGACGGTCATGGGCGCATCCGCCTTCACATCCAGGGACAGGTAGTAATTATCCGGATAGCCGATTTCAAACTGTGCCCATTCCACGGCAGTTTCCGCTTCTGCCGAAATGGTGTCCGTATAATCGCTCCTGCGGTTCCATTGTCCGGAGGGGCGGTTTGCCGCCAGCAGGACAAACCCGGTATAAAATACCGCAAAGGCCAGCAGGCATATGCCCACCCATCTGCCGTCGTGGCGGATGGTGCGCTTCACGTCTTCCCGCCGGATCAGCACGATGCCCCGCAAAAGCATGATGAACGTGGGCAGCAGCGCCAGAATCAGGCAAAGTTCCTGCCACATGGGCCGCAGCACAAAAAGGATCAGCAGCACAGCCAGCAGCAGTCCCATAATCACTGCCAGAATGCCGCCCAGCTTCACCCACCGCCCCGTCATTTCGTTCAGGGAAGCACGGTCGGTGTTGATTTCATACTCGGCAGGATCGGCAGCAGGATCATAAGGCTTGCGGAAATAATACCAGCCGTTGGCGGTGCGGTTCACAAACTCCCAGCCCTGATCCCGGAACAATTCCAGATACCGGGGCATTTCATCAATTTTGCCGGGATAATCCAGCTGATAACGATAGCATACGCCGGGCTGATACTTGAACCGGCTGGAAACCATCCCACCGTGCATCAGCTGCCAGCCTGCATCGCTCTGGGCGTTCAGGTCGTTAATCTCCTGCTGCCAGTTCCAGGCAGAATAAAAGTTATAGGTGCGTTTTGTATCCTTCATTTTTTCTCCCTCATTCCACATGGGCCAGCATTCTCTTCAGCCGGCCAATCTCATTTTCCAGCGCATCCTTCCCGGTGTCCGTCAGGGTATACAGCCGCCGCCTTTCCAGGCCGCTCTCCCGGGAAAAGATTTCTTCGATCCAGCCCTTTTTCATCATATTGCCGGTGGCACCGTACATCGTGCCTGAACCGATTTTCACTTCCCCGTCCGACAGTTTTTCCGTCATCTGCATAATGCCGTAGCCGTGATTATCCCCCTTGCTCAGGCACAGCAGAATGTAGTAATAGCTTTCTGACATGGGCTCCGATTTTTTCATAGGTCTGCCTCCTTGATCTATATGTCGATCGACGATATATATCATAGCACGACATATGTCGTATGTCAACATAGTGCGAAAAAATTTTTTCTGTGCATTCGTCCCATACCCGCCGGGGGATGAAAAGAAAAGGCTTTTCTGCCCATTGAACGGCAGGAAAGAGTCTGTTATAATAAGGAAAAAGCATGTTCAAAGGAGGACAGACGCCATGATCTGCCGCCCTATCCGGCCTGAAGAATTTTTGCAGGCAGAAAAAATCATGAATATTGCCTTTCGTTTTCATTGGGACAAATACCCGGAAAATGATACCGGGGACAGGCACCACAATATTTTCGGTGCCTTTGAAGGCGGCGAAATGACTTCCTGCATCGTGGCCAATGCCTATACCTGCGCCTACTTTGGAAAGGACGTGGGCATGCTGGGGGTGGGCGGCGTGGCTACGCTGCCGGAATACAGAAGAGAAGGGCACATCCGCCATCTGCTGACCCTTGTTTTGCAGGAGGGCTATAAACGGGGAGATGTACTGGCTTCCCTGTATCCTTTTTCCCACCCGTTCTACCGCAAGTTCGGTTTTGAAAACGGCCAGCATATGAACCGGCTGCATCTGGACACGGATGAAATGCGCCAGTTTCCCTGCACAGGCAAGGTGCGTCCTTTTATGCCGGGGGAAGACGACGGCGTGATCAAGGATATTTATAACGCTTTCGTTGCCAACCGCAATTTCGGCGTGCGCCGGAAGGAATGGGAATGGAACGCCTTGAAAAAGGATCCTTACCTGACCCATGTGTACACCTATTTGTGGTATGCCGATGACGGCAAGGCCGAAGCTTATTTCACCGTCATCCACGAGGAAGGCAGCAAAAACTTCATCGTTCGGGACTGGGCCTTCCTTTCTGCCCGGGCCATCCGGGGGGTGTTTGGATTCCTGGGCCTGCTCACCCCCAGCGGAGACAAAACAGAAATCTGGCTGCCGGGGGATGTGAACCCCTTCCTGATGTTTAACGAGCCCTATGCCCTGCGGGTGGAGCATACCAGCCGGGGCATGATCCGGGTGGTGAACGTGGAAAAGGCGCTGGAATTGCATCCCTTTGATGAGGGCACCGCTTTCACCCTGCAGGTGAAGGACGAGCAGATTGCAGAAAACAACGGCATTTTCTCCGTCTGCCGTCAGGAGGGGAAAACCCTTGTCCGCAAAATGGATGAACAGCCGGACGCCGTTTTTTCCATTCAGGCTTTTTCCCTTTTGTGCTGCGGTGCGTTTTCCCTGGAAGATATTCTGTTTAACCGCACCGATTGCCGGGTGTTTGCAAAGCAGGCTGTGCTCAGCCGTGCGTTCCCCCTGAACCATCATTATCTCCGGGAAGATTTCTGATGCTGAACAAAGAAAAAATCCTCAATGCGCTGGAATATGCGCTGCCGGTCACGCTTTTTGACGTGACCGATTCCACCAACCTGCGGCTGAAGGAAATGTGCCGCAGCGGCGATAAACGGCTGCAGCTGCTTTGCGCTGACCACCAAACCGCCGGCCGGGGGAGGCTTGGGCGCAGCTTTCTTTCCCCGGAGAATACCGGCATTTATATGAGCCTTCTTTTGCCCCTTCCCAAGGACGATTTGCCCCTTACCATCCGGGCTGCCGTGGCGGTATGCCGGGCGGTGGAGGAAGTGACGGGGAAGCACCTTCTGATCAAGTGGGTGAACGATCTGTTCCTCAACCGCAAAAAAGTATGCGGCATATTGGCAGAAGGCGTGGAGGATATGGCGGTGCTGGGCATCGGGCTGAACGTGAAAATGCCCCGGGGCGGTTTTCCCGGGGTGCCCATCGCCGGGGCGCTGGAGGCAGACGAGGACAGGGAAGCCCTCATTGGCCGCATTTCCTTCCATGTGCTCAAAACCATGGAAGAAGAAAAAGGCAGCATCCTTTCTTTTTACCGTGAGCGCATGCTTTTGACGGGCAAAGAAATTACGTTCATGCATTCCGGACAAGAAAAAAACGCCCGGGTAGTGGGCGTTGACGACAAAGGCGGGCTTGTGGTGCAAACGGCACAGGGCATGGAAATCCTTCGCACCGGGGAAGTGTCCATCGGAAGCTTTCAGGTATCGGCCTTTGAATAAAGGCAGCCGCAATAATCCTGACGGTACAGCGCGTATTCCTTGCTCAGCTGCAAAGAGCGCAGATAGCCGTTTTTCTTCTTGAAATCGGCCGGCAGGTGTTTCACACCATATTTTTCACCGCATTTTTCCCCGATCTCATTGAGCCGCACAGGGTCCTTGTGGGGGGAAACGGAGAGGGTGGTGGTGAAATACTCAAAGCCGTGTTCTTTTGCCAAGGCTGCCGTCTTATCCAGCCGCAGGGCAAAGCAGGCGGTACAGCGGCTGCCCCCTTCGGGCTCCTCCCGCATTCCTTCTGCAAAACAGGAAAAGGCTTCGTGGTCCCATTCACAGGGCAAAAAAGGAATGTTCAGGAGGGAAAGCAGCCTTTTTTGCTCCGAAAGCCTGTGCAGATACTCTTCCTCCGGCTCAATGTTTGGGTTATAATAAAGCACAGTCACCTGAAAATGCTCATTCAGCCGCTCAATCACGGCGCTGGAGCAGGGGCCGCAGCAGCTGTGCAGCAAAAGCGTAGGTTTTTTATCTCCCAGCTTTGCGATTTCTGCTTCCATCTCCAGCTGATAATTTCGTTTCATTATCGCTCCACCTCATCAATATTTTATCACAATTCCCCCTGAAAAGGAAGGTGCTTTTATGCAGGAGATCTCCATCCGCAACTGGGATGAACTGCAGCACGCCATCTTTAACGGCGTGTGGGATCCCGCCATTATGCGCTACCGGGACAATTGCGTGTACCGGGGCATGGCCGATAAAAACTGGTCCATGATGCCCTCACTCAACCGTGCCTGCGCCCACGATCTTTCTTTGGAAAAACAAATGCTGCGCTCGTTCCGAAAATACGGCTATGCCGATTTGCAGCAGGTTACCTCCTTCTGGCAGATGCTGGCCATGGCCCAGCAGTTCGGCCTGCCCACCCGGCTGCTGGACTGGACCTATTCCCCTCTGGTAGCGGCCCACTTTGCCACAGAGGATCAGGAAAGCTACGATAAGGACGGCGTAATTCTCTGCGTTCATATCGATAAAATGAACCGGCAATTGCCGCTGAAACTGAAAAACATGCTGGAAAAAGAGCGGGGAAATATTTTCACCATGGAAATGATGGATCGGGTGGCCGACGGCTTTGACAGCTTTCAGGCCATTTCCGAAAAGCCCTTTGCCCTGTTCTTTGAGCCGGCCAGCGCCGTCAACCGCATCGCCAACCAGTATGCCCTCTTTTCCGTCTGCTCCGACCCTGCCGCTTCCATTGATGAACTGGCCACGGAAGAAAAAACCTTCCGCCGCATCATCATCCCGGCGGAAACAAAGCTGGAAATCCGGGACAAACTGGATTATATCAACATTTCCGAACGCATGATCTATCCCGGGCTGGACGGTATCTGCAAGTGGATCACCCGCCGCTATGCCGCCCTGGGCCCCAAATATCACAAAGAGAAAACGGAGGAATGATTCTTATGACCCGACATGACGGACGTACCCCCAATGAACTTCGCCCCTGCGAGATGCAGGTGGGTTTTGTAGGCACCGCAGACGGCAGCTGCCTCATCCGCTGCGGCGGCACCCGGGTGATCTGCACCGCATCCATCGACGAAAGCGTGCCCCCCTTCCTGCGGGGAAAGGGCATGGGCTGGGTGACGGCGGAATATGCCATGCTGCCGGCTTCCACCGGCCGCAGAAAGGCCCGTGACGGCGTGAAAAAGGATGGCCGCAGTGTGGAAATTTCCCGGCTCATCGGCCGGGCGCTGCGCCAGGCGGTGGACCGGCGGTTCCTGGGCGAACGCACCATCACCATCGACTGTGACGTGCTGGAGGCCGACGGCGGCACCCGCACCGCCTCCATCACCGGCGGCTTTGTGGCGCTGTGCATGGCGGTGGACAAGCTAATGAAACAGGGCAAGCTGAAGGAAAGCCCCATCATCCACCAGATTGCAGCGGTCAGCGCCGGCGTGGTGGAAGATACCCCCTGCCTGGATCTTTGCTATGTGGAAGACAGCGCCGCCCAGACGGACATGAACTTTGTCATGAACGAACAGGGCGCCTTTATCGAGCTGCAGGGCACCGGCGAAGGCCGCGCTTTCAGCCGCAGCGAACTGAACCAGTTGCTGGCCCTGGGTGAAAAGGGCATTGAGGAGCTGCACGAAATGCAGCGCGAAGCCCTGGGCGAAGCGGCATGCGTGATCGCCCCCAAGCGCACCCTGGTTATCGCCAGCAATAATCCCCACAAGATCCGGGAGATTTCCCAGATGCTGGACGATTGCATGCATGTGATCAGCATGGAAGAAGCGGGCTATTTTGAAGATATTGATGAAAACGGCTCCACCTTCGAAGCCAATGCCATCATCAAGGCCAAGGCGGTGGCCCAGGCCACCGGCCTGTGTGCTCTGGGCGATGACAGCGGCCTGACGGTGGACGCTCTGGACGGCGAGCCCGGCGTGCTTTCCGCCCGCTATGCCGGCGTGCATGGGGATGACCAGGCCAATAACGACCTGCTGATCGAAAAACTGAGGGACGTGCCTGCTGAAGGCCGCACCGCCCAGTTCAACTGCGCCATGGCCCTGGTGCTTCCCAACGGCGAAACCCACACCGTTTCCGGCACCTGTCCCGGCGTGATTACCTTCACCCCCCGGGGCAACGGCGGCTTTGGCTATGATCCCTATTTTGAATACCTGTCCGGCGAAACCTTTGCCGAAATGGACGGCGCTGAAAAGAATCTTATCAGCCACCGGGCCAAGGCCCTGCAGGCCATGCTGCCCTATCTGGAGGAATTGCAGTGATGCGTGTTGCCGTTTTCAGCGATTCCCATGGCTACCGGGGCCGGCTGTCCAACCTTTTGATGATGCTGGAAGTGGAAGGCCCGCTGGATGCCATCATTCACCTGGGAGACGGGGACCGGGATCTGTACCAGCTGGGGGTGGAATTGCCCCCTGTTTATCAGGTGAGCGGCAACTGCGATTTTATGCCCGATTGCCTGCTGCAGGAGGTGCACCTTGGCAATGCCCGCATTCTTATTACCCACGGTCATCAGCAGAACGTGAAAACCGACCGGGAGCGCCTGCTGCGCCTGGCCTCCCAGTATCGGGTGCATGCCGCCCTTTTCGGCCACACCCACTCCCAGTGGTGCGATTCTTCCAGCGGCATTCTGCTGCTCAATCCCGGTGCTGCCATGGACGGGCACTGTGCTTTGCTGGAAATCAACCATCTGGGGGGCATTGCGTATAGGTTTTATTGAATCATATCGGCAAAAGAAGATGGTAATATTGCGAGTGGGCGCGGCACTGCTGCCCCACGGGCCGGCGGCGGAGGCCGCCAACCGGATGCAAAGCATCCGGGGAAAACAGAAAAAAAGACGGAGGAGAAAGCTTGCTTTCTCGTCCGTTCTTTTTTGATTGTTTTCATTGTGCCCGAGGTGCTGTTTCTTTTCGTTTCCTCTATCAACATGCGGAAACAACCCTGTTAGATCAAATTGTATGTAGCATTCCGGGTGCAGGGTAATACCCCTGCCGCAGGGTACAGGGGCTGCGTAAGCCCCTGCCCCGGTCGGTTTTTGTCAGCGGAAGGAGGGCAGGCGGTCCAGTGTGATGCTGTTTTTGTGGTGGTAAGCTTTCCGGAGCAATTCCGGATCGTTTTCCTTCACCCATTTGGAATGCCAGGGCATGAACCACAGCCAGGGGCATTCTTCCTGCCACAGGCTTTCAATATCCGGCACTTTGCCGCATTCGTGGAAGACGAACGGCATTTTTTTCGTGTTCAGCTTTTCCAGCAGCTGCCATGCCGTTTTGTGGGTGGTGCCCACGTTTTCCGCAGGGCCGGGGCGGTAGGTGTCGGAGCCGATCAGATCCACATACTTGTCCCCGGGATACCAGCCGTCTTTCACGTCGTCGGCATAGCCAAGAAGCCAGATCAGGTTATCCAGCTTGAAATAATGGGTGAACCGGTCATACATCATGCGCCAGAGCCGGATGAAATATTCGCCGCCGCCCTTGCCCCACCAGAACCACTGCCCGTCGAACTCATGGAAGGGACGCCAGATAACGGGCACGCCGGCGTCTCTTAACTGGCGCAGGTAAAAGGCGGCCACGTCCCAGTTGTTGATCATGCGGATGTTTTCCTCGGTGCCGGGGGTGAGCAGCTTTTCAAAATCCGGTACGTCCTCCTTGCTCTGAGGATAGCCGCCGTCAAAAATGCCCACATGCCAGCAGATGGAAACCAGCCCCCCCATCTGCCACCAGCGGCGGGCACGGCGGTTGACCCCCTCAAAATCCCGGCCGATATAATCCATGCACCGGATGGCGGGGTATTTGCCGGTGTGCTCCATGAGGAAGGCCATTTCGTCTTCCTGATCAAAGCGCATGGGGGTTTCCTGCTGGGCCATGAGGATCTTTTTGCCGAACACGGAGCACAGATAGCGGTACACCTTTTTTGTTACTTCGTTCATCAGCTGTTCCTCCAAATAATTAAGAATTCAGAATTCAGAATGAAGAATTATGGTTTGTTGAGATAAAAGGGGGAAGAGTGTCCTGTGTGCATCTTAAGATAATGCGTCTGTTTGGCTGAATGGCATTCATTTTTCAGAAGAATGTAAAATTCTGAATTCTTCATTCTGAATTCTTAATTGAAAAGGGACTGCCTGCGCAATCCCTTAAATGAAATTTTAATCTTCCAGGCCCTTCAGTACCTTGCGGATGGCATCGTCCAGCCAATCGCCTTCGAACAGCTCGATCAGCCCGGCATCGCAGGCGGCGGCCAGCTTCAGGTTGATGGGCAGCTGGGCCAGCACTTCGGTGCCAAAGCGTTCAGCCGTTTCCTGCACATGGCTTTCGCCAAACACTTCCACATGCTTGCCGCAGTCGGGGCAGAGGGCATAGCTCATATTTTCCACCAGGCCCAGCACCTTGATGTCCATCATATTGGCCATGTTCAGGGCCTTTTCCACGATCATGCCCACCAGTGCCTGGGGGGAGGTGACCACGATGGCATCATCCACGGGCACGGACTGGAACACCGTCAGGGGCACATCGCCCGTTCCGGGAGGCATATCGATGAACATAATGTCGATATCGCCCCAGAGCACGTCCGTCCAGAACTGCTTCACGGTGCCGGCGATGACGGGGCCGCGCCAGACAACGGGGGTGTTGTCTTCTTCCAGCAGCAGGTTCACGCTCATCATCTTGATGCCGGTACGGCTTTCCACAGGCAGGATGCCTTCGTCATTGCCCATAGCCTTTTCCTTAATGCCAAAGGCCTTGGGAATGGAGGGGCCGGTGATATCGGCATCCAGAATGGCGGTTTTGTAGCCGGCACGGCTGGCCAGCACGGCCAGCAAACTGGTGACCAGGGACTTGCCCACGCCGCCCTTGCCGCTCATAACGGCAACAACCTTTTTGATATTGGAAAGACGGTGGGGTTTTTCAATCATGCTCTGCTTTTCACGGCTGGCGCAGTTGGCGCTGCAGGTAGAGCAATCGTGGGTGCATTCACTCAATGTTTTCGCTTCCTTTCAAACTGATAAACCAAGGAATGTATTTCGGCGGAAAATGCGTTTTCCCTGCCGGAGAAAATAATTTAATAAGTGCCTTCGGTGCTCATGGTTACGTCTTTTTCTTCCTTATGACGGCTGGTTTTGCATTTTTCCATGAGCAGTTCGTAGAAACGTTGTTCGTCGATGGGCAGGGACACTTCCCTGTTTTCCCAGGCGGACAGGTGCATGGCATTGGACAGCATCAGGCCCCGGATGCCTTCCCGGCCGTCGGCCACCAGTGCTTCACCCCGCAGGATGTTTGCGGCAAACTTGTTCAAAACTTCGGGGTGCTGTTCGTTCCGGCCGTCGGTTTCCACCTTGACATATTCGGTGGGCGGTGCCTTGAAGCCTTCCTGACAGGTGACGCACCATTCCCGTTCGTCCGTCAGGTTGCGGATGAAGGTGAGGCCGTTGTAATCGCACACCAGCTTGCCCTTGGTGCCGGTGATTTCCAGCCGGTTGGTGCCGGGGGCATCGCCGGTGGTGGTGACGAACACGCCGGTAGCGCCGTTTTCAAATTCCAGATAGGCGGTTACGTCGTCTTCTACTTCGATGTTGTGCCATTTGCCTTCGTGGAGCTTGGCGTGCACCTTGACGGGCAGGCCGCACAGCCACTGCAAAAGGTCCAATTGATGGGGGCACTGGTTCAAAAGCACACCGCCGCCTTCCCCGGCCCAGGTGGCCCGCCAGGCGCCGGAATCGTAGTAGAACTGGGTGCGGTACCAGTCGGTGATCAGCCAGCTCATCCGCTTCATTTCGCCAATTTCGCCGCCCTCGATCATTTCCTTCATTTTGCGGTAGACGCAGTTGGTGCGCTGGTTGAACATCATGCCGAAGGTAAGGTCGGGATGTTTGTCTGCTTCTTCAATCATTTCCCGCACCTGCAGGGTGTATACGCCGGCAGGCTTTTCGCACATGACGTGCAGGCCGTGGGCCATGGCATCCTTTGCCAGCACGGGGTGCTGATAATGGGGCGTGGCGATGAGCACGGCATCGCACACTTTGGCTGCAATCAGGTCCTTGCCTTCAGAAAAGATCTGCACCCCGGGCAGGTTTTTTTCTGCCCATTCCCGGCGGGAAGCGCGGCGGTCTGCCACGGCGGTGATTTCAATTTCCGGGCACTTGCCGGAGAGGATATTGTTCACATGGCCGCTGCCCATGCCGCCGATACCGATCACACCCAATTTTACCTTACTCATTGCATTTCCTTCCTTCCCTGTTCGTACATAGTCAGCATGGTTTCGATGACGGTACGGATACCGTCCATATTGTTGCGGAAAGGTTTTCCCTGTTCCAGACAGCGGTAATAATCCTCAATGCAGGCAAAGTGGCCGCTGCCCCAATAGCTTTTCCCCACGGGGGTGGGCATATCGAAGGGGAGCTTTTCCGTCTGCCCATCCCGGGTGATGAACAGATCATCCCCGTCGATACGCAGGGTGCCCTTTTCTGCGGCGATCTCGATCATCACCGGGGTATTGTCGCACCAGGCATTGGTGGCAAAATAGATGCCCCGCTTGCCTTCCGATTCAAAATAGCCCTCCACCGTGCCTTCCACTTCCACCAGCCCCGGCAGGTGCCTGTTGGCCATGTGGCAGAGGATTTTGTCCGGCTTGCCCAGGAAGCGCAGCAAAAGATCCAGGGTGTGGACGGTCTGGTTGGCAATGGCGCCGCCGCCCGCCGTTTCCCATTTGCCCCGCCAGTCTCCGGTGGCATAGTAGGCCGGGCCCCTGTCCCAGAAAACCGTGGCACGGACGCCCTTCACCTTCCCCATTTCACCGGAGGAAAGAATCTCCTGTGCCTTTTTCACATTTGGGTTATAGCGGTTTTGCAGACAGACACCGACGTTCACCTTTTCGGCGGCCTTTTGCAGCCGTGCCCATTCGTCCCGGCTGATGACCGGGGGCTTTTCTGTAAAGACATGGATGCCACGCTCTGCCGCCGCTTCTGCCATGGGAGTGTGCAGATAATGGGGCGTGCACAGGTGCACCGCATCCGGCTTTTCTTTTTCCAGCAGGGTTTCGTAATCGGTATAGGGGGTGCAGCGGAATTTTTCGGCATAGGCCTGAGCCCTTTCCGGCACAATATCGCAGCAGGCGGAAAGGGTAACCCCTTCCATGGCGGTCAGCGCTGCCACATGCACCTGGGCAATGCCGCCGCAGCCGATCACACATACTTTGTACATTTATTTTCCTCCAGGCAGTCCGTTTACGTAATCCAGACTCTTTTTCAAACAGGCAAAGGGGCTTTCGCCGTAGCAGTCATCCTGCTCCACCAGGGCATATTCGGTGATCCCGTTGTTTCTGAGGGTATCCAGGATGGCGGCAAAATTCATGTTGCCGCTGCCCACCGCCGCCATCTTTGCGGTGAAGCCGTCGGGGATCATGTCTTTGAGGTGCACGCAGGGCAGCCGGTCGGCATGGTTTTTCAGCCAGTCATTCACATCCAGCCCGGCAAACTGCATCCAGTAGGTATCGGCGGTGATGCCCATCATATCCGCAGGGAACTTTTCCAGCATCACGTCCATCATCACCCGGCCGTCCGCAAGCCTTGAAAATTCCAGGGCGTGGTTGTGGTACATGAACAGCATACCGTTGTCCTTCAATTTCTGCAGGGGCTTTTCAAAACCCCGGAAAAAATCGTCAAACATATCCGGGGTGCGATAGCGGTCTGACATCATGCCAAGGCCCACGTACTTTGCGCCGTACATCAGATGCTCTTCGATCAGGGCATCAATGCCGCTGAGAAAACGGTGTTCGGGATTATGGGTCAGCACAATTTTCAGCCCGTTTGCATTGCACAGGTGTTTTACTTTTTCCGGAGCAATATTGCCAATGCCGGATACTTGCACGTATTCATAGCCCATGGCGGCGATTTTTTCCAAAGTTCTGCCCAAATCTCTTTCGTTCTGGGCAAACATCCGCACGGTATACAGCTGCGCACCGATTTTCATATTCGATCATCCTCCTGCTGTGTCCCATTGTACCCTCTTTTTTGTCCCGTGGCAAGGCGGAAATGGATTTTTCTTGGTCATTTTCTGTTTTTGTGGTATAATGCACAGCGTATATGTTTTGTAATTCGGGGAGGAATGAACTGTGGCCACTGTGGTCGTCATCGGCGCCGGGCATGCCGGCTGTGAAGCTGCTCTTTGCTGTGCAAGGATGGGCCTTGATACGGTGCTGCTTACCATGAATCTGGAATCGGTGGCGCTGATGCCCTGCAACCCTTCCATCGGCGGTACGGGCAAGGGCCATCTGGTGCGTGAAGTGGACGCACTGGGGGGCGAAATGGGCCTGGCGGCGGATAAGGTGACCCTGCAAAGCCGCATGCTGAACCTGGGCAAGGGCCCGGCGGTGCATTCCCTGCGTGCCCAGGCGGACAAACGCCGGTACCACCTGAATATGCTGAACACCCTCTTCGATCAGGAAAACCTGACCCTCCGCCAGGGGGAAGCGGCGGAAATCGTAACAAAAGGCGGCGCCGTCTGCGGCGTGAAAACCCTGTCCGGGGATGTGATTTCCTGCCGGGCGGCAGTGGTGTGCACCGGGGTGTACTTAAAAAGCCGCATCATCATCGGTGAAGCGGAATGGGAGGCCGGCCCTCAGGGGCTGATGCCTGCGGGACGGCTCACCGCATCCCTTGCGGATCTGGGGTTTGAGATCCGCCGGTTCAAAACGGGCACCCCGGCCCGGGTGGCCGCCAATTCCATCGATTTTGAAAAAATGACGCCCCAGCCCGGGGATGAGCCCCCCGTGCCCTTCTCCTTCATGACCGACGGGGGCGTGGAGAATAAAGTAAACTGCTACCTCACCTGGACCAACGAAAAGACCCATGAGATCATCCGGCAGAACCTGCACCGTGCCCCCATGTTCACTGGCTCCATCACCGGTGTGGGCGCCCGGTACTGCCCCTCCATTGAAACGAAGATCGTTCGCTTTGCCGACAAGGACCGGCACCAGATTTTCCTGGAACCGGAAGGGGACGGCTATCCCGAATGGTATGTGCAGGGGATGTCCACCAGTATGCCGGAAGACGTGCAGTGGGACATGTACCGCACCATCCCCGGCCTGGAAAAATGCCAGATCACGCGTCTGGCCTACGCCATTGAATATGACTGCATCGATCCTTTGACCCTCACCCCCTATCTGGGTGCCCGGCATATTCCCGGGCTGTACATGGCAGGGCAGGTGAACGGCACCTCCGGCTATGAGGAGGCGGCTGCCCAGGGCATTTATGCCGGCATCAATGCGGCGCTGTACTGCAAGGGAAAGGAGCCCTTCCTTCTGACCCGGGATCAGGCCTACATCGGCGTGATGGTGGACGATCTGACCACCAAGGGTACCGACGAACCCTACCGTATGATGACCAGCCGGGCGGAACACAGGCTGTACCTGCGGCAGGACAATGCGGACCTGCGCCTCACCGAGCGGGCGCATAAAATCGGCCTGGCCACGGATGAGCGCATGCGGCGCACCGAAAAGAAGGAAAAGGAAACAAAGGAACTGATCAAGCGGCTTCAGGACTGCGGCATGGCCAAAGAAATGAAGCGGCCCGAAGCCCAGGTGGAAATTCCTGCCGAATGGGGCTATGATGCGTCTGCCATGGAGCAGGCCCGCATCCAGATCAAATATGAAGGGTATCTGCAGCGGGAAATGGCCCAGATCAAATCGGCCCGGGCTATGGAAGAAGCGCTGCTGCCCCCGGATGTGGATTACAACAGCCTCTCTTCCCTGCGGCTGGAGGCACGGCAAAAGCTTTCCGACACCCGGCCCCTCAGCCTTGGCCAGGCCAGCCGTATTCCCGGGGTGTCTCCGGCGGATATTGCGGTATTGACGGTGTGGCTGAAGCGGCAGCAGGCGTAAAAAAGACGAACAAGATACGAAAGGAGCGGCTTCCATGCAGAAGGTACAGCCTTACACCGGGAATGAACCGTATATCTTTTTCAGCTATGCCCATCGCAACAATGATGCTGCCCTGCAGATTATTGGCCGCCTGATGAATGCCGGATACCGGGTGTGGTATGACGAAGGGATTGACCCCGGCACCGAGTTTGCGGAAATCATTGCGGCTCATGTGAAGGGCTGCAGCTATTTTATGGCGCTGATGAGCCCGGCGTATCTGGATTCGGAATATTGCAAGGATGAACTGGACTATGCCCGGAACCTGAACAAGCCCCGGGTATTGGTATACCTTCAGGATGTAACGCTGCCGGACTGGATGCAGATGCGGCTTTCCCGCATTCAGGCTATTCATAAATATACATATCAGGACGAGAATGCGTTTTACGCCAAGCTGTTTCAGGCTCAGGGCATCCGCACCTGCCTGAAGGAAGGGTATGCAGGAGACGGAACGGTGCCTGCGGTGAAAAAAAAGCCCGTGGCCCGGGTGCCTGAGCGCATGGAAATGGTGCAGCCCAAGGCCGTTTCGCCGGCGAAACGGATAGAGGGCCTGTTTCCCATGGCGCTGCTGAAGGAGCCTGTGCCGGTGACGGCGCTGGATGAAAGCTATGAAAACGAACAGGCCGAAAAGCTGAAAAAGCTGCTGTCGTATTTCAAAATCCCGTCGCAGCTACAGGGGGTTGTTCATGGCGCATCTGTTACCCAATATGTGCTGAGCTTCGGGCCTGAAGTGAAGGTGTCGGAGCTGAAAGCCATTGAAGATAATATCGCCCGGGCACTGGACGTTTTTGCCGTCCGGATGGAAATCCCCATTCCGGGTACGAAATATATCGGCATAGAGGTGCCCCGGAAAACACTGCGTACGGTGATGCTGCGGGAAGTGCTGCAATCGGAAGAAATGCAGTATGCCAAAGGGGCGCTGCCGGTGGCGCTGGGGGTGGATATAAGCGGCCGGCCCATCATCTGCGATCTGGCCAGAATGCCCCATCTGATGATGGGCGGCGTGGCGGGCGCAGGGAAATCCGTGTGTATCCACAGCATCATTCTGTCGCTTCTGTACTGCCGCACGCCCCGGGAGGTGCAGCTGATGCTGGCCGATCCAACCGGGGTGGAGCTGCAGATGTACAAAGCCCTGCCCCATCTGCGCTGCGGCATTGTCAGCGATCCTGCGGAAATATGCGCCCGGCTTTCCGAACTGGTGTCGGAAATGATGGGGCGGTATACCCACTTTCAGGAAAAAGGTGTCCGGAATATTGACGGCTATAATGCCGCCTGTGGGGACACAGAAGAAAAAATGCCCCGGATCGTTTTTATCATCGATGAATTGTCCGAATTGATGCGGACGTGCAAAAATGAGGCGGAGGAAGCCATTTGCCGTTTGTCTCAGCTGAGCCGTGCTGCCGGTATCCATCTGGTGATTGCCACCAACCGACCCACGGCAGGGGTGGTAAGCGGCATGCTGCGGGCCAATATCCCCAGCCGCATTGCTTTCCGCTGTCCCACGGTTCAGGAAAGCCGGATTCTGCTGGACAAATCCGGCGCAGAGAAATTGATGGGATACGGCGATATGCTGTATGCCCCATCCGCAGCCCCATCACCCCTGCGTGCCCAGGGCTGCTTTGTGCCGGAGGAGGATTGCCAGCGGGTGGCAGCGTATTTTTCCGCCAATGCAG
Source organism: Clostridia bacterium (assembly GCA_017437265.1). GTDB lineage: Bacteria > Bacillota > Clostridia > Christensenellales > Aristaeellaceae > RUG563. Next base: position 42,495 of record JAFSBN010000156.1, read on the forward strand.
ATGGCGGCGTGCAATTCAGTGATGATCAGAAAACGAACCCGGCCGAAATGAGCGATGAACTGCGGGAATGGATCCTCTCCATTGCCGAGGTGGCCGCAGAATACGGCAACGCATTGAGCACCTCCCTGCTGCAGCGGAAACTGCAGATCGGCTATGCCAAAGCGGCCCGGCTGATGGAAGAAATGGAGCGGCTGGGCATGGTGGCCCCTGCAGACGGCCCAAAGCCCCGAAAATGCTTTTTAACCCCTGCTCAGGCAAAGATATTGCTGGCAGAGAGGAAAGAACCCTGATAAAACAAGCCTCCGGACAAAGGAGAAATTTCATATGGAAGACAACAAAGAGTTTTTGGGCACCGAGCCCGTAGGAAAGCTTCTGTTCCGGCTGTCGATTCCCACGGTCGTTGCGCAGCTTGTGAATATGCTGTACAACATTGTTGACCGTATCTATATCGGCCATATGCCGGGGGACGGCAGTCTTGCGCTTACGGGCGTGGGCGTATGCATGCCGTTGATTATGCTGGTTTCTGCATTTGCAGCGCTTGTCAGTTCCGGCGGAGCGCCGAGAGCCTCCATCTTCATGGGAAAGAAGGACTGCCCTTCCGCTGAAAAAACCATGGGGAACTGTTTCAGCCTTCAGGTGTGCATTTCCGCTGTTTTAACGGCTGTGCTGCTTCTTTGGAACAAACCGCTGCTGCTTGCCTTTGGCGCCAGCGAGAATACCATCGGCTATGCGGCGGATTATATGGGCATCTACGCCATGGGCACATTGTTTGTGCAGCTGACGCTGGGGATGAACTTTTTTATCACGGCCCAGGGCTTTACAAGAATCTCCATGCTTTCGGTGCTGATTGGCGCCGTGGTCAACATTGCCCTGGATCCTGTTTTTATCTTCGGCTTACACATGGGGGTTCGGGGTGCAGCCCTGGCCACCATTATTTCTCAGGCGCTTTCCTGTACATGGGTGATTTATTTCCTTTGCAGTAAAAGAACACGCCTTCGTCTGAGGAAAGAAAACCTCGGCATGCAGGCCGGGGTGATTCTTCCCTGTATCGCATTGGGCGCCGCTGCGTTTATTATGCAGGCAAGCGAAAGCGTCATTTCCGTCTGCTTCAATGCTTCGCTTCTGCGGTATGGCGGCGATATTGCCGTCGGTGCCATGACCATCATGGTAAGCGTGATGCAGTTTGCCATGCTTCCCATGCAGGGAATAGCCCAGGGGGCGCAGCCGATCCTGAGCTACAACTTTGGCGCACGAAACGCAGCGCGCGTGAAAAAGACGTTCCGGCTGCTGCTGGGTGCCTGCCTGACGTATTCCTTCACGCTGTGGCTGGCTGTGATGATCTGCCCGTCTTTCTTTGTGGGCATCTTTACGCCGGATGAGGCACTGATCCGATATGCCTCCCCCATGCTGCGGATTTATCTTGGCGGCATGTGCATTTTCGGCATTCAGATTGCCTGCCAGATGACCTTTACCTCCCTTGGAAAAGCGGTGAATTCCATCATCGTTGCCGTATTCAGAAAGTTCGTGCTGCTGCTGCCGCTGATTTACGTGATGCCGCATCTTATTGCGGACAAGACCATGGGCGTCTATATGGCCGAACCGGTGGCGGATGTTATTGCAGTTACGTTTACGGCGGTTCTGTTTACATTCCAGTTCAAAAAGGCGATCAAGGAAATTTCCCTTCCGGTGAACGCCTGAAAATATTGCAAAAAAGCCTTCGGCTGCATGGCCGGGGGCTTTTTGCCTGCTGCCGGTGCGGAGGAGGAAGAAGCGGCGCGTGAAAAGCCCCTCCGCAGGAGAACGAATCATTGAACGCCCGCCGGCCGCTTTCCTGGCCGGTAGAAAAAACATGGGCACAACGCCGGGATTCTCTTGTTTTTTGTTTCAGCATTTTGTATAATAATACTATCCATCCGTGTGTGGAAATCCATGCTTTGAAATGAGCTGACAGATATGCTGTTTCACGATAAAAACCGGTTTGCCAATCTGATTCAAGGGGGAATCACGATGAAGAACCAGACCTGCATCAATCAGCTGCTGACCGTGCTGCTTTTGCTGTGCGTTTTGTTTGTGTGCATGGCGGGGACAGCGATGGCGGCGGAAGACTGCGCCCACGTTTTTGCTGACGGCCAGTGCACTGCTTGCGGCGTCACCGGCGGCTATTGCGGCGCGGAGACCAACGAGGGCGGCGCGGAAAGCGTCTGGTGGACGCTCACGGACAGCAACAGCGTGCTGACCATCGGCGGCACGGGCGCGATGGCGGGTTATGATGGCTGGCCATTCACCCCTTGGGTTGACTCTCACTTGAGCATCACCTCCCTGACCATCGGGGAGGGGGTAACGACGATTGGCAGAAACGCTTTCATGGCCTGCGAAAAGCTGGAAACCGTTGATCTGCCGACCAGCCTGACCAGCATTGATGCTGGCGCGTTCAATGGCTGTAGGGCTCTGACCAGCGTTGTTATTCCTGAGGGCGTGAAAACGCTTGACATATACGTTTTCCAGGGTTGCACCGCCCTGACCACCGTTACCCTCCCGGTCAGTTTGACCAGCATTGGTCAGGGTGTGGTCGATGGCTGCACCGCCCTGACCAACGTTAACGCGCCCTGCAACTGGGACGGCAGCCTGTACACCTTCGGCTCCGGCGTGACGGTGAACGTGGCCGAACACACCCCCGATGAGAATGGCTACACCGTGAGTGACGGCACCCACAGCCTTACCTGCACTGTCTGCGGCAGCATCACCGAGCCCCACACCTATGATGATGAAGACGGCACCTGCGTTTGCGGCGCGGTGAAGACCTACACCGTCACCTTTAATCCCAACGGTGACGACGGCACGAAGATCGTGAAGATCAACGGCGAGGATAAGACGATTCTCCACGGCGGTACCTTCACCGCCCCCCACGGCCAGGAGCTGAAAGTGAAGTTTGCAAACACCGTCAGCCAGAAGGAGACGGGGGTGTACTGCGATGGTTACGTTATCATTGATCAGACCCCAATCATGTGTGATTATGACAATGCCACCAACACCCTGACCATTCCCGGCAGCAAAGTCACCGGCGACATCGATATCTTTGCCAGTGCTTATGTGCGCATTCAGTTCAACCTGCATGGCGGCACGTTGACGAAAGATGGGGAGAGGGAATTCAACCACTACGGTAGTACCTGGAATGAAGAAACCGCCACCCTGAAGGCTTATTATGATCGTATGTTGAAGTTGAATAATAGCCTCCAGCTTGACGGCCACACCTTCGACGGTGCGAAGGTGGACGGCTCTGACGATGTCGTTGACACGCTGGTAATCACGGGCGACATGACCGTGGACATCCTCTGGAACTGCACCGACACCACCACCCTGACCCACGTTCCCGCCAAGGCCGCCACCTGCACGGAAGCGGGCAACATTGCCCACTACGTCTGCACCTGCGGCAAGCTGTACGCAGAGGACAAGACCAACGTGCTGACCAGTGTCACGCTCCCCGTTGACCCCGACAACCATGTCGGCATGGACAGCACCACCGGCAAGTGTGCCTGCGGCGAGGATATGGCCGTGGCTGTCGTCACCACCGGCAGCACCACCACCTACTACGAGACGCTCGAGGCCGCGCTGGCTGCGGCGGATGGCCATACCGCTACGGTCAAGCTGCTGGCGGATTGCTCGTTTGATACTGTTATAGCTCTGTACGACGGCAGCAATGTCACGCTGAACCTGAACGGCAAGACCGTCAACGCCAGCAGAATGCTGAGTATTCACGGTGGCGCTACCCTGACCATTGAGGGCGAGGGCAACTATATCTACGGCGGAAATAACGCTGTCGATGTTATTAGTGTTGAGGGCACGCTGAACATCTCCGGCGGCACATTCTCTGCTGTGGGTGATTACGCTGTGCTGCTTCAGGCCTGGGGTCAGGTGAACATCTCCGGCGGCAGCTTTACCGCTGAGGGTAATCAATCAATCCCCGTCAGCATTTCCGGCAATGTGACGGTTTCCGGCGCAGCCG
>JAFSBN010000157.1 GCA_017437265.1 Clostridia bacterium
AGCCGGGAGATATGCACCAGACCGTCCTGATGCACACCGATATCCACAAAGGCGCCAAAGTCGATCACGTTGCGCACGGTGCCCGTCAGTTCCATACCAGGCTGCAAATCTTTCATATCCAGCACATCTGTGCGCAGCACAGGCTTGGGCAGATCCTCACGGGGGTCACGGCCCGGCTTTTCCAATTCACGCACGATGTCCTGCAGGGTGGGCAGGCCAAGGCCGGTCACTTCCGCCAGCTTGTCCATGCCAAAGGCTTTGGCCTTTTCACCAATGCCGGGCACGCCGCCCTTGACTTCCTTCATGTCAATGGACAAGGCCTGCAAAAGCAGCTTGGCCGCATCATAGCTTTCGGGATGCACGGCGGTGGCATCCAGGGCATTTTTGCTGTCCACCACACGCAAAAAACCTGCGCACTGCTCAAAGGCCTTGGGCCCCAGCTTGGGCACCTTCTTCAGCGCCGCACGGCTGGCAATGCCGTTTTCTTCCCGGTATGCCACAATGTTTTTGGCCAATGCCGGGCCGATGCCCGCCACATGGGAAAGCAGCTCCGCAGAAGCGGTGGATACTTCCACACCCACCATGTTCACGCACTGCTCCACCACGCCGTCCAAAGCGCCGGACAATTCGTTCTGCTTCAGATCATGCTGGTACTGGCCCACCCCGATGGCCTTAGGATCGATTTTCACCAGCTCTGCCAGCGGGTCCTGCATGCGCCTTGCAATGGACACGGCGCTGCGCAAACTTACGTCAAATTCCGGGAATTCCTGGGCGGCCAGCTTGCTGGCAGAGTACACGGAAGCGCCGGCTTCACTGACGATCACATAGGCGGCGCCGGGCAATTCCGGTAAAAGGGAAGCAATAAACTGTTCGCTTTCCCGGCTGGCCGTTCCGTTGCCGATGGCAATGGCGGTCACCCCATGGCGCTTCACCATGGCCTTGATCAGCTTGGCACTCTGCTCCTTCTGGAAGGTTTGCCCGGGCAGAGTGAAATGGCCTACGCCCGTTTCCAGCACCTTGCCATTTTCATCCACCACCGCCAGTTTGCAGCCGGTACGGAAGCCGGGGTCCACCCCCAGGGTCACTTTGCCCTTGATGGGGGGCTGCATCAAAAGCTGATGCAGGTTCTGGGAAAAGACACGGATGGCCTGCTCGTTGGCCCGGTCGGTCAGGGTATTGCGGATTTCCCGCTCCAGCGCCGGGAACAAAAGACGCTCCCATGCATCCCGGCAGGCTTCTTCCACCTGATTGGCCTGTTCGCAGCCCGGCCGCACAAAAGCGTTCAGGATGGTACGGATGGCCTTTTCCTCGTTCACCTGCAGGGAAACCTTCAGGAATTCTTCCCTTTCGCCGCGGTTCACCGCCAGAATGCGGTGGGCGGCCATCCGGGGCACAGGCTCCTGATAGGCATAATACATGCTGTACACGCTGTCTTCTTCCTTGGCAGCGCTGGTCACAATCACGCCTTCCCGAAGCAAAAGCGCACGCAGGTCTTTACGCAAAGCAGCGTCATCGCTGACGGATTCGGCAATGATATCTCTTGCCCCGGCCAGTGCGCTTTCCACATCCGGCACTTCCTTTTCAGCATCCACATACTTTGCCGCTTCTGCCTGCACATTGCCGCCGGGCAACTGCATCAAAAGCCACAGGGCCAGGGGCTCCAGGCCCTTTTCCTTGGCCACGGTGGCACGGGTGCGGCGCTTGGGCCGGAAGGGACGGTAAATATCCTCCAGCTCGGCCAGGGTGACGGCTTTGTTCAGCTTTTCCTGCAACTCTTCCGTCATCACGCCCTGCTCGTTCAGCGCCTTTTCAATTTCGCCCTTGCGCTTTTCCAGGCCCCGCAAATATTCCAGCCGGTCCGTCAGTTCACGCAGCACCTGATCGTCCAGAGAGCCGGTCATTTCCTTGCGGTAACGGGCAATGAAGGGAATGGTGTTGCCGGCGTCGGTCAATTCGATCACCGCCTGCACCTGCTGGGGCCTGAGATGAAATTCCCGGGCCAGAATCTGTACAAAATCCATGTTATTTTCCTCCTTCGGCAAAGTCCGTTTTCGGCAGTTTATTTACCCGGATATAATAAGCAGCAATCAGCAGCACCATGGCGCCAAACCAGGCACAAAGCTCCGCAAAATACACACCCCATTCGCCAATAAACCGGGGCAGAACCATCACCGCACCAACGCGCATGAAAAGCTCCACCACGCCACTCACCATGGGCGTTACCGTATCCCCCATGCCCTGCAGGGCACAGCGGTAGGCATGCAGCAAATACAAAACGAACAGCCCCACCAGCATGGCATTGAGATATTTCTGCGCCACGTCCAGACAATCGTTCACCAGTTGCGGATCCGGTGCATTCACAAACCAGGAAAGCACGCCCCTGCCAAAGATAAACAACAGCCCGGCGATCACAAAGCTCACCGCCGTTGTGATCACAGCCCCTATGCGCACCCCGTCCCGGATGCGCCTGAACTTGCTGGCTCCATAATTTTGTCCCACATAGGCGGACAATGCGCCGCCAAGGGATACCGACGCCATCTCCATCAGGCCGTAGAGCTTGTTCGTTGCCGTGAACCCGGCCACAAACACCGTGCCGTAGCCATTCACCACGCTTTGCACCGCCGTGCCGCCAACGCCAATCACCACATTCTGCATGGCAGTGGGCGTACCCAGCCGGATCAGCTGCCGAACATTATCCCCTTGCAACCGAAGTTCGTCTTTCGTCAGCCTCACCTGAGGAATGCGGCGCAAAATCATGTAACAATATACAGCCGATACGCCCTGAGCGAGCACCGTGGCCACCGCCGCCCCCAGCACGCCCCATCGGAACCAGATCACGAACACGGCATCCAGGGAAATATTGGTAAAGGAAGCAATCACCATGGCATACAAGGGCGTTTTTGCATCCCCTACCGCCCGCAAAATGCCTGCCTGCACATTATACGCCCCCAGAATGGGCAGTGCCGCAAACAGCACATACAGGTAAACCGCTGCATCTTCCATGATTTCATCCGGCGTTTGCAAAAGATGCAAAAGCGGCCTTGCCAGCAGCAGGCTGACAACAGAAATGGAAATGCAGATGATGGCCGTCAATGCAACGGAATTGCCCACAGCCTTTTTCAGGCCCTGCTCATCCCCTGCACCGAACCGCTGGGAAATGAGGACGGAAAAGCCCTGCGTATAGCCCCAGGCAATGCCAAACACCATCCAGCTGAGCCAATCTGCCGCACCGACGGCGGCCAGCGCATTCATTCCGGCATACTGGCCCACAAAAAATGCGTCCACAATGGTATACAATTGCTGGAACAGATTGCCGGCCATCATGGGCAAAGCAAAGGCCAGAATCATTTTTGCCGGCTTTCCTGCAGTCATATCCCTTGTGCGCATGCATCTTCCTCCATATTATTGCATCCTTTTAATTATACCCCTTTCCCTCCTGTTTTTCAAGTATCCCACCAGGGGCATCGCCCCTGGACCCAATGGCGGAAATTGCTTGTCTTATCTAACAAACATTTTCCCGCTGAGGCTTGGGGAACCGTGGGGGCGTTGCCCCCTCAACCCCCCAGCAGGGCCATTGGCCCTGCACCCGGTAGCGGAACTTTCTTGACTTGTCTTTCAAACATTTTCCCGTTGAAACACGAGAAAAAAGCTCCCTTGTGTAAAGGAAGCTGGCCCATAGGGCCTGAGGGATTGTTGTCTCCCCTCCATGAAGCACGCAGAAACCTATTTGCAAAAGCAGATTGTAACTTCGCGAGTTGGCTGCGGCACTGCCGCACCACGGGCCGGCGGCGGAACGCCGCCAACCGGATGCAAAGCATCCGGGGAAAACGATAAAAAGAAGCGGTGAGAGAATTCATTCTCTCAACCGCTCTTTTTTCGTTTTCATTGTGCCCGTGGTGCTGTTTTTCGTCTCCTCAACCTTCAT
>JAFSBN010000158.1 GCA_017437265.1 Clostridia bacterium
CGGAAGAAAGCAAGAAGGCCGTGCTGCAGGCCCTTGAAGATGCCTTGGCAAAGGATAGCGCCAAAACCGTGCTGTATGGCTTCACTTCCCTTGGCCTTTTGGAAATGAGCCGCAAAAAAACAGGCCCTGCCCTGCACACCATTTCGCCCTGCCCCCATTGCAAAGGCACCGGGCTGAAAGAGGAACAAGTATGAACAAACGTGATATCATCCTGCCCATTTCCCAGGCGGAAATGGATGCCCAGATGGGCTATGCGGATCAGTTTACCGCATTGCCCGAAAGGCCCCAAACCTACTTCATCGTCACCTACGGCTGCCAGATGAACGCCCACGATTCCGAAAAGCTGGCCGGCACCCTGGAACGTATGGGCATGACCATGGCCCCTTCCAAGGAAGAAGCGGATTTTGTGCTGCACAACACCTGCTGCATCCGGGATAATGCGGAACGCAAGGCACTTGGAAACGTGACCTGGCTGAAGGAAATCAAAAAGAACCGGCCCCAGATGCTGATTGGCATTTGCGGCTGTATGGTGCAGGAGCCTGGCATGGCGGAAACCCTGCTGCGCCGCTATCCCTTTGTGGATGTGGCCTTTGGCACCGGGAACATCCACCGCCTGCCGGAATTGCTTCTCAAGGCCGTGGAAAACAAACAGCGTGTGATCGCCGTGCCGGAAGAGCAATCCACCCTCATCGAAGGCCTGCCTGTGCGCCGGGAAAGCAGCTTCCAGAATTACGTCACCATCATGTATGGCTGCAATAATTTCTGCTCCTACTGCATTGTGCCCTATGTCCGGGGCCGGGAACGCAGCCGGGATCCCAAGGCCATTTTGCAGGAAATTGAAGGGCTGCAAAAGAAGGGCGTTCAGGAAATTATGCTGCTGGGGCAAAACGTGAACTCCTACGGCAATGATAATTCTTTTGGCGTCACTTTCCCCCAGCTGCTTCGTGAAATCGGCAAAACGGGCATTCCCAGAGTTCGGTTTATGACCAGCCACCCCAAAGACCTTTCCGATGAGCTGATTGAAGAAATGGCGGTGAACCCGGCCCTGTGCCATCACTTCCATCTGCCGGTGCAATCCGGCAATAACCGCATTCTGGAGCAAATGAACCGCCGCTACACCCGGGAAATTTATCTGGATCGGGTGCGGAAACTGCGCTCCGCCGTGCCGGATATCGGCATCTCCACGGATTTGATTGTGGCTTTCCCCGGGGAAACGGAAGCGGAATTTGAAGATACCCTGGCCCTTTCCAACTCAGTCAGGTGGGACAGCGCCTTCACCTTCATCTATTCCCCTCGGGTGGGCACCAAGGCCGCCACGCTGCCCGGGCAGATTGACCCGGATGTGGCCTCCCGGCGCATTGAAAAATTGATCCATCAGCAGGATCGGATCACCCAGGAAATTTTCCAGTCCCTCATTGGCACCAAAGTGAACGTGCTGGTTTCCGGCCACGCCAAGCGGGATGAAACGGAAATGACGGGAAAAAGTGAACGGAATATTTCCGTCAATTTCCGGGGAACACAGGATTTGATCAGCAAAATTGTGCCGGTTCAGATAACCGCCGCCAGCAAAACCACGCTGCGGGGCGAAATGATTAAAGGAGAGTAAAAGAAAATGGATCAGAACGTAATGGAAAAAGCAAAGGAACTGGCTATGGCCATCGCTTCCTCTCAGGAATTCATCGTGATGCGTGCCACGGAAGATGCCGCCTCCCAGGACGAAGCCATGGCGGAATACTTTGGCAAATACGAAGAACTTCACCAGGAAATCGAAGCCTGCACCGCCCAGGAGCAGCCCGATTTTGAACGCATGGCGCAAATCGACGAAGAAATGAAGAAGATTCAGAAAGAAATGCAGTCCCTTCCCATGGCCCAGGCC
>JAFSBN010000159.1 GCA_017437265.1 Clostridia bacterium
ACCCTTATGTAAAAGAAGATTGTAACTTTGCGAGTTGGATGCGCCACTGGCGCCCGCAACCCGGGCCGGCGGCAGAGTGCCGCCAACCGGATGCTTTGCATCCGGTTGGCGGCATTCTGCCGCCGACCCGTGGTGCGGGCGCCAGTGGCGCATCCAACTCGCAAAGTTACATCTTCTTTTCAAAGGGTTTCTGCGTGTTTTGTGAAGGGGAGACGACAATCCCTCAGGCCTTACGGACCAGCTCCCTTTACACAAGGAAGCCATTTTCTACTCGCATCAGCGGGTTTTTCTTGTTTCAGCGGGAAATGGTTTGTCAGATAAGATGAGTAAATTCCGCTACTGGGTGCAGGGCCAATGGCCCTGCTGGGTCCAGGGGTGATACCCCTGGTGAGGGGGCAACGCCCCTCATGGTTCTCTTGCGAACAGCAGAAAACCTCTTTTGTGTTGATCAAAAGAACACTTTTGCCTTTTGCGGCTTGCTTTCATCATAAATCACCCGCACACCCTGCCCCTCAACGGGAACAGGCGCACCTGCGCTGATCCATTTGCGTTTGGTGTACATTTTCCCATCCGCAGTATACTGCACCTTGATGATATGCGGAAAAACGGCGCCGTCCAGTGCGTGCATCCGTACCGGCTTCGTATTCACCTTCAGCCACCACTGCTTTGCAACAGAAAGCACCCGGCCCTTTGTTTCCCTGTTCAAAATGCTTTTCTCCTTTCCTGCCCATTCAGAACACCAATTGCATCAGCAGCATACAGCACACCGTGCCTGCCACTACGCTGAAAATGGTATTTCGCTTCCACAAATATGTAACCGTTACCACGGCGCACCCCGCCAGGGCCGGCACAAACCCGGAAGGCGTGCCAAACCGGGTATCCTTCAGGCAAAACACCACCAGCATGCCCATGATGGCGCAGGGCAGCACCTGACCCAACCTTTCGATCAATGCCGGTGTTTTTCTTTTGCCGCTCCAGATGAGGAACGGCAAAAAACGAAGTCCCGCCGTCACCAGCGCCATCACGGCAATCGTCAGCCACACATGGGTGTTATCCACGTTCCTTCGCCTCCCTTCCGGTATACAGGCAAAGCAGCAACGCAATCACCAGCATGGCCGGGATCAGGAAATGTTCACTGCCGAAAATCAAAAGGCAAATCGACGAAATCAAAACGCCCATTAATGCCGGGGCGTGATCCTTTTTCGTCAGCCATTGCTCCAGAAACACCGTCAGAAACAGGGCCGTCAGGGAAAAATCGATGCCTTCTGTATTAAACTGCACCATGGTGCCTACGGCTGCCCCCATCAGGGATCCCGTCACCCAATAGACATGGTCCAGCGCCGTTACCCACCGGTAATAGCGCTTTTTTTCTTCATCCGGCATTTCCGTTTCCCGGCACACCAGAGAATAGGTTTCATCGGTAAGGCCGAAGATGAGGTAAGGCTTTGCCTTTCCCGTATGCTGATATTTTTCCAGCATGGAAATGCCATAGAAAATGTGCCGCGCATTCACCATCAGCGTTGTCACGGCCGCCGTCAGAAGCGATGCGCCGCCCGTCATCAGCCCCACCGCCGCAAACTGCATGGAGCCGGCGTATATGAACAGGCTCATCAGCAGCGTGTGCAGCAGATGAAAACCGCTGGCGTGCATCAATATGCCAAAGCCAAAGCCCAGCACCATATAGCCCCCCAGTACCGCAAGCGTGTCCCGCAGGGCTGTTTTGATCGTTTTGTTCATTGGTTCTGTTGTTCCTTATCTCACAGGCTTGATATTCAGGTTCACGCCCAGCACATCCTCGGTGTCCACAATGGTCCAGCTGCTGCCGGGATAGATGCCCAGGGTGCGGTGCACGTCATAGCCTTCCCTTTCCATATCGGCAATCACGGCGTCCCTTTCATCCCCCACCTCAAAGCCCAGATGATGCACACCGTTGCCATGCTTTTCAATGAATTCCTGAAAAGAAGAAGGGCCGCCGACGGTCTGATGCAGCTCGATCACAAAGCCGTCCATATGAATATCACACACCTTCAGGTCGCAGGAAACAGGCTGGCCCCTGTAGGTGTAGTTTTCATTGCCTTCCAGATGATTGATGCGGATCTTTGGCACTTCAATTCCCAACAATTCTGCCCATTTCTTTGCCGCAAGCTCAATATCCTTCACAATAATATTGATCTGGCAAAAGCCTTTTTTCTTCACAGGATGCTCCACTTGATTCATTCCTCCTCCGGAATGCCGATACCCCGGATTTTATAGGTAACAAAGGCAAATTTCTTGCTGTCGGGGGACCAGGAATTCACATTGATGGTGCCCTGCCCGCCAAAGAGCTTCACCAGCGTCTGCACATTTGTGCCGTCGGCATTCATCATGCGCAGCTCCACAAATTTATGGGGCACATGTTCCCCGGGCTGCACATCGCCCTTTTTGTAGCACACCATGGTCACCAGCTTCCTGTCGGGCGAAATATGGGGGAACCAGGTGTTCCAGTTTTCGTCAAAGGTCATCTGGGTCTGCTCTGAGCCGTCCGCTTTCATCCGCCATGCCTGCATCAAGCCGCTGCGCACGGAATTGAACCAGATATATTCGCCCACACTGTCGTATTCCGCACCGTCGTCCAGCCCGGGGGCATCGGTGAGCCGCTTTTCCACGCCGCCTTCTGCAGGGATGGTGTAAATATCATATTCCCCATTCCTCTCCGCACAGTAGCACAGCGTCTTTCCGTCCGGGCTCCAGCCATGGAGATAGGAAGGGGCCAGGGGTGTGATCAGCCGGGGCACTCCGCCTTCGATGGGCAGGGTGTAAATGCGGCTTTTGCCGTCCTCTTTGGTGGCATGGCTGACAGCCAGCTGCTTTCCGTCAAAGGACAATACATGGTCGTTATTGCATTCGTTCACAAAATCCGTATCAATTTTTGTGATTTCCTTCGTTTCCAGATCAATGCGGAACATGCAGCCGTTGCTGTTGTAAATGAGGGCCTTGCCGTCCGGCGTCCAGTTGGGTGCTTCAATGCAGTAATCCATCTGGGCCACCACCGTGCGTTCGTTCGTTTCCACATCATAAATTTCCAGCACGGATTGATCCTCTTCCCGGTTCCAGATATTTTGTTTATACAAAGGTTCAGCCATTTCAGGTTCCTCCTGCGTGTACACATTATTCTTTTTTTATCATACCTCTTTTCTCTTCCCATTGCAATCGGCCAAACTGCAAAAAGCCGCCATTCATGAGACAAAACACACTTCCTTTTGAATGCTGCCTCCCTTACGCCCCACTCGTTGCAACTGCGGAAAAAACGTTTGTCTTTTCATATCCCTTCCTGTATAATAAAATGGTATTTTTCCGAAAGGAACGCTTTGCATGAAACGCATTTTGCTTTTATTCTTATGTATGCTTCTGTGCGCATCTGCCGCAGCGGAAGAGACACTCATCCTTTCCTTCGTGGGCGATTGCTCCATGGGCGAAATGCCTGCCCAGAAAGGCAAGGAAGGCAGCTACACCCATGTGCTGGATGAAAAAGGCTTCGACTGGCCTTTTTCCCTGGTGCGGGATATTCTGGAGGCGGATGATTTCACCTTTGCCAATAACGAAGTGATTTACTCCACCCGAAAAAAGCACGCCGACAAGAAAACCAACCTCATCGCCGCCCCGGAGTATGCCCAGGTGTATCAGCACACCGGGGTGGATGCCGTCAATACCGCCAACAACCACGCCATGGATTTTATGATGGAAGGCTATGACGATACCCTTGCTGCCCTGGACTCCTTCGGTATCCCCCATTTCGGCACCCTCTACCCCGGCACCAAACGGGAAAGGGATCATCTGGGCATCTACGAAGTGAAGGGCATCAAAATCGGTGCCGTGGCCTTTTCCTATCCTCAGGACTATGATCTGCCCAAAATAGGCAGCCGGATCGAAAAGCTGCGGGAAGAGGGCTGTGAATTGGTGATCGTCAGCCTGCACTGGGGAAGAGAAGTGCATTTCATCCCCGAAAGCTGGCAATTCACCTATGCAAAAAAAGTGATGGATCTGGGGGCCGATGTGATCTGGGGCCACCATCCCCACGTGTTGCAGATCGTGCAGTTTTATAAAGGAAAGCCCATCTTCTATTCCACCGGCAATTTCACCTTCGGCTCCATGAGCGATGTGGATAAAAACACCGGCATTTTCCAGCTCACCTATCATCTGAATGAAGAAAACGCACCCTCCCTGTATTCCTTTTCCGTTGTTCCCTGCATCACCCAGGGCAAGGGGGATTTCCGCCCCCTGCCGCTGACGGAAGAAGCAGACAAGGAAAAAATGCTGAAAAAACTGGTGTATACAAAAAACAAAAAAGATCTGGTCAACCTTCCGGAGGATTTCATCCACACCGGCATTGTATACCTGGACGGCGAAACCCTGACCCTGGAAAAACCCGAGTAAAGAAACGGAGAAATACCCATGCTTGCCATGATCCTTACCATCCTGTGCAGTTCCCTGCTTTCCATCTTCATGCGCATGAGCGAAGGAAAAGCCAGGGGCAAAATGACGGTACTGGCCGTCAATTACCTTACCTGTATCCTGCTTGCCAGCGGCTTTTCCGGGGTATCCTCCCTGTTTCCGGCGCAGGCAGAAGGCTTTTCCATCACGCTGATTCTGGGCATCATCACCGGCGTTTTCTATATGCTGACGCTGGTGTTTAACCAAAAATGCATTGCCACAAACGGCGTGGTGCTCTCTTCCGTTTTTGCAAAGCTGGGCAGCCTGCTGGTGCCGCTGGCGGTGGCCCTGTGCTTCTATGGCGACCGTCCCTCCCCGTACCAGCTGATCGGTGCAGCGCTGGCTGTTGTTTCCATCGTACTCATCACCGATAACGGAAAAAAGGGGGCTGCCGCTTCCCTGCTGCTTTTGATGGTGCTGCTGCTGGTGGAAGGCCTTTCCTCCTCCATGGGCAAAATTTTCAACGCTGAAGGGGCCAAAGCGCTGTCCGATCAGTACCTTTTCTACACCTTCGGCTCCGCTCTCATCATCAGCGCCGCAGCCGCCATTGCCAAGAAAGAAAAGCCGGGCCTGCAGGAGCTGCTGTACGGCTTTCTCATCGGCGTTTCCAATTTCTTTGCTTCCCGGTTCATGCTGCAGGCTGTGGATGAAATCGGCGCCGTCATTTTCTACCCCACAAGGGGCGTGCTGGTGATTCTGCTGATCACATTGGCCGGCGTTTTCCTGTTCCATGAAAAACTGCGCAAAAAGCAATGGCTGGCCATGGGGATCATCCTGTGCGCTGTGGCACTTTTGAATATATGATTGCCATGAAACATTCTCTCATCGCCAAATACAGAAAAGACGAAAAGCGGCTGGACAAAATCCTGGCCGCCTGTGATGCATCCCAGCCCCCTCTGCAGGCGGCAAGGGCGCTTCTGTATGCCCTTTTGCAGCCGGATCAATATGCCATGCGGTACCGGTACGAACATTGCCTGCGTGCCTGCGGATGGGCTGAAAAGATTGCTCGGGGTGAAAACTGGGATCCGGAGCCTTTGATGCTGGCCGCTCTTTTACATGATGCAGGCTACCCTTTTTGTAAAACGATGGAAGAATGGCCCGCTCATGCCGCTGTCAGCGCCCATATTGCTGAGCGCTTCTTGTCCGTCATCCATTATCCTCCATCCCTTTCTTCCGTCATCTGCCGGGGCATCGCCATCCACGATATCTGGATGGATGTTCCAAAGGATGCCACCGCTTTTGAGCTCTCTGTCCGGGATGCTGACGATCTGGACCGCTTCGATGCTCTGCGTCTGTGTCTCATCAGCCATGGACACATCCGTGAAAAAGGGGCAGCTGAAGCCCTGCAGATATGCACACAGCGTCTGCAAACACTGGATGCATGGGCCATGCGTCCCTGCGGTACCAAAACAGCTGAAACCCTCTGGCAGAACACCCTTTCCATGCACCGAGAAACTTACCTGCGTCTGCAGCAGCAAATGCAGCGCACCCTGGACATGGAAAATACTCTTTTCCCACAAAAAGAAGGTGATGCTCCATGTTGCGACTGAGGCCCTATAAACCCTGCGATGCAAAAGCCATTGTTTCCTGGCTGGGGGACGAATTTTCTTTCCGGCAGTGGTGCGCAGACCGATTTGAGCACTACCCGCTGACGGAAGAAGCGCTGAATGCCCATTACGATGCCCAGCGCCTGAACGATGCATTTTATCCCATGACCGCCTATGACGAAAATGGTGTGCAGGGCCATATGATCCTGCGCTTCACCGATGAACAAAAAGCGCACCTGCGCTTTGGCTTTGTCATCGTCAATCCCCTTCTCCGGGGCAAAGGCTATGGCAAGGAAATGCTGAACCTGGCCATCCACTATGGCAAACATCTGCTGAAAGCGGACAGCATTTCCCTTGGTGTATTTGAAAACAATCCCGCCGCATTCCATTGCTATCAGGCTGTGGGTTTTAGGGAAATCGCGCTGCCCGAAAAAGAAAGCTATCATGTTTTCGGTAAAGAATGGCTTTGCCGGGAAATGGTACTGGAGCAATAAAAAACAACCGCCCGCCACAGGGGATGATGAAAAGGATGGAGTTATCCTTCCCTTTGCACCAAAGAAATACCGAAACAGCAAGCCCGCCAAGGCTTGCTGTTTCTTGTTCTGCGTGATAGAATGAAAGCGACAAATAAGAATTTGACGACGAGGTGGTTTATATTATGGCTTATGTAAATATTTGTGGCAAAATGATATATTATGAAGAATATGGTGTGGGGAATAATCCTACTTTGTTATATTTGCATGGTGGGCCAGGTGAAAGTTGTTTAACCTATACTTATCAAGCACAAATGTTGGGAGAGCATTTTCACATCATCAGTTTTGACCAATATGGTGTATTTCGTTCGGAGGCCATTCCTAAAGAACAAAAAACAGATGTAAATTATCATGTCAACATGATAGAGCAAATGCGAGTTGCACTTAACATTAAAACTTGGATTCCTCTTGGACACTCTTTTGGTGGAATGCTCGCACTTTTATATGCACACAATTATCCTGATAGGATTGATGCCGTAATATATGATTGTCCATTATGGAGTGCACTGCATACTGCAAGAGCAATTGCCGAGGCAACCTTACCTTATTTTGAACAAAATAATGTTACGGAACAGATAGAACTTGTTAGTAAGATATTTGAAAAAGATATTTCTCCACAGGATGCTTTTGACAGGGCCATGAGCATTGAGTGGGATGAAAAACTTGAGGATTACTGTCATGTTATTGAATTGAGTAGATACCGAGATTATAAAAACAAGTATATTCCTGTGCCTAAAGTGTCAAACGATTGCTGGGAAAAGCACATTATCTTCAGAAAGAAAATCTATGAATCAGAAGACTTTTATTTTAATTATCTGCCTTTTCTTGCAGATATATGCAAGCCTCAACTTTTGATTGTGGGCGAATATGACATCACCTGTGGAAAGTTTGAACAGGAGTGGTTTGACAAATATGCTCCAAATGGCACAACTAATGTACTTGCTAATAGTGCACATTTATCGTGGTTCGAACATCCTCAAAAATATACTAATCTGGTAAAAAAATTTGTTTTGTCATGTAATTGATAAATTCCAATTTGTTGAGCAAACCAAAGCAGCTTTTCTCCCTCTTAGGAGGGCGCAATTATACGCACTGTACCAGTGCATTGCGTTTATACAGGTACATATAAGTAAACGTGCATCCGGCATATCACCGGATGCACGTCTTTTCTTGTTGCTGGATAACTTGTTCCTTGACAGTTCTCCCTCCAAGGACGGTTGTTTTTTTCAGTTACGGCAATTCCTCCAGCACTTCCTTGGTGATGGCCTGCAGGCGGCCAAAGTCCATGGCGTCGATGTAGTATCGCTCCAGCCGGTCATGGGCCTCCTTGGCCTGGGAAAGCACATCCACCGCCTGATGCAGGCACAGATCATACACTGCCCGGTTGAAGGACAGTCGGCTTGCCTCCTGTTTGATCTCGTCCTGTTCCATTTCCGGCAAAATCTCCACAGCACCCTGGGGCGACGCCGTGGTAAACAGCGTATCCCCCACCTGCAGATGGCTCAGCTTTTTGCCGTCCAAAGGATCATGCCAGCACAGCCTCTTCAGCTCTTTCTGCCTTGCCAGATGCAAAATGGGCTGCAAAAGCTCGTCTGCATCCATACCAAAGGGCAGCATAAGGCTCACCATTTGTCTGGCCTCCAGCCAATCCGCACACTGCACCACGCCCTTCCAGGTGATGGCCTGCAAAAAGGCATGCTGCTCTCCCCCCTTCTCCCCATCCGGCACAAGAGACAAAAGGTGATTTTCCATGTTTCTGCGCCGGGGCGGCAAAAAAGCCTTCCTGTATACCGCAGCACAGTCCTGCCGCATGGCTTCCGCCGCTTTCAGATACCGGTACGCCCGGGCAAACGTATGGGAAATGCCGGAAAACAGCGCTGCTATTTCTTCCTTTTGTTCTGCCAGCATCCCTTCGTTCAGGCATACGCCCAGGTTCAGAATGCCGTCCATCGCTCCGGGACACACAGGATCCAGCCGGTGGGGGGCTGTGCCGTCCACCATCAGATATCCCTTTGCCGGCACATAGACGGCATCCACGCTGTCCGGATCCCCGGAGCAATGGTAATAATGCACTTCCATGCCCTTTTCTTCATAATGTACCCCGGCCTTTTTCATCAGCGTGCTTTTGCCCACGCCGGGGCCGCCCTTGATAATCAGGGTTCTCTTTGCCATCCGCTGCAAATCCTCAAAATAGCCAAAAAACCCTTCCGCCGTATTACTGCCGGAATAAACATGCTTTGCCTTATCCATTTTTCTTTCCCCTTCCTTTGCTGTGCATGCTACGCTATGCATCAAAAAATGCACTTATGCCCCTTTTTTACTGGCATATCCCACTCATTTTTCGCATACCATCCTGCGAAAGCAACCAAAGGAGGCATGCACATGGATCAAACCAGCATGGGGGAAAAAAAGCCCCTTTACCGGGATATTCTGGAAAGAACACAAGGGGAGTTGTACATTGGCGTAGTGGGCCCGGTGAGGACGGGCAAAAGCACCTTGATCGCCCGGTTTATGGAGCAGATGGTGCTGCCCTATGTGGCACCGGGGGCCCGGAAAGACAGGCTGACGGATGAAATGCCCCAGTCCGGCTCCGGCCGCATGATCATGACCTGCCAGCCCTGCTTCATTCCCGGGGAAGGCGCGGCGGAAATAGAACTGCAGGATCAATTGAAGGCTCGGGTACGGATGGTGGATTCGGTGGGCTATCCCATCCCCGGCGCCCAGGGCGCTGAAGACGGCGAAGAAGCGCGGATGGTATCCACCCCCTGGGCCGACGGCGATATTCCCTTTGCAGAAGCAGCGGTACTGGGCACCAGGAAGGTGATGGAGGATCATGCCACCGTAGGCCTTGTGGTCACCTGCGACGGCACCATTTCCGATCTGCCCCGCTCTGCCTACACCCAGGCAGAGGAAACGGCCATCCGGCAGATGAAGGCAACCGGCAAGCCTTTTTCCGTGGTGCTCAATTCTGCCAGGGCCCAGGACCCCGATACCGAAGCCCTGCGCCGGGCTCTGGAAAAGAAATACGATGTGCCGGTTGCCCTGCTCAATGTAAAGGAAATGACGGAGCAGGATATGCAGTCCCTGCTGGCAGGCCTGCTTTCCGCTTTTCCGGTGCGGGAGGTGCGCTTCTCCCTGCCCGATTGGGTGAGCGCCCTGCCCGTGGATCATTGGCTGCCCACCGCTGCCATTGAAGCGGTGAAAAAGCTGAGCGGCATGCTCAAATCCGTCCGGGATAAGGCCATGACCGCCGCCGTTTTCCAGGGCTCGGAGCAATTGGACCTGCCCACCAATGAGCAGGTGGATCTGGGAAGCGGCACCCTGCGCTACACCCTGCCGGTCAAGGAAGGGCTGTTCAGCCGCATCCTGTCCGAGCAATGCGGCGAAACCATCACCGGCGACGCACACCTTTTGTCCCTGATGACGGAACTGGTGCAGGCCAAACGTGCCTATGACCGCATTGCCGGCGCCATGAAAGCGGTGCAGCAGACAGGCTACGGCCTGGTCACCCCGGCCATGACGGAAATCAACCTGCAAAAACCGGAACTGATGCGCCAGGGCAGCCGCTTTGGCATCCGTCTTCGGGCCAGCGCCCCTACGCTGCATCTGATCCGCTCCGATATCGAAACGGAAGTGGCCCCCATCCTGGGCACCCAGGAGCAAAGCGAGCAGTTCATCGAAACCCTGAACCAGCAGTATGAAACGGACCGGGAGGCCCTCTGGAACACCAATTTCTTCGGCAAATCCCTGCAGACGCTGGTGCAGGACGGGCTCGCCGGCAAGCTGCACCGGATGCCGGCAGAGGCCCAGGAAAAGGTGCAGACTGCACTCACCCGGATGCTCAACGAGGGGGAAGGCGGCATGATCTGCATCCTTCTGTGACAAGCTGATGACACAAAACAAGGCTGTACTTTTTCGGACATCTGCGGTATAATGGGCACATCTCCCCGGATTTTTCCGAGAAAAGAGGCATGCACCGTGTATACCAAACAGGATTTTGAAGAGCTTACCGCCCAGCTGAAAAAACGGCTGGTGCTGCTTGCGATCCCCAGCGTACTGCTGCTGGGCGGCATCGTATTTTCTCTTTGCATTCGGTTGCAGGGGCTCACCGTGGGGCTCACCATTGCCCTGGGCGTTCTGCTCATTTTCTGCTACACCCTGTTTATTTCCCCCCTCCGCTCTTACCGGATCCATGTGGAGCACGCCCTCTTTGGCAAGGTGCGCAAAACGGAAGGCTGCCTGAAGGAAATGGAGGAAACGCCCCTGTGGCGGGAAGGGCTGATG
This sequence comes from Clostridia bacterium, assembly GCA_017437265.1. Classification (GTDB taxonomy): domain Bacteria; phylum Bacillota; class Clostridia; order Christensenellales; family Aristaeellaceae; genus RUG563. Next base: position 10,835 of record JAFSBN010000159.1, read on the forward strand.
CTTTTTCCCATGATTATCAACATCAACGATATGAACAACGAAGAAGACGACCGGCTTTTCTATTTCGACGCCCGGCTGCCCCGGCCTGAATGGACGGAAGGCACCCGGCTGTCCCTCACCTCTTATGATAAGCTGGTCACTGCCTGGGAAAAGGAATAACAGGCCTTTCCCGGTATCAATACAGGCTTTTTACAAAACTGTCTGCCCCGGCGGACAGTTTTTTTATACCGCACGCACCGCCAATCAGGCACAAATGATACCATAAAACACATGATGCGTGCATTTATGCATATTTCGCTGTATAAACCTGTATATTTATCGTATTTGTTTTATTTTTCGATCAATATTTTGAATATTTATTCAATTTACCTATTGACAACCCTGTTCCGGCGTGATATACTGGCCACGTTCCAAAATAATGAAATTCTATTTGGAGGTAACACCCATGAAAAAGTATTCCAAGATCATCGCTCTGATGCTGATCGCCATCCTGGCCCTGTCCCTGGCCGGCTGCGCCAAGAAGGACGAAACCGCTGCCACCGTGATCACCGTGGCCACCAACCCCGAATATCCTCCCTTCGAATATGTGGAAGGCGATGCTACCGTGGGTTATGATATCGACATGTGGGATGCCATTGCCAAGAAGGCCGGCATCGAATACAAGATCGAAGCCATGGACTTTGACGCTGTGATCAGCGCCGTGGCCGCCAACAAGAACACCATCGGCCTGTCCGGTATCTCCATCACCGACGAACGCAAGCTGACTGTTGACTTCTCCAACGGCTACATCAACGCCGGTCTTGTTGTCATCGTGAAGGCTGACGCTCCCTACGCCACCACCGAAGAACTGGTGGGCAAGAAGATCGGCGTGCAGCTGGGCACCACCAGCGACTTTGCTGCCGAAGAAATCACCGGCAAGGATAACGTAGCCCAGTATAAGACCTTCCTCAACGCCATCATGGACCTGCAGGGCAACAAGGTGGACGCTGTGATCATCGACAAGCCCGTGGGCCAGGCCATTCTGGCTTCCCTGAAGGACGATACCCTCCAGATGGTGGATATGGGCCTGCAGGCTGACTGGTATGGCATCGAAGTGAACAAGGAAAACCCCGAACTGCTCAAGAAGATCAACGACGCCCTGGCCGAACTGGAAAAAGAAGGCTTCTTTGATGAACTGGCTGTGAAGTACTTCAACTAACAGCAAACAGATCCTTCGGTAATTCGGAAACGCAAATACCGCCGTAGAGAGCTTTCCCTCTCTACGGCATTTGTACGATTAGAAGCGACATGTGGAGGGAAGCCCATTGAACACCGTTGTCCAATCCATTTCCATTTTTGAAAAGTGGTGGCTGGAAATTGAACCCCTGGTTCAGGCCAACACCCTCAATTTCTGGCAATTTCTTTATAAAGAAATTTACCTGAACATCATCAAGGACGACCGCTGGCTGCAGTACCTGAAGGGTCTGGGCGTTACGCTGCAGGTGTCTTTGTATGCCATCGTGGTAGGCCTGGTGCTGGGCACGCTGCTGGCCATTTTGCGTCTGCCCCAGGTGCAGAACATGAGCGCCAAGGGCCGGGGCTTTTTGCCCAACCTGGGCGTCTCCGTCGTAAAAGGCCTGTCCAAGCTTGCCGGCCTGTATATCAACATCATGCGCGGCACGCCTCTGCTTTTGCAGGTGCTGATCATCAATTTCGGCATTTTCGGCTCCATCAGCATCGATAAGGTGATCGTGGGCGTCATCGCCTGCGGCCTCAACAGCGCCGCCTATGTGGCGGAAATCGTCCGCGGCGGCATTATGAGCGTGGAAAAGGGGCAAACGGAAGCCGGACGCTCCCTGGGCCTTTCCGGTGTGCGCACCATGATCTATATCATCCTGCCCCAGGCCGCCAAATCCGCCCTGCCCGCCATGTGCAACGAGTTCATTTCCCTCATCAAGGAAACCTCCATTCTCTCCTATATCGCCCTCACAGAACTGACCAAGGCCGGCGACTATATCCGCTCCCGCACCTTCTCCGCCTTTACACCCTATATCGTTTCCGGTCTGTTGTACCTGCTGGTGGTGCTGACGCTCACCTGGCTCATCGGTAAGCTGGAAAGGAGGCTGCGTAACAGTGACCACTGATATCATCATTTCCGTCAAAGGCCTGGAAAAGCATTTTGACGAAGGCAAGCTGAAGGCCCTCCAGGGCGTAGACGCCGAAATCAAGCGCGGCGAAGTGGTCGTGGTGATCGGGCCCTCCGGCTCCGGCAAATCCACCTTCCTGCGCTGCCTGAACCTGCTGGAAATGCCCACCAAGGGCACCGTCACCGTGGAAGGCACCAATATTACCGACCCCAGGGTGAACATCAACAAGCATCGGGAAAAGATGGGCATGGTGTTCCAGCATTTTAACCTTTTCCCCCACAAGACCATTCTGGAGAACATCACCCTGGCTCCCGTGTACCACAAGATGTACACCAAGGCCGAGGC
>JAFSBN010000160.1 GCA_017437265.1 Clostridia bacterium
ACCACGGGCACAATGAAAACGATAAAAATAGCGGCTGGGAAAATGTATTTTCCCACCGCTTATTTTTTCGTTTTCCCCGGATGCTTTGCATCCGGTGGACGGCATTCTGCCGCCGGCCCGTGTGTGGCGGCTGTGCCACAGCCAATTTGCAGTATTGTAATCCTCTTTTGCCAAGGGGTTTTTGCGTGTTTCTTGGAGGGGATACGACAATCCCTCAGGCCCTGCGGGCCAGCTCCCTTTACACAAGGGAGCCTTTTTCCACTCGCATCAGCGGGTTTTTCTTGTCCCAGCGGGAAATTGTATGCTGGATAAGCCAAGCAATTTCCTCTTCTGGGTCAAGGGATGAAATCCCTTGTGGGTGCAGGGGCAACGCCCCTCAGGGTTCCTCAATCCGCAGTAAAACGATGCATGCTTATTTGATCTTCTTCCATCTGCCGGACAGAAAATAGCACATGCCGATCACAAAGGGCATCCAGCCTGCCAGTGCATCGCCGTACCAGAACCCCTGGCAGCCCATGCCCATGCCAAAGCCCAGCAGCGCCGCAATGCCCACACGGCTGATCATGCCGTCAATGATGGCAATGGCAAAGTTCAGCCGGGTGTTGCCGGAGCCGTTGATCAGAGAAAAGGCCATACTGCGGGTGGCAGAGCCGAAGAAATTGATAATGGTAGGCGCAATGATCACAGCCGATACAGCCAGCACCGATGCATCAGTGGTAAACATGGCGAAGATGGTTTTGGAGAAGAATAGCACCGCCACCGTGCAAATGCCGCTGACGATCATCCCGCAAACCAGCACCGTCCGCATGATTTTCGGCACCCGTTCGTATTTCTGTGCACCCAGATTCTGCCCCACCATGCTGGCACCGGCCGTTGTGAAGGAATTGGACACGATACCAATCATCATGCCCACCTTATTGTAAATACCGCTGAGAGCGGAATAGGTAACGCCGGACAGGTTAATCCAGCTGGTGAGAATAATCTTGGAAATATTGATGGAGGCAGACTGAATGGCCATGGGTACACCCAGCGAAATCAGGGGTTTGAGTGCTTCCCGGTCAATTTTGAAGCTTTGCAGCTTGAAATCAAAGCCAAAGCTTTCCCGGCTGCGATACAGATAAATCAGCGCCACAATGAAGCTAAACGCCTGGCTGATCACCGTAGCCAGGGCAGCGCCGAACACTCCCATCTCCATAGCATACACAAAAACCAGATCCAGGATGATGTTCATCACAGCAGCAATCGCCACAAACACGAAGGGCCTTTTGCTGTCTCCCATGCCGCGGAGAATGGCGCTGATGATATTATAGCCGTATATGAACACCAGCCCCGCAATGCAGGTAACAGTATAATCCATGGTATATTTATAGGATTCGGCAGGGGTGTTCAGGGCATCCAGCATCCACACGCGCAGGAAATAGCACACCACGCTCATAACAAGAGAAATGCCCAGCAGGAAGGTGAACATGGTGCCGATGGTTCTTTTCACCTTTTCCATCCGGCCGGCGCCCACGTCTCTTGCAATCAGCACCTGCCCGGCAGAGGAAAAGCCCATGGCCAGGAAGGTGAGCAGATGCAGCACATCACCGCCGATGGACACAGCGCTCATGCCGGCACCGCCCATCTTCTGCCCCACCACCACCATGTCCACAATGTTGTAAATGGCCTGCAGGGCATTGGAAACAAACAGCGGGAAAGCAAAGCTGAGCAGCAGCTTCGCCACGCTTCCTCCCGTCAGATCCCGCACCATGGATTTCTTTGCCTGTTGCATGTAAAACATCCTCTTTCTGAAATAACACAGCTTTAATTGTAACAAAGAAACCGTTCCGGTGCAAGAAGATTCCTGGCCATTTTTGCGCAAAAAAGAGCCTGTTTTCTACAGCAAAAGGGAGGGGCAAGCCCCTCCCTCGCAATTTTTCTTTCTGAATCCTTCATTTTCCTCAGGGCTGGCGGCCGATGTAGGCAAGAATACCGCCGTCTACGTAAAGCACCTGGCCGTTGACAAAATCGCTGGCATCGGAAGCCAGGAACAGCGCCGGGCCCATCAGATCTTCCGGGGTGCCCCAGCGCTCAGCCGGAGTTTTGGCACGGATAAACTGGTCAAAGGGATGGCGGCTGCCATCGGGCTGGATTTCACGCAGGGGAGCCGTCTGAGGCGTTTCAATATAACCCGGGCCCAGGCCGTTGCACTGGATATTGTACTGGCCGTATTCGGAGCAGATGTTGCGGGTGAGCATTTTCAGGCCGCCCTTGGCTGCGGCGTAAGCGGACACGGTTTCCCGGCCCAATTCGCTCATCATGGAGCAGATGTTGATGATCTTGCCATGGCCCTTTTCCATCATGCCGGGGATAACGGCTTTCGCCACGATGTAAGGGGCCACCAAATCCACATCGATCACTTTCCGGAAATCCCGGCTTTCCATTTCGATCATGGGAATGCGGCGGATGATACCGGCATTGTTCACCAGAATATCGATCACGCCTACTTCCGCGGTGATCTTCTTCACCATGTCCTGCACAGCGTCTTCGTCCGTCACGTCGCACACATAGCCGTATGCCTTGATACCGGCTTCTTCATAAGCGGCCAGGCCCTTGTCCACCAGTTCCTGGTTGATGTCGTTGAACACCACCGTAGCGCCGGCCACAGCCAGGCCCTTGGCGATGGCAAAACCGATGCCGTAGCTGCCGCCGGTGATCAGGGCCACCTTGCCCTGCAGGGAAAACTTGCTCATATCAAATGCCATTTTTCATTACCTCACTTCATGTCGGTAGGCTGGAAGGAGTCCATATCGTCAAAGGCCTGGTTTTCACCGCACATGGCCCAGATGAAGGTATAATTGCTGGTGCCGCAGCCGCTGTGGATGGACCAGGAGGGAGAAATGACGGCGTCAAAATTGTTCATCACAATGTGGCGGGTTTCCTGGGGCTGACCCATGAAATGCATGACCACCTGATTTTCGGGGATTTCGAAATAGGTGTACACTTCCATGCGCCTCTCGTGGGTGTGGCTGGGCATGGTGTTCCACACGCTGCCGGGAGCCAGCTGGGTAAGGCCCATGAGCAGCTGGCAGGTTTCCAGCACGTCGGGATGAATGAACTGGTTAATGACCCGCTTATTGGAAAGCTTATCTTCACCAAGGGGCCGCTTCTGGGCTTCGGCGAAGGAGATGAAGGTGGTCTTGCAGGCACGATGGGCGGGAGAAGAGCACAGGTAGAACTTGGCAGGGTTTTCCTTGTCCTTGCTGCCGAACTTCACTTCCTTGGTGCCCATGGTGATGTAAAGACAGTCTTCGAACGTCATGTCAAAGCGCTGGCCGTCGGCCTCGATATAGCCGTCCCCGCCCAGGTTAAACACACCGGCTTCCCTGCGTTCCAGAAAATACTGGGTGCCGAAATTTTTCCACACATCAATGCCCTTGTCCACAGACACCACTTCGTCCACAGGCATAATGCCCATCACCACCATCCGGTCCACATGGGAATAGGTAGCCTGAACGGTGTCCTTCTGGTAAAGGTCGGTGATCAGAAATTCCTTGCGCATTTCTTCCGTGGTATAACGGCGCACATCCTGGGGATTGGCAGAATAACGAATATCCATCATCATTTCCTCCGTTTTATAGATTCATTTTCTTATATCACTTTTTCCGTTTCGCCGTCGAACAGATACACGCTGTCCACAGGAATGGAGAAAGAAATTTCGCTGTCCATTTGGGGAATTTCATGGGGGCTTACCTTCAGGATGGCCTTGTCCTGATCCACGTCCATATACACGTTGGCATTGTCCCCCAGCATTTCCGTCAGCTCCACCGTGCCGCTGAGCACATAGGCATTTTCCTGCTGCCCCAGCTGAATGGCTTCGGGACGGAAGCCGAACACGATATCCTTTCCCTCGTACTCATTCACCTTTTCGCCCAGTTTCAGGGAAAGATCCAGCTGGCTTTCACCCACCCGGATGCAGCCGTTTTCCACCCTGCGGCGGATGAAATTCATGGGCGGCTCGCCGATGAACCCGGCAACAAACATGTTCACCGGATTGAAATACACATCCCGGGGCGTACCGATCTGCTGCACATAGCCGTCCTTCATCACCACAATCCGATCTGCCATGGTCATGGCTTCTGTCTGGTCGTGGGTGACGTAGATGGTAGTAGCGCCGGTTTCCCGGTGAATCTGGGTAATTTCGGAACGCATGGTAACGCGCTGCTTGGCGTCCAGGTTGGACAGCGGTTCGTCCATCAGGAAAACGCCCACCTTGCGGATAATGGAGCGGCCCACCGCCACACGCTGCCTCTGGCCGCCGGACAGGGCACGGGGCATCCGATCCAGATAATCGGTGAGGCCCAGAATTCTGGCCGTTTTCTGCACACGCTCATCAATCACGTCTTCGTCCACCCCTTGCAGGGACAGGCCGAAGGCCAGATTGTCATACACCGTCATATTGGGGTAGAGGGCGTAGCTCTGGAACACCATGGCCACTTCCCTTTCCCGGGGTCCCCACTGATTGGCCAGCTCGCCATTGATGAGAAATTCGCCCTTGCTGATATCCTCCAGCCCGGCAATCATCCGCAGTGTGGTGGATTTGCCGCAGCCGGAAGGGCCTACAAACACAATGAACTCGCCCTTCTCCGCCTCCAGATTGAAATCATGCACTGCGTGGAAGCCGTTGGGGTAAATCTTGTTGATGTTTTTGAGCGTCAGATATGCCATATTGATACGCTCCCTTTCTTGAATTTGGGCAAACGGGCCTTTTCTCCGGGGATGGACAAAACGCCCGTGATTTGATAAAATGGATTCAGAAGCTTTTTTCTGAACATTACAAGAGGTGATCCAATGAACGACATCGTTTTTGCCGGCAAGCATTTTCTCACCTACAGCGTCAGCCGTCATAAGCACGAAAGCTGGGAGCTGGTTTACTGCACCCGGGATTCAGGCACCTTTATTTTCGACAGCCTGCGCCTTCCCTACGGCGTGGGGGATATTGTGGTCATTCCGCCGGACGTGCCCCACGAAAACGTGAGCGAAACCGGCTTCACCAACATCCACCTGAACGTGAGCAATGCGGCCCTGCCCTTCCGGGAACCCGTCATCATTCGCGACGATGCCAATCACTCCATACTGCACCTGTTTTCCGATGCCTATTACCACTATAACAGCGATCAGGAGCGGCGGAACCTGCTTTTGCCTGCCTACGGCAATCTGATCGTCAAGTCCATGGCCGCCAATCAGTCCTCCCATGCGAAAAACAAAGTGGCAGAGGAGATTGAACGCAGCATCGTGCAAAACTACGCCAATGCCAATTATGAGCTGGACGCCTTTTTGCACACCATGCCCTACTGCTACGACCATCTGTGCAAAATTTTCCGAAAAGAGCTGGGCATGACGCCCCATAAATACCTGACCAACCTGCGCCTGCAGGCGGCCACGGAGCTTTTGTGCTCTGCCCATTACAGCGGCAATATTTCCGAAGTATCGCTGCTGTGCGGCTTCAAAAACCCCTTGTACTTTTCCCGGCTGTTCAAGAAGAAATACGGCGTTTCCCCCAAGGAATACTACCGCCGGAAGCTGGATGAAAAGCAGCTTCCGGGCCAGGATTCAGACAGCCAGAAGATCATTCTGGACGATTAAGCCGCATCACTTCCGTATAGCACATCACAAAGGGTGCTGCTCCCTTGGCATCGTTTTTCACCACAGGCTCGGAAATGTAATAGGCATAGGTGCCGTCCCGGCGTTTGTCCTTTTCCGGGCCCAGGCCTGCCACCAGGCAAATGCCGTCCAGCACCAGGTTTTCCCCTTCAAAAGTCAGATACCGATTCATGATGCCGTGGAAGGTTTTCAATCCTTCTGCGGCATATTTTTTGTCCAGGATGCCCAGCCTTGCCCCTTTCAGCATGGCATAGGCCATCATGCTGGAGCCGCTGGTTTCCAGATAATTGCCTTCCCGGCCTCCCTGATCCACCACCTGCCAGAACATGCCACTTTCCTGATCGGCATAGGGCAAAAGGCCGTCCATCATTTCCCGCAGCACAGCGGCAATGTATTCCTTCTCCGCCCCTTCCGGCAGAATGCCCGCAATATCCACAAGGGCGGTGGAAAACCAGCCCTGGGCCCGCAGCCAGAAGGACTTGGACAGCCCGGTTACGGGATCAGCCCAGAAGACGGAGCGGCTCTGATCATAGCCATGGTAATAAAGCCGCTTTTCTTCGTCAAACATCTTATCCCGCACCGTGCGGATCTGGCCCACAATATCGGAATAATCGCCGCTGCCAAAATGCTTTTCATACAGGGCAGCAAACACCTGGGCCATATAAATGCCGTCCAGCCACACCTGGTTGGGGTAGATCTTTTTGTGCCAGAAGCTGCCTTCTTTTGTTCTCGGCTGCTTCTCCAGCGCTTTTTTCATCACGTTCATGGCCCGGCGGTATTTTTCCTTCCCCGTCATCTGATACAAAGGGAACAATACCCGGCCTTCGTTGATATCATCCAGCGTCTGTTTTTCAGGCTGAAAGGTGCGGATGGTGCCGTCTTCCATGACGAAACTGTCAATGAACCCTTCCACAAAATCCGCATAGCGGGAATCGCCGGTGATTTCCGTCATTTCCAGCAGGGCATTCAGCATGCACCCGTCGATATAATTCCAGGTGGCAGGCAGGCCCTGCCGGGCACGCTCAATATTCCAGGCCGTCTTTTCCGGCGAAGAGGTGCGGATAAGATGCAGCACGTAATCGTTGATCTTCTGATACATCATTCCACCTCGCGCAGGGCAAAAGCTTCCACTTCACCGCAGTTTTCTGTAATCAGAAGTTCTCCTTCGGCCCCCTGCACCACCACATCATCCACACATACTTTTTTCACGTTATTGAGGTACAGCCCCATTTTGCACCGCTTCACGGCATCGTTCTGCATGGCGGGCACAAAGGGTTTGGCGTCCGGGTTAAAGGAAATCTTCACCCGGGAGAAGGTCACCTGATCGATGGGCGCTTCGGGCAGGCCGTCAATATAGCATGCCGCCGCTTCGGCACCGTTGCACACGATATCCCGGAAGGCGAAGGTGCCCAGATGGGGCGTTCTTTCATCCACAGGCAGGGGCGTGCGGCATTTCACATAATCAGAAAACCGGTCCGGGTCGCAGCAGTTATACCACATGTTCACCACAAAGGGGGTGATCACATTTTCCATGCGGATATTATCAAACACAATGCCGGTAATATCGCAATCCTTGCCCCGTCCCCGGCGGGTTTTGATGCGCAGGCCCCGGTCCGTCTTCTGGAAGAAGCAGCGGGTCACCGTCAGCTCCTTCACGCCGCAGGCCGTTTCGCTGCCCAGCGTTACCGCACCATGGCCAAACTGCATCAGGCAATTGCGGATCACGTGATGGCTGGCGGCCTGGCAGCGCTCCCGGCACAGTTCAATCTTGCCGGACTTGATGGCGATGCAATCGTCCCCCACACTCAGGCGGGCGCCAATGATATTCACACCCACGCAGGCTTCCGGGTCAATGGCGTCGGTGTTGGGGCTGTTCTTGGGAGCCTCCACCGCCACATCATAAAAGGACACATTTTCACAATAGAAAGGATGCAGATTCCAGGAGGGAGAGTTTTTCGCCGTAACGCCGTGAAGGGTGACATTTTTGCAATTGCAGAAAAACATCAGCCTGGGGCGCGCCGTTTCGAAATTCTTAAACTCCGTCCAGAAATCGCTGTTCTGGGCATTGCCGTCCACCACACCCTGGCCGCAGATGGTGATATCCTCGCAGTATTCGGCATGGATGAGGCTCTGGTACATGGTGCGGTTCAGCCCCTCAAAGGTGCCCACCATGATGTTTTTGCCCCCCATCATATCCGGCACCAACCCGGGCAGAATGGGATATTTCTGCCTGTCGGGACAGCCCAGCAACACGGCACCTTTGGCAAAATCCAGCGTCAGGTGGCTGCGCAAGGCAAGGGGGCGGCAAAGATAGATGCCTTCAGGAAAATGAATGCGGGCGCCGGCGGGGGTGAAATGAATGGCCGCCTGCACGGCATCGGTATCGTCATGGATACCGTCGCCCACGGCGCCAAACTGCTTCACATCCACGGCGCAGGTTTCCTTTGCGGTACGGAAAGAAATTTCTTCCCTTTCTTCGCCGATTTGCACCCCAAGCACATACGCCGTGTCCGGTTTAAGATCGTACAGGGAAAACACATTGGTATCGCCGGTAAACTGCTTTTCACCGTTGAGATACACATTGTATGCCTCAGGGGCATAATAAGGCGACAAATGATTCAGTTCGAAGCAGCAGCTCACTGCGCCGGTGTAGATCGGGTTGATCATGCCGTATCTCCCTTACTTTTTCTTTGCATCTTCCACGATATTGATCAGCGTGCGCTTCATGAAAATCAGCAGCATATCCGCAAGCGTGGCAAAGACGCCAAACAAAAGCGGCTCCACCCCCAGCATCTGCTTGCTGCCAAACACGGAAATCAGCGCCATATTCACCAGATTATAAAACAGCACCACCCCGGCCATCAGCACAAAGCCGTACACCAGGTTCATGAAAAAGCCCACGGCTCCCCGCCTTGTGACCATCATCCATCTTCTGCTGCCGCCCGCCATTTTTTCGGTGAAGCGGAGGAAATGGTTAATCAGCAGGTCCGTCACCATGCCCAGCACCACAGCGCCGATAAACAGCATGTCCCATTGGTTGACCACATAGGTGCCAAGGCCCATGAACACAAAAAAGCACACGGCACCGTAAAACCAGAACTTGATCAGCAGCACCTTCACCGCTTCCGGAATGCGGAATTTTGTTTTCCCGGAGCGGTATTTTTCCAGCTCTTCTTTGGAATAATGGGGCGCATTTTCCGCCGTGGTATTTACCAGATCATCCACCGCCCCGGTATGCAGGGCGTAATAGGAGGAAGCGTCCCGGGATTGTTTCTTTTCGTCCTTTGCCATTCTCAGTCCTCAGACAGGATGATATCCTGCATATTGCCGTTTTCTTCCACTTCCAAGGAAGTATTCATCTTCTTGAACAGCTTCCGCATCACAGGCACCAGCAAGGTCAGCCCGGCACCCAGGGCAATGATGATTCTGTGCACATTCAGCACATCTCTGGCCGTGGTGATATAGGCCGTGGTGGCATCAATGGCAATGGGGTTTTCCGGCCTGTTCAGGGCACGGGTGATGCAGGAAAGATAATGGGTATCGCAATACAGCAATACGCCCAGCATCACAAACATCATCACCAGCATGGGAATATTGGTCTTTTTCCGGTGAGGATAGGCATTCAGAAAGCATACAAAGGACAGCAGGCTGAACAGCATGGTGCAAAAGCCGCTCAGGCCCATGCCGCCCAGCTGAATTTTTGCCGTGGTATCGGAAATATGGGTCAGGTTCAGGGAATAAAACAAAAATGCAATACCCAGCACAATCAGCGGGATCATCTGCGGCTTGCGCTTGAGGGAAACCTTTGTCTTTCGGATAAATTCCTTCACGCCGCCGGGCTTTTTATGATTGCGTGCCATGGTGTGCCCTCCTTATTATCTGATGGCGTTGGTGGTGTTCTTATCAAAGAAATGGCGCTTGACAAACTGCACCTTCACCACATCGCCGGCTTTATAATCGCACCAGCCCCGCAGCTTGCAGGTGATGGCGGAATCGGCGCTGTGCGCTTCGCCCAAACGTCCGTGCACCAGGGTGTTCATGCCCAGGTTTTCATTGGAGTACACCTGCACTTCCACATTGCCGCCTTCGTCCACATCTTCGGGACGCACGCCCAGGGTAACTTCTTTCCCTTCGTATTCAGCCAGCAATTCCTTTTCCTTTTCCGTCAGGTCAATGGTGAAATGCGCACCCACAGCCCGGCCCTTTTCGATCTTCACGGTAAAGAAATTCATGGGCGGCAGGCCAATAAAGCTGGCCACAAAGAGATTGGCCGGGGTATCGTACAATTCCAGGGGCGTGCCCACCTGCTGCACCCGGCCCATGGACATGCACACAATGCGGTCCGCCAGGGTAAGGGCCTCGGTCTGGTCGTGGGTGACGTAGAGCATGGTGGCGTGCATACGCTTGTGCAGAAGCAGAATTTCCCGTCTGGTGGCGCCGCGCAGCTTGGCGTCCAGGTTGGACAGGGGTTCGTCAAAAAGGAACACCTTGGGGTTGCGCACAATGGCACGGCCCATGGCCACGCGCTGGCGCTGGCCGCCGGAAAGCTGCTTGGGCTTTTTGTTCAATTGGTCCGTCAGGCCCAGAATTTCCGCCGCCGCCAGCACCTTCTTATGGATGACGTTTGGGTCTTCCTTGCGAAGCGTCAGGGAAAAGGCCATGTTTTCATACACCGTCATATGGCCGTAGAGGGCATAGTTCTGGAACACCATGGCCATATCCCGATCCTTGGCGGGGGCGGCGGTGATGTCCTTTCCATCCAGCAAAAGACGGCCGCCGGAAATATCCTCCAGGCCGGCCACCATGCGCAGCGTGGTAGATTTGCCGCAGCCGGAAGGGCCTACCAGTACAATAAACTCGCCGTCCTTCACTTCCAGATTGAAGTCAAACACAGCCTGTACGTTATTATCATAAATCTTGTCCAGATGCTGTAAGCTGATATTGGCCATAGGGCATCTCCTTTACTTCATTTCCGCCAGGGAAGCATTATAGGCCGTCAGTTTGCGGCTGCGGCCGATGGCAATCAAACCGGCAGACAGGCAGCAGGCAGCGGACAGCGCCAGGCAAACGATCACCCAGGTAAACTGGCCGCCTTCCATCACCGGCACTTCCACCACTTTTTTCAGCACCGGATCGCTGCGCTTGGTAAGCGCCGCATGGGCCAGCATGGGCAGGATGAATATCCGGGCAATCTGGCCGGCACCCAGACCCAGCAGCATATAGCCATAGCTGATTTTGTAATTCTTTACGCCTTCGGATGCCAGGAAGGAAACCAGCATAAACACCAGGTTATACACAATGGAAGCGCCGATGAGCGCCGTGTAATACCAGTTGCCCACGTCCGATTCGTAAATGCTCACAAAAAACAATACGTCAAACAAAATGGCCAGATACACCAGACGGGAGGAAAGGGTGTTTTTGGTATAACGCATCCGGTCCATCTGGATCTGTTTGGCATCATCCATGTTCCTGATCGTCATTTTGCCACGCCCTTTCCTTCTTCAATCAATCGTTTCTCGTTTTTCATCAGGGAAATCTTCCACAGGTAATTGGCAATCAATGCAATGCACACCAGCACAACCACTGCCAAGATCACATAATGGATATCAAACCAGAAGGTGGAATCAATGTACTCTTTTCTTCTGCGGGTAGCGTACTTTTCGTAGGCTTCAAAATCAATCTGTAAAAATTGGGCTTTGAATTTTTCCACCTGCAGGTGCATCCACACGCTCAACCCTACGCCGGCCCCCGCAAACAGGAACGTGGAAACAGCATTGCCAACGTAATACCTGCGGCGGCTGTGGGTATTGGTCATAAACAAAAGGCAGGAAAGCAAAAGCAGCACGATGGAGCCGCTGAGCAATTGCTTATTGAAGGGCTGGATTTGATAATAAATCTCCGCCCCGGGCACATTTACCTTGGCCGTTTCCAGCTTTGATTCTTCCGGCAAGGCATAGAACAGGCCGTCATAGAGATCCGTGGACAGACCCAGGGCATACAAAAACACCAGGGCGCAGGCCGCAATTGCCGCAAAGCAAAGGATTTTCTGCCAGGTAAGCTGCTTTTTGTACATGAGACAAACCCTCCTGAATAAAACGCACGCACGGCGCTGCATCCGCCCGTGCTGATCGTGTCCGGTTCCCATCAGCCTCCGCTTTTCCGGGGGCTGATGGGAACCCATGACGGGGCTTGCGCCCCGCCATGGATGTTTAGATTTTTAGGGAATTACTTGTTCAGGGCATCATAGTAGGTCAGCAGACGGTCAAAGGCTTCCTGCTTGAGGAACAGGTAGTCAGCGCCGTTCATGGTACCGGCCACAGTTTCCACAGCTTCTTCCGCGGAGAACATGCCTTCAGCAGCAAAGCCGGCAGCGATGATATCAACGAAAGCGTTTGCGCCGCCCTTGGCTGCATTGAACATTTCGGCCAGAGAAGAATAGCTCTTCAGGGTTTCATTTTCGTTCTTATCGTTGGGCAGCACGGTGGGAACGGAGGTGTACCAGCTGTTTTCGGTTACAGCCAGTTCGGGGTGCTTGATGGTGCCCAGGCCGATAGCGATAGAGATCTTGCCGGCGCCTTCCTTACCAACATCATGCGTGCACTGATATTCGAAGGCCTGGCTCTTGGCAAAGGACAGGGTGGAGCCCAGATACATACGGGCATAGTTGGTGTAGTTACCGGAAGCCTTTTCCCACAGTTCAGCGTAGGTGGCATCGGCGATAACGGGCATTTCGGTGCCGTTGAAGTTGAAGGTGACATAGGAGCCATCGTCATTCTTCTTGATGAAAGCATCGGGGCCGTAGCTCATCAGGATCATGCCTTCGGGGCTGTAGGCATAGTCGATCAGGGACAGAGCGGCGTTCAGCTTGTCGGGGTTGCCTTCCACGCCCTTGACGGAGATGCCCCAACCGTCGGTCTTCACAGAGCGCCAGGATTCGGTGAAGCGCATGAACACGCCGTCTTCGCTGGTGCCGTCATACCACTTGGCCACGGGAACCATCACGGCCATGTACTTTTCGCCGTCCTGCAGCTTGGTTTCGTTGTAAACGGTCTGGGTCTGGTTGTAGTCATAGTGCATGAAGCCCAGGTCATTTTCCAGATAGGTGGCGGTGGATTCCTTGGCGGTTTCCACGAAAGCCTTGGAGATCAGGCCTTCCTGCACCATTTCGTTCATCTTGGCCATGGCATTGTAGGCATCCAGTTCCTGACGGGCGTCACGGAGGAAGCCATCAGCGTCGATCCACAGGTAATCCTGACGGGATTCCAGGCCGCGCACGCCGAACAGGGTGCCGGCAAAGCGGAACATATCCACACGGCGCTGGTTGTTGTCATCTTCGCGGGAGAACAGGCCCTGCACGGAATCGGTGCCGTTGAGGGTCTGGGGGTTGGCCACCACGCAGCGCAGCAGGGCCACCAGTTCGTCGGCGTCCAAGGCAGCGTTCTGGCCCACAAACAGATTGGAACGGGTGGTGCCGTAGTAGCCGTTATAAGCTTCGTCGATGTAGGTACGCAGCATATTCACGGCGGCAACGCCATCCAGTTCACCGGCAGCGTTCATCTTTTCCACGATGTTGCCGGCCACGTCATAGTTCTTGGTCACCTTTTCCACAGCGGTGCCTTCCAGGTTGACAACGTCAACTTCCACAGCACCGGCGGTGGGCATGTAGGGGGTGTACACGGCGGCAGCCAGCTTGTTGGAAGCGTCGGCAGCGAAGGCACCCTCGCCGTCCAGCAGCTTCTGCACCCAGTCAACGCGCATGAGGGGCATACGTTCGATGTCGTTCACACCGTCGAAGTAGGGGGAGAAGTAGATGGCGCCGGTGTCGGTGTTACCGGTGATGGACAGACGCACGATGGGGTTCTGGTCCAGGTAAGCCTTGAAGTTGGGCATCTGATCCAGGTATTCGGCGATGTTCACGATGGAGCCGGCTTCGCCGTATTCGGACAGCTTGGCAGCAGTGCCGCTGAGCATATCCACTTCGTCCAGGCGATCTTTCCAGAAGTCGAATTCCTTGGCGGCAGAGTTGCCCTGATACTGGTTTTCAAAAACCACGCCCAGCACATTCTGCACTTCCACCCAGGTGGGCTTCAGGTCGCCGGTGAGGTAGGTTTTGCCATCGGCCAGGGTGACGCCTTCGCCAGCGGTTTCGGCATCAAAGAACAGGCCGGTCTTGGCGCTGTTGTAGCCGGTAGCCATGCGAAGCACAGTGCCTTCAGCATAAGCCAGTTCGGCAGAGGCGGGGACAGCAAACACAGAAATGAGCATAACGATTGCTGCCAGCAGGGAAAGGGTGCGTTTCATGTGAGTTTCCTCCTTTTTTTGTCACCGGATTCCTTCCGGTGCAGATTGCATTTTTATGCTTAACCGGCCATGCCGGCAAACACCGTGTTTTTTCCCTTATTCCTTCACGCCGCCGGCATTGACGCCCTTGGCAAAATATTTCTGGATGAAGGGATAGATGATCAGGATGGGCACAATGGAGCAGACGATGAGGGCATAGATGACGGAGTCTGAAGAAAACACTTCGTTCCAGCCGGCCATCTGTTCAGGGTCCGTATACTGTTCCAGGCGCAGACGGATGAACACCTGCAGGGGATGCTCGTTGGAGTTGGAGATCATCTGCCTTGCCCAGAAATAGCCGTTCCAGCGGGAAAGGGCAAAGAACAATGTGACAGTAGCGATGGTGGACTTGCACATGGGGATGTACACTTTCCGGAGCACCTGGAATTCGGTGGCGCCGTCCACGATGGCCGCTTCTTCAATTTCGCTGGGCACGCCTTCAAAGGCATTTCGCAAAAGGATGATGTTCATGGCCGCCATACCCATGGCGATGACCACCAGCCATTTATCGTCGGTGATGCCCACGGCGTTGAAAACGTCCTTGGTGGCCAGGTAGTTCAGGTACTGGGGCACAAGGCCGGCGGAGAAAAGCATGGTAAACACCAGGAAGAAGTTAAAAGCCCGGCGGAACAAAAGCCGCTTTTTGGAAAGGGCATAGGCACCCAGAATGGCCACAAACAGGGCCCACACCGTGCCGTAGAAGGTAAGGAACAATGTGTTGGAATAGGAATTCCAGAACATATTGTCATTAAACATCTTGGCAAAGGCATCAAACTGGATATCCTTGGGGAACAACACCACTTCGCAATAGTCCACCGCATGGGCACCGCTGATGGCAGCGGAAACGGCATAGAGGAAGGGGTACAGACAGGCCAGGGCGAAAAGGCACAGGAACGTGTAGCTGATCACCTTAAAAATGCGTTCCGATATTTCAAGCTTTCTTTTCATCTCTCACCCCTCCTTAGTACAGCGAAGTGTCGGAGGCCTTGCGGGCGATGGTATTGGCGCTGATCACCAGCAGCATGCTGATCACGTTGTTCATCATTTCGGCAGCGGAGGCCAGACCCTTCTGCCCGCCTTCAATACCCTTGCGCTGGGCAAAGGTGGATACCACGTCGGCGGTGACGTAGGTGTTGGTGTTATAAAGCAGCAGCACCTTTTCATAGCCGATATTGAGCAGGGCACCGATACGGGTGATGAGCATGATGACCACGGTGGACAAAATGCCCGGCAGCACCACATAGCGCATCTGGCTCATCTTGCCGGCACCGTCAATCTGTGCCGCTTCGTAGCTGGTGGGCGAAATGGCGATGATGGCGGCAAAGTACACAATGCTGTCATACCCTGCGCCTTCCCAGATGCCGCTCACCTGATAAATGACACGGAAGAAATCCGGGTTGTTGAGCAGGCCCTTGTACGCCACGTCCTGGCTGATAATGCCCAGCGCTTCCAACGCCTGGCTGATAATACCGTAGCCGCTGGTGAGCGCCCCCTGTTTCACCAGCATGGTGACCAGGGAGGTCATCACAACCGTGGACATGAACTTGGGCAGGTATGTGAGCACCTGGCAGGTGGAACGGACAATATTGGAGCGGATTTCGTTAAAGAACAGGGCCAGAATGATGGGCATGGGGAAGCCGAAGCACAGGCCGTAGAAGCTGAGCAGG
The DNA here is from genome assembly GCA_017437265.1 of Clostridia bacterium. Lineage (GTDB taxonomy): Bacteria > Bacillota > Clostridia > Christensenellales > Aristaeellaceae > RUG563. The sequence goes on from JAFSBN010000160.1 coordinate 15,651, forward strand.
AAGGTGTTGCGCAGCGCACGCCAGAATTCAGTGGCATCCGTGCCGGCAAGCAGACTCTTGAAATAAGAGAAGCCGGAGAAATACTGCTCCGCCACCGGCTTTACCTCATCCGGCACCTTGAAACAGCCAAGCAATTCATACATGGGCAGGTAGCGCCAGAACAGGAAAACCAGCAGCATGGGCACCAGCATCACATAAAGCCGCCAGTCCTTGAGAATCGTTAAGCACACATGTTTCCAGTAATGCTTTTCCACATCGTCGCGAACGATCTGTTCCGGATTTTCACGGTATACGCCTGCCTGCGCATCATAGATCAGAAAATCCGCTGCTTTCGTCGCCATGGTTCCGTCCCCCTTGCCTATAGTATTTGATCGGGATTTATGTTGATTGTTTTTCTTTTTCTTCCTGGATCCGTTTCAGATAATGCCGCTGTTCTTCCAGCATGCCGTCCAGCCGCTTGGCAATCCACACAAGCAATACGCTGAAGAAGGCTGAAAGGATATCTGTTGTAAAAAAGCCGACACACACCTGCAAACTGCTGCCCAGCAGCAGCGCCGTCAGGCACCTGCCCAGCTGCATCAGAAGCGCTGTGGCCAGGCCATATCCCAGCAGCAGCAACACATTCTCATGCAGCTTCTGCCAGCCCGCCTTTTTCAGCACCGGTACCATCAAAAGCCCCGCCATGCTGCCCAGCACATACATGGCATACTGGGGAAGCGCAGCTCCGGACACCAGGCAAAATGCCACGCTGCCCGCTGCTGCCGGCACCGCCGCCCATACGCCCCAGCGCACCATCACAATGGCCATCACGGCACAGGACAGGGATACGGTGTAGGGTTCGCCGGGAAACCAGATGGTGGCCCCCAGCGTAATCAGCACTTCGCTGACCACCAGCATCAGCGCGAAAAAGAACAAATCCAGTGTGCGGTATTGCCGGAAAGTGATCTGTTTTTGCATCGCTTTCCTCCCATAATTCAAGAAAAAATGAACATTTCCGACCGGCCTTTTTTTCATAATGACCGCATTTATTTCCTAAATGGCAAAATTGCCCGATCTTTCAACCTTATTTTACATCTTTTATCCCCTGCCGTATATATCCAAAAGAAATATATTTATGTACAATTCCGATTTTTTCCGCCCTTTCCCCTGCCATTTTCGTCCCATCTATGGTATATATATGATAGAAAAAAAGCAACATGCAAGAAAAAGGAGGCCATACCCATGCCGGAAGCCATCCGTATCACCCCGGAAACGGACCTGCAGCAGCTGTTTGATGCCGCTGCACCGGGCACCGCCTTTCACCTGGAAAAGGGCATCTACCGCCAGAAGGTAATGATCAAAACCCCCGGCCTTACCCTCTTTGGCGATGGCATGGACGAAACCGTTATCGTCTTTGACGACTATGCCAACAAACTGGACGAAAACGGCGTAGAATACAACACCTTCCGCACCTGGACGGTGGCGGTATGCGCAGATCATGTAAAAATGCAGAACCTGGCCATTGTCAACGACGCCCTGCAGCCGGAAACAAAGGGCCAGGAAGTGGCACTGTCCGTACTGGGGAATGATTTTTATATGGAACACTGCCGCCTTTCCTCCACGCAGGACACCCTCTTTGCCGGCCCTCTGCCGCCGGATCTGATCGAAAGATATCAGGGCTTTCACCGCGCAGAGCTGCTCTCCCCCGGCCCTTCCCGGCAGGTGTACAAAAACTGTCTGATCGAAGGATCGGTGGATTTCATTTTCGGCTGCGGCGATGCGCTGTTTGAAGAATGCGAGATCCGTAATGTGTATGACGTGCGTCAGGTGGGCTATACCGCCGCCCCGGCACATGCCTTGGAGCAGGAAGAAGGGTATCTGTTCAAAAACTGCCGCTTCACCTGCGAAGAAGGGGTAAAGCCTCAGTCCATTTACCTGGCCCGGCCCTGGCGGGATTTTGGGCTGTGCCGCTTCATTAACTGCCAGTACGGCCCCCATATTCATCCATTGGGCTTTGATAAATGGAACGATACGCAAAGAGACAAAACTGCCCGCTTCCACGAATATCCTGCCGTGCCCGGCCGGGTAAAATGGGCAAAGGAAATGGAAGAAAGGTACATCAGATAAACGATTTTTCTTTGAAACCCGTTCCTTTTTCCGTCCATCCATTTCTTCCCTTGCAGGAAAATGAAGAATAAGCTATAATGAATCTATGCAAATGAATTGGACATATTGACATATACAGGAGGATTTTCCATGCGGAAAACAAAAATCGTATGCACCCTGGGCCCGGCAAGCGCAGATCCTGCCGTCATGACCGAAATGCTGAAGGCCGGTTTGAACGTGGCCCGGCTCAATTTCTCCCACGGCACCCATGAAGGCCACAAAAAAATGATTGAAACCTTCCGCTCCGTCCGGGATGCGCTGGATCTGCCCGCCGCCATTATGCTGGATACCAAGGGCCCGGAAATCCGTACCGGGCTGTTCCCGGCCGGCAAGGTGCAGTTGCAAAAGGGACAAACCTTCACCCTCTATGCCGCTGAAAGAGACGGCGACGAAAACGGCTGCTCCATTTCCTACCCCGACCTGCCCCGGCAATTGCAAAAAGGCCACACCGTGCTCATTGACGACGGCCGCATTCACCTGCGCGTGGAAGAAGCGGACGAAGAAAAAGCCGTGTGCACCGTGATGAACGGCGGCACCGTGTCCGACCGCAAGGGCATCAATATCCCCCGGGTAGCCATCGATATGCCCTACCTGAGCGAAAGGGATAAGGCGGACCTGATTTTCGGCGTGGAAAACAAGGTGGATTTCATTGCCGCCTCCTTCGTGCGCCGTAAGGAAGACGTGATCGCCCTGCGCAAGTTTGTCAACTATCACGGCGGCCACGATATCAAGATCATCTCCAAGATCGAAAACCTGGAAGGCATTGAAAATTTCAACGAAATTCTGCAGCATTCAGACGGTATCATGGTGGCCCGGGGCGATATGGGCGTGGAAGTGGAATACGAAAAGCTGCCCGGCCTGCAAAAGCGGTTCATCCGGGCCTGCTTTGCCTCCGGCAAAATGGCCATCACCGCAACACAAATGCTGGACAGCATGATGCACTCCCCCATGCCCACCCGTGCCGAGATCACCGACGTTGCCAACGCCGTTTTCGACGGCACCTCCGCCGTGATGCTCTCCGGCGAAAGCGCCGCCGGCCAATACCCGGTGGAATCGGTGCGCGCCATGGCCCGCATTGCCGAGCAGGCAGAAAATGACGCTTTTGAAATGGGCGTGTACAAGTCCATGGTCTACAATTCCGCCTTCAACGACACCACCAACGCCATCTGCGATGCCGCCTGCACCACTGCCCGCGACGTAAAAGCCAAAGCCATCATCGCCGTCACCCTCCATGGCCAGACGGCCCGGGGCATCAGCAAATACCGGCCCTTTGAGCCCATCGTGGCCGCCACACCTGTGGAAAAGGCCTACCATCAGCTGGCCCTCTCCTGGGGCGTGTACCCCGTGCTGGCCCTGAACCAGCACAGCACCGACGATCTTTTCCTCCACGCGGTGGACTGCGCCCGGAACCTGGATCTGGTGAACACCGGCGATCTGGTGGTAATCACCGCCGGCGTGCCCCTTTCCGTTTCCGGCACCACCAACCTTCTGAAAGTGCAGACCGTGGGCGAAAGGGCCTGAGGTCGATTGAAAATCAGCTAAAGCTGTTTTTCAATCGGGGCATCACATTTACTGTAAAAATGGGTTTGCAGCCTCCTTATGGAAGCTGCAAACCCTATTTTTACGGCCGTAAATTGATAAAGGAAGCGCCACAGGCGCTCCTCGCAGGAGCAAAGCCCCTGCTGCGGATTACATATGAAGGGTCTGCGGCCCCTTCATGCATCCCCGGAGTTGGTTTTTTG
>JAFSBN010000161.1 GCA_017437265.1 Clostridia bacterium
ATATTTAATAATAGGAAAGTTCAGAGTTTCCCGGCCAATTCGGAAAAGACAGCAAAAAACCGCCATGGACGAACATCCACGGCGGTTTCCAGTTGGTGCGAGAGATGGGACTCGAACCCGGTTATTGAAGTGCGAAAAACCATTGCGGCTCTAGTCAGTTTTTTTCTTCATTGCAATTTTCATTACAATTTTGTTTCGGGGTGTCCAGTTGGGTGAAAAATGCCTCATACTGCTGCCCGTGGTCTGCAATGTCCTTTTCGGAAATCTTCGTGTATATCTTCCGCATGGTGTAGATGTCAGACCACCCACCGGCTTTCATTGTCACCGCTTCGGGCATATTCAAGTGATAGGCCAAGGAAGCGAAAGACCGCCGCAAACCGTGTGCGCCTATCTCTGGCAGCCCTGCCCTTCTGCAAGCCCTGTTTGTGGAATTGTATATGGTATTTGGATTGCAGGTAACAGCGTATTCCGTCCGCTTTTCTGCCGCCTGAACCGCTTCCCGAAGCTGTGGCAGAAGAAACGGAACCGTCCGCCGGGATGATTTGTTTTTGTTTTCTTCCCGGTATATCAGCTTTCCATTTTTGTCCAGAACTGCCGAACCGTGGACATGAATGCACCCGGCCTGCAGATCAATGTCCTCCCACTTGACCGCCATAATTTCTGACCGGCGCAGACCAGACAGCCCCAACAGAATGGCGATTTCGCAGAAGTCCCCTTTTATGGCTCCCAGGAATGTGGGAATCTGTTCAGCGGTAAGGAATGGCAAATCATTTTCCACCACCTGCGGCAGCCGCACGGACACCTTGCGGCCTGTCGCGTCATAAACCACCGAAGCAATGAAACCCCATGCGTTTTTCAGGGTTTTGGCTGAACATAGCTTTGCTTCAGCGTTTACAATTCTTTGCCATTGTTCATTTGTTACGTCCTCAATGACTTTGTGCATTGCGGTTTGAAATCTCAGGCGCTGAATGGCCTTGTATCCCCTGATTGTGGAAGGTGACAACACATTTTCACGGGCTTCGATATAGTTGTCAATGGCCTTTGTCAGCGTTGTGGGGTTGCGCCTTTTGGCTTCCTTTGCCCTGGACTTGATTGCCATGGCTTCGTTGATACATTCTTTTTTGGTTGGTCTGGTGATTGGATGGGTGACACCATCAACCGTGACCCGGACAAACCAAGACCCGGAGGGTTGCTTTTTCGGTGTGGGAATTGACATAATAGACCTTGCCTTTCCGGGGCAAGTCTGTTATTATAAATGGGCAGACTTACCCCATTTTGGTAGTGCGGAGTGCGGTATTCTGTATATAATCCTCCCGGTGTTGGCGCACCGGGGGGATTTCTTACTTTTATAACTTCTTTTCTTACTTCACATCCCACCGGTGGGCGCAGTTCTGGCACACACAGACGGTTTTCTGCTTGTTGGTAATCTTCTTTTTCTTCGGTGCAAAAATGGCAACAATCAGCGCAGGAAGGGTGAAGAATAACCACCAAATCGGGATCCACCACCAGCCAATGAACAACCACCAAATGATTCCGTGGTGCTTATTCTTTACCTGCTGTTCGTTCACAACCGATACGTTTACATTTTCGCTTCCACACTTGGGACATCTCATAATAAAACCTCTTTTCTATGCCGGGGAAAAGGTCATTCCCCTATTTTCAGTCCAATACCGGAAAGCCCGTTGCACATCGGGTTCCGGTGCGTCAAACCATTCTGCCAGCTGCCACAATGCGGTGTATCCTGCAGCAAAAGCTTGGCGGAAATCTTCAGCAGTCAAATACTTTTCAGCAACCCACCGGTTCGCCCGGTGTTCCGCACGCTCCACGGTTTCAAACGGGCTTGAAACCTTGTGCAATGCGCCGGTTGCCGTGTGGCCCTGTTCGTGCATACAGGTGCCGCGTAACTGCCGCGTGGTGTGTATTTTCGTGAAGTCCAAGAAAATGCCATAGCACGAACCGTCACGCACCGTGGCACCTTCTGACGGCATACCGTCAAACGGAATCACAAGAATGTCATTGCTTTTGCAGTAATCATAAAAATGGGATAATTCAAACACGGGGGATCTCCTGTTTATCTCTCTGCCGCCCTTCTCTGTCGCATGACTGCTACCATATTTCTGATAACGTCCTGATCAGCTTCGGACAGTTCTTTGAAATCACCATAAAAGGCAATATCAACCTCGTCCAATACGTCTTTGCGTCCACCTTCGCCGGTGGGCGCTTTTTTTGTTTCTGTACCATCGCGCAGGTATTCCATAGAAACACCCAGACACGCGGCAGCACTTGCCAATTTCTTTTCGGTGGGTTTGTACCGCCCGGTATTCCATTGGGAATATGAAGCGGAGGAAATGCCGCTTTGCTTGTAAAAGTCAGCCTTAGACATTCCCAGTTCAGCAATGCGCAATTCGATACGCTTAATAATTGCTAAAGTGTCCATATAAAGCCCGTCCTTTTTGTGCAAAGTTCCAAACTTAGTTTTTGCTAAGGATTAGGGCTTGACGTTAAGTTAAACTTAGTATATACTAAGCTTGCGCTTGAGAAAAAGCGCAGAAAACCCCTAGAAACTTAGTAAGCACTTTGCAAAATATGAGTTGGTGGTACTTCTTATATTAAGCGAAACTTACTAAGTTGTCAAGTATTAACTTAGTAAAGGAGGCTGAAATTTTTGAGTTTTCTGTCAGCAAGGCTTAAGGCTGGGTTATCTCAGGCAGAAGTTGGCAAGGCCCTTGACGTAAGCGCCGCCGCCGTCTGCCAGTGGGAAACGGGCCAAACCCTGCCGCGTACATCTCTGTTGCGCCCCATTGCAACCCTGTATGGATGCACGATTGACGAACTGCTGACCCCTGACGCGCCCGAATCTTAGCACATTTTGTGTCCAACAAACTGGACGGAAAGGAGGAACTCCAAATGCCCAAGATTCCCCAATATGCCGATAAGTATGCCGCCGAATCCCTGTTGCGTGAAATCCGCACCCGGCAGGGTGCCGCTGATCTGATGAACAACCGCGCCCTTGCCGATGCTTCCGGTATTCCGTATCAAACCCTTTTACGGCGGCTCAAGCATCCGGAGGACTTCACCATGGGCGAACTGAAAAAGCTTGTGAAGGTTGTTCCGCTTCATCCTTTCGCGCTGCTGTCCTTCCTGGGCTACGGCAAAAAGGATATAAAAAAACTGTGTGAGGTTGAATCGCTTGGCTCTTAACGATCTAAGTGCAGATTACCAGCACTCCGCACTTTTAATCAAAAACCGCTTGGTTGTGCTTAGACGGGAACTGAAAGCAACAACCGACCCGGAGGTTGCGTGGGGCCTAAAGCGGCGCATTGCTGAACTGACCCCGATGCTGACCGAAATGAACGAACTTGCGGAATTGACCGCCCGATATTACGAAAAGGGGTATTACCGCAATGAAAAATACTCTGCAAACTGCTTCGCCGATACTTTCAAAGACCCCGGCAGAGAAACGCTTTCACATCATATTAGCGATTGTCGCGAACGAGATGACGGAAGCCCAGCAGGATACGTTTCTCGCGTATTACCTCGGGGGAAAGACGATTCAGCAGATAGCAGACGAAAGGAAAGTCAACAAAAGCACCGTGAGCAGAAACTTGCAACGAGCCGAAGAAAGATTGCTCCGGTTCACCCGTCATCTGGACATGGTGCAAGCCTGATGGATGCCATTATGAAAGGCAAGAAATAGAAAAGGAGTTTGAAATATGAACGAACAGGAATATATGGATGCTGATTTTGAAGTCATCGGCATGGTAAACAAGTGCCACAAGTATGGCCCCGGCCCTGGTGGCGAACTGCCCACCTTTGAAATCCCGGCAGCTGACACCGTCCCCGAAGTGGTCAGCGTGGAACCTTCCCCGGTTCTTCCCTCTGAAGAATCCGCGGCCCTTGATGAGCGTATTCAGAATGTTCGGAATGCGCTGCCCCTGATCCTGTTCGGCGCTGTTGCCCTTTTCGTATTTATCACCATCACGGCACTGTAACCCCATTTGAAAGGAGAAATATACCATGTCCAATATCGAAAAGCGCGTTGACGCTGTTTGTGCTTATCTTCTGGCGGAGGATCCTGCAGACCGCGACAATGCCCGTTCCAAGCTTCTGGAACTGATGGCTTGCAAGTATGCACCCGAAGACCCTGAAGCTATTGTGCGCCGCCTGTTCCTTGAGATTGGCGCACCTGATCACCTGATGGGGCATGAACTTGCCATCCAGGGTATCCTGCTTGTGGTGGAAAGCCGGATGTACATTGACAACATCACCTTTGGCCTGTATCCCACCCTTGCCGCCAAGAATGACACCACCGCTTCCCGTGTTGAACGTGCCATTCGCCACTTGATTGAGGTCATTTGGCTTCGCTGTGACGAGGATACCCTTTTCAAGTATTTCGGCAATACCGTCAGCGCCGACAAGGGCAAGCCCACCAACGGCGAATTTATCTCCCGTTGTGCCAACATTGTCAAAATGCGTATGCGTGGCATTGTGTAAAAAAAGCGCCGCTCTCCGGTGAGTAAGACCGAAAAGCGGCAAGAGAGGTCAAAAATGGGTTTTGACCCTTTCATTCTACATTGATTCCATTCAAATTTCAATCAGAAAGTGAGGACAAATAATGGCAAAAGACAAGCTTACCCGGCTGAACGGTGACGAAAGGCTGGGCCAGTGCCGTGCTTCCGAATACCTTGGCGCTGAAGATATTGACGATGGTGTGGAGCCTGTTCTTACCATCGAGGGACTTTGGAACGGCATGGTTACGCTGCAGCGCGGCAAGGAAAACAAAGACGTTTTGACCTTTGTGGAAAAGTCCGTTCCCGGAATTCGGCAGGTTCGCCCCCTGATCATCAACGCAACGAACCGCAAGGTTCTGCGGAAGTTGTACGGCGATGCCAAAGCTTCCACCCTCGTGGGCAAGCAGATTCAGCTTTACATTGACCACAATGTGCGTGACCCCCAGGATGGTGGAATGACTGACGGTGTCCGGATCCGCGCCCACAAGCCTCGCGTACAGGCCGCGCCGGCACCTATCCCCCCTTGCACCGACTGCAAAGGCGAAATCAAACCGGCTATGGGCAAGGATGCCCGGTGGATGGTGGCATATACCACAAAGCACTACGGTGTCCCCCTGTGCGCCGACTGCGCCCAGAAGCGCAAGGCCGCCCAGACTGCCGCCGCCCCGGTCCCGGCTGAACCCGAAGCCCCTGCAGAACCTACCCCCACCCCCGAAGCTACCGAAACGGAGGTGCTGTAATTGACCGAAGTCACACGGGAAAATTACTATTCCCCGGAACTGCAGTGGGAATACATGGGTTCCACCCAGTTCAAAGAATTCCAGGAATGTGAAGCGGCAGCCCTTGCCCACCTGAAGGGTGAGTATAAGCC
>JAFSBN010000162.1 GCA_017437265.1 Clostridia bacterium
CCGTGGTGGCGGCCGTGCCGCAGCCAATTCGCAATAATGCAATTATCTTTTTGTCTTGGGGTTTCTGCGTGTTTCGTGAAGGGGAAATGACAATCCCTCAGGCCCTACGGGCCAGCTCCCTTTACACAAGGGAGCCTTTTTCTACTCGCATCAGCGGGATTTTCTTGCCCCAGCGGGATATTGTTTGCCGGATAAGATAAGAATGTTCCGCCACTGGGTCCAGGGATGAAATCCCTGGTGGGGGTTGAGGGGGTGAAACCCCTCATCGTCCCCCACGAAGCAGCGGCACATTGTTAGTTGGATAAGACAAGTAATTCCGCTACTGGGTCCAGGGATGAAATCCCTGGGGCAACGCCCCTCAGCGTTCCTCTGTCGGGCTCTTCAGATGCAGATGTGCCTTTTGATGAATGGAAAAAGCAGAAAAATAGGCATTCTCCATCGGGATCCACAGAGTGCGGAATTTTTCCGTCAGTTCCGGATTCCGGGAAGTAATGCGCCGCATTTGTTCCCTTTCATCCACGGACAGGAACAGACAAAGGGCGTTCATCCGGGCCCAGAAAGGCTGGAAACGGGGATGCAGGCTGTAGCTGCCCTCCACAATGCGCACCCGGCCTTCCGGACAAACTGTTTCGGAAAACGTGCCGTCGTCACAGGAAAAACGGCGATAGGAAAAGGCATCCTGCCTCCCCACAAAGGGCAATACTTCCTGTTCAAAACGCTCATAATCCACATTGCCCCCGGGCTGGGACAGCCGCCCCTTCGTCCGCAGATGATAGGGCAGAAAAAAGTCGTCCATATGGATCACCGGTGCATGAAGCTTTTCGGAAAGCGCCCGTGCCAAAGTGGTTTTGCCGCTGCCGCACATTCCCTCGATCACAATAAGCTGCATTTCTTCCGTCGGTTCCAGCCGTTCCATCACTTGCTGCACCAGATACTCTGTCTTTGTCATCGTCTTCTCCGTTTTTAAGAAAGCTGCCGCCCCATACAGGAACGGCAGCCGGATTAAATTTTTTCTGGATTATTCTTCTTCCTCATCCGTCTTCTGGGTGTTCACCGCATGACGTTCCTGAGGCACTTCTTCTTCGGCAGCTTCCCGGGAGAAGCGATAGCCGCCTTCGCCGTCACCGGCAGGCTTTTCATCCACGGGCACCACTTCCACCGCCGCTTCTTCCGCAACAGGAGCCTGTTCTTCGTCTGCATTTTCGGCAGGTTCGGTGTAATCCCGCTTTTCGGACAGTTCCAGATGGTCGTAGGCCTTCTTGGACTTATTCTTGTTCTTCAGCCGCATCACCGTGGAAACGGCAAACAGCAGGAACGCCACCCCAAACAGCGCGCCCAGCACGCCGGCCACCGTCATCAGGGCATTGCGGGTGTTATACAGCACAGGATCCACAGGAGCGGGGGTCACGGTCCTGGGGGGGGCCACCGTGGGCCTCACTTCCACCGTGGGGGCGGCAGTGGCCGGGGCATAGCCCACCTGCAGGGTGTTGGAATCGAAGGAAACCACATTGTTCATGGTGTCCTTGGAAGAGGCCGTAAAGCGGAACTTACCGGCCTGAGAAATGCGCACATCCCGAACGAGGGTTTTGCTTTCCCCGGCTTCCAGGGCATCGATGGTGGTGATTTCCGTTTCGCCGTGGGTAATGGCAATATCTTCTGCCTTGATGTTGCTGTTATTGGTCACCGTCAGGGTGAAGCGCACATCGGCAGGGGTTTTCTGCACATTTTCCTGATCAGCGGTCAGATTCAGGGTGAGCAGCAGCGTTTTTTCAGGATCGAAAACGCCGATGGTCAGCTCGTTGGAGGAAAGGGTTTTGGTTTCGCCGGTATTATCGGGCAGAGTGGCGGTCACTTTGAATGTGGTCATTTCCGTGAGACGGAATTCTTTTTCTTCGGTGACGGTAGCCCCGGCAGGAATGGACAGGTTGGTGAGGATTTCGCCCTTATTGGCGTCGGACACGGACACATTGGAATAGGCCACGTTGCCGGCGTTGGTGAAGATCACCTGCAGCTTCACCGCTTCGCCGATATTCACACCCGTCTGGGGAGAAGCGATTTCAATTTTCAGGTTAGGCTGAGCCAGAGGGATGGTAAGCTCCGCAATATCTTTGGTCTGGGTCTTGGTATCGTCCCCGGCTTTATAGGTGATGGTGGCGCTGCTGGTGAGATCGGCATTGCCCAGCTTGGCGGTAAAGGTGAGAGTTTTCTTTTCGCCAGCCTGAAGTTTTTCCACCTTCTGTGCAGTTCTGGAAATGGCTTCCTTCACCCGAATATCCCGGATATCCACATTGCCGCTGTTGTACAGTTCGTAGGTAACCGTCACTTCCTTACCGGAACGAACAACTTCGGGAGTAACGCTGCGGCTGACGGACAGATCCACCCGCTCACCAATGAAAGCCACCTTGGCAGCAGCCGTGGCGTTCATGGCGATCAGATCGCCGTTATCATCTTCCAGATGATACTTGAGGGTGTACACCACTTCGCCGGCGTTCAGCTGCTCGTCGGTCATTTTCCAGGTTCCTTCCCAGGTGCGGAAAGCGCCGGCAGAAAGGATATAGCTGCCGCCGTCACCAAAGGAGGCCACCACATTCCCGGCAGGGTCATACAATGTGACGGGATCCTTCATGTCGGTGGTGCCGGTATTGGCAACACGCAGGGACACCTGCACATCACCCGGTGCCGTCAGGCTGTCGGGCGTCACCTGGATGGTGAACTCCACAGGATCCGTCATTGCCCATGCGCCTGTGCACAGGCCAAACAGCACGGCTGCCATCACAAGCAGCCCTGCAAACCTTATCATTTTCCGGGCAAATGTCATTTCTTGCCCCTCCCTCCCTCCAAGCATGCTTGTGCACACTGGGAGATAAATATCCATATTCTCTACATATTTTAGAGCATATATGGCTTGCTGTCAAGTAAACAGCGCAATTTGTTACGAAAATATTATCATATAAACACAGAAAAATCAAGGAATTGCGAAATTTAGTGCATCATCGTATTGCGGAACCTGTACAAATGTGCCCGGCACCGTGCCCACGATGATACTTTCCGCCACCAGCACCTGGCTGTCCAAAGATACCTGCCGGGCACCGGAGGGGATCACCAGCCGCACGGTGGTATGCAAAGAAAGGAAAATTTTGTGCCGGGTCTGGTTGATACCGGCATCTTCAAACTCTGTGGAGAAGGCCGCCGAAACGGCGCTGACGGGCACAATGCGCACCTGCACCTTGGGCCCCAGGCCGGAAAGAAAGGGAATGCCAAGGGCTGCCCCCAGAGGGATGGACACGCTCTGGGCTTCGGCACCGTCCAGTTGTTTCTGGGTGAGCAGGGCCACCTCGGCAGAAAGCCGGTTCATTTCCGATGTATTGGCCTCCAGCATGGTCACATGGCCCTGGGCGTCGGTATGCACCTTCATCATGTTGGCATATATCGCTTCGCCCCCGGTCAGCTGCCGGATGGCCCCCTGCACGTAATTGACCGCCATGGCCTCCGCCCGGGCGTGGGCCATATCCAGAATGACCCCTTCCAGATTCTTCTGCAATACCAGAAACAGGGCGCTCAGCAGCAAAACAACCAGCAGCAGCCCTCGCAAAAGCCGCCTGCCCCGGCCTTTTCTTTTCTTTTTTTCCAATGCGCCTATCCCTCCTTTTTATATGGAAGGATATGCGCACATCATCAATACAAAGTACAGCCGCCGATGAATTCCCGCAGCAGGGACAGGGGCGGAATTTCCTCCAGCACATCATCCGGCGCCGGCACCAGATAATGCAATATTTTGATCAGCCGGCGCGCCGCCAGATAGCATTCGTTTTCCGGCGGGATTTGCATCAGCATATCATAGGCATGTTTTTTCAAAACCGGCAGTTCGTAATGCAGGGCGGAATTGAACACAAAATCCGCCTGCTCCTGGAAGGGAAAAATCCATTTTTCTTCGCCCCTGCGAACGCTGTTCCACATTTTCAGCGTTTCTTCCGGCGGGGTGGAGCGGAACTGATTATCCCGCACAATGCGGCGCAGCAGCCTGGCATCGGTGGTTCGGATGCGGTTATGATGATCCAGATTCAGGCAGGTGAGCTCGCTGATGTACACCTTGGCAATCAGGTGCTCATCAATTCCTTTGTGCATTTCAGGGTTCAGGCAATGGATGCCCTCCAGCACCAGCACCTGATCCTTTTCCAATTGCAGGGGACGGTATTTTTCGCTGCGCTTTTTGATGGTAAAATCAAAATGAGGCATCAGCGCCACATCGCCCCCCAGCAGCTTTTGCATGCATTCCCGGAAATAGGGCACGTCCAGGGCAGAAAGGGCTTCCAGATCGGGCTTGCCGTCGGCTTCTCTGGGCAGGGTATCCTGATTGCGGTAGAAATCATCCAGGGAGATCAGCACCGGCTTCATCCCCAACACCCGCAGATGAATGCACAGACGGTTGGAAAAGGTGGTTTTGCCGCTGGAGGAAGGCCCGGCCACAAACACCGCCCGGGCACCCTTTTCATGAATGCCGTCGGCAATATCGCCGATGGATTTATCGTGCAGCGCTTCATTGATGCGGATGAATTCCCGCAATTTTCCGCCCACCGTCATATCATTCAGATCCGCCGCATTTTTGCAGCCCAGAATGTCCAGCCAGCGATTGCTCTGAGCAAATACTGCCAGATGCTTTTCCCTTTCCACAAAGGGGGCAGGCCGGGTCATATCCTGGGGCGAAGGCATTTGCAGCACCATGCCGGGGGCGTGGTATTTCAGCCGAAACACCTGGGCATAGGCCGTGGAGGGCAGCATAGCCCCGTAAAAATATTCCGCCATACCGCCGCAGGTGTATACTGTGAAATAATCATAAGGCCGGAAGGAAAGCAGCCGTGCCTTTTCTTCATTGCCCTGGGCGGCAAAATAGCGGATGGCTTCTTCCCGGGTCCAGGTTTCTTTACGGAAGGGCAAATCTTCCTTTGCAATTTTCCGCATTTCCTTTTCCAGCAGGGCAACCGTTTCTTCATCCGCTTCCCTGTCCAGAAAGCGCATATACACCCCATAACCGATGGAATGCTCAATGCGCACATGGCATTTATCCCCCAGCACTCTTTTCACTGCCAGCAGCAGCACAAAACGAAGGGTTCGCTCATAAATGCGCCTGCCCTCTTCGTTCTGGAAGGTGATGGGATGGAGGGTGCAATCCTCCTTCAAAAGTTCATTCAGTTCCAGCGCCCTGCCGCCGCAAAAGCAGCCCAGCGCCCAATGCATATATTCCGGCGCCAGGTCCATCAGCACTCTGAAAACCGATACCGGAACCGTCTGATTTTCATACACTTTTTCTTTGCCCAGCATGGAAATCTTCATTTTATTCTCCTCCATCCTGCAAAAAAGGGGCGCAGGCCTTCCCTCAGGGAAAGCCGCCCCCTTTTGTTTTTCATTATTCGTTTTCTTCCGCAGCCTTCTGCAGCGCCATTTTCTGCTGCCACTGCAGATGCTTGGTGTTCACATAGGCCGGGCTCTGCTCATCGGACAGGGATGCCGCCCTTGTCATGATCCGCTTGCCGTCATCATTCTTGCCAAATGTCAGCTTGAAAAAGGCAAGGCCGTGCTGGGGGCAATCCGCCAGGGCCATGTATTTATTTTCGCCCTGCTTCACATACCCTTCCTTTACCTCCAGCTTCTTGCCGCAGGCAGGGCAGGGGGGCTTCATGGCGGCGGAGGACTGCAAAGCGTCCTTCACGCTTCGCACCCGGAGAATGGCCTGGCACTCTTTCTTTTTCCGGTCCAGATGCTGCAGTTTCCGGGGGGTGAGAGGAAACTCCATCACCTGATGAGGCTCAGGCAGCTTTGCAAACACCAGCGCCGTGTAATAGGCATCGTTCACGGCGTTATGGAAGGGCATGTTTTCTTCGTCGGGTTCGATTTCAAGATGCTCCATGGCAGCTTTCAGGCCCTTGCGTTCCTTGCTGTTGCCGATCACCCGGCCAAAGAGCTGCTGAATATCGTATACCTTGCCCAGCTTCGTTTCGCATTTGAAGAAGGTCATGTTCTGATCCAGCACCGATACGTCATCACAGCCCCAGGTAAGCAGCACATAATCCTCGCCGCACCAATCGGCAAAGGCGGCAACCGCTTCGTTAAACTCCGGCGCGCCCATCAGATCTTCCTGGGTGATATGGGTGATGCGGGAAATGCGGGGATGCAGCTTCAGATACTGCTGGGGGCAGATGAGCTGGCTGAAAGAATCCACCACCTGCATCTTTTCGTCCACCTTCACCGCACCGATCTGGATCAGTTCGAACAGCAATTTGCCGCCCACGGCTTTATACGCAGCGGAATTATAGGATATAGGCTGGTTCCATTCCAGATCCAGAACAATATACTGCATGGTCATTCATTCCTATCTTTGATAAGTTTTGCAGCGCTTTTGCCGGCCAGGGCGCCGGTGGAAAAAGCAATCTGCAAATTATAGCCGCCGGTGTGGGCGTCCACGTCCATCACTTCACCGGCAAAGAAAAGATTGGGCATTTTTTTTGCCGCCATAGTACCGGGGGCAATTTCCTTCACGTCCATGCCGCCCCTTGTCACAATAGCTTCGGCAATGGGCCGGGTGCCCTTCACCGTCAGCGGCAGCTTTTTGAGAAGCTGCACCATCAGGGTGCGCTCTTTCCCCGTCAATTGGCTGCAAACCCGGGTGCTGTCAATTTTGCAAATGTCCGCAAACACAACGGCCATTCGCTGAGGCAGCAGCGTTTGCAAAATGGAGCTTACCTGTTTTTTTCCGGCCGCCTTGATTTCACGCTGCAATCTTTGATCCAGCTGTTCCATGGTCAGCCCCGGCTTGAGATCCAGGAAAAACACCGTTTCTCCCTTATCCGGCAGGTGGGAGGAAAGCTCAATCACCAGCGGGCCGGACACCCCGAAATGGGTGAACAGCATTTCACCCAGCTCCGAGTATATTATTTTACCACAACAGGTGCCTGTTAGGCAAACATTTTTCAGCGTCAGCCCCTGAAGCTGCATGGGCCAGGTTTCTTTGGTCAGAATTCCCACCAGGGAAGGCTTTCTGTCCGTCACCTTCAGGCCCATTTTTTCGGCGAAAAGGTATCCGTCGCCGGTGGAGCCGGTGGAGGGATAGCTGACGCCGCCGGTGCACACAATCACGGCTTTGCAGGGCATGCTGCCCTTATTCGTTTCCACAGCGCAGATGCCGTTTTCGTCCTGCACAAGGCCCTTCACTTCCGTGTTCAAAAGCACCTGCACGTTCATTTGCCGCAGGGCCTTTTCCAATGCCCGGGTCACGTCGCTGGCCTTATCGGACACAGGGAAAGCGCGCCTGCCCCGCTCCACTTTCGTTTCGCAGCCGTAGCTTTCCAGCAGGGAAAGCAGGTCATCCGGGTTCATCAGACGCAAAGCGCTGTACAGAAAACGGGGGTTCCGGGGCACATTCTGCAAAAAGGTATCCACATCGCATTGGTTGGTCACGTTGCAGCGGCCCTTGCCGGTAATGTAGATTTTTTTGCCCAACTTTTCATTCTTTTCCAGCAGGGTCACCCGGGCACCTTCCTGCGCAGCAAACAGCGCAGCCATCATCCCGGCTGCGCCGCCGCCAATGACCACAATGTCACTGGTTTTCACGTTTGGTGTAAATGCTGTATGCATCCCAGATTCCTTCCAGTTTTTCAAAATGCCGGCTGAGGTCATCCCGCTTTTTCATGGCCAGCGCCACAAGCAAGGCATTCACCAGCGACAGGGGCGCTACCAGCGAATCCACAAAGGAAGCCATATCCGTCCGGGCAGTAAGGCAAATATCTGCCTGCCGGTAAAGGGGGCTCATCAGCCCGTCGGTGATGCCGATCACCTGGGCGCCGCATTCCTGGGCAAAGCGCATAGCTTCCAGGGTGCGGGTGGAATAGCGGGGGAAGCTGATGCCAATCAGCACATCCTCCTTGCGGATGCGGGCGATGGATTCAAATACGTCCGTGCTGGATGCCGCTACCAGCCGCACATCCTCAAAAATGAAGCTGAGATAATAGGCAAAAAACTGAGCCAGCGGCGCCGCAGAGCGCAGCCCCAGAATATAAATGGTGCGGGCGGAGAGCATTTTGTTCACCACATCCGCAAAGGCCTTTTCGTCAATGGCATCGGCGGTATGGCGGATGTTCATCATGTCCGCCTTGAGCACGGTGGAAAGCACAGCGTTTTCTGCCATATCGCTGCTCATCTCAAAGCGCTGCACCGCCGTCAGCCGGTGCCGCACCAGTTCCTGCAAAGAATGCTGCAGCTGGGGATAGCCTTCATAGCCCAGGGCCACCGCAAACCGCACCACCGTGCTTTCGCTGACCCCCACAATATCCCCCAGCATGGCCGCTGTCATAAACACCGCTTTATCATAATGCTCCACAATATAATCTGCAATCAGCCGGTGACTTTTGCTCAGCTTTTTGCCGGTCAGATTCAGCCGATCAATCAGATCACGTTGGTTTTCCACAGTGCATCCCTTCCTCGTTTCAGGCTGAAACATATTATAAGGGAGCGTCCTGCTTTTTGCAAGTTTATTTCAGCAAATCCTGCATTTTTTCTGTATATTTGCCGTTTTCATCCCCCAAATGGCCCACAAAACTGCAAGTTATGTGGCCTTCTTGCAAGAAAAAGCGATCCGAACCGGGTTCGGCAGGCTCGATGGGCAAATCTGCCGTGTCCACTTCCTCCACCCAGTAATAGGTGCGGCCGGCAGGGCTTTCTCTTCTCTGATAGGTATCCAGAAAATAGCCCTGGGACAGGGGGCACAGCTTGATCTCCTTCATTTCTTCCGGTTTACGGTTGGGGGCGTTCAGGTTGATGAAGGTAAACCTGGGCAGCTTTTCCCCCTGGAATTGTTCCGCCAGCCATACAGCTTTCCGGGCCAGATGCAGATACATATCCCAATCCGCCCCAAACTGAATGGACACCGCCATGGCGGGAATATAGGCCATGGCCGCTTCCCGGGCGGCAGACGCCGTGCCGCTGTAGTAAACGGCGGAGCCCAGATTATCCCCCCGGTTGATACCGGACAGGCAGAAATCAAAATGCTTGTTATCGGTCAGGAAGGGCCCCAGCCGCACGCAATCACAAGGGGTGCCTTCCACGGCAAACGCCTGTGCACCTTCCCATTTCACTTCCCGCACCAGCAAAGGATGGCTGATGTTGATATGCTGGCTGTTGGCGCTGCACTGGGACGCAGGGGCGCTGATGAGCACTTCATGGCCTCTTTCAATGGCAGCCTGTGCCAGTGCCCGGATTCCTTCTGCCCCGATGCCATCGTCATTGGTGATCAAAATGCGCATAAATAGCCTCCCTCTCATTATTCCCTTTCATTATAACGGAATTTGCGGCTTCTGGCAATGCCGGGAAGATTTTTGCATATCCATAAGCAAAAGGAGGAATGCACATGCATGAACATTACGGCTACCGGCTGATGCACGGCAAAGGAAGGGAATCTGGCCTTGTGCGCTGTGCAGAGGGCACATTTTTTGTGCAATGCCGTTTTCTTTTTCCGGGAAACACCTATACCCTCTACCGTAACAGCACAAAAGAAGCGGAAAAAGCGGCCGATGCCAACGGCTGTCTTTCCTTTTCCTGCGGAAATGACGGTTTTTTCTTTCTGTGCGGCGAAAAGGAAACGCCCATCCTGTGGGAAGAAACGGAAAACAATACCGGCGCTTTCCTGGCCCGGCAGCTATTGCAAAAAAGCAAGCCCCTGCCCCCAACGGAGGAAAAGAAAGCGCCCCCTGCCCCGCCAACATCTCCTGCTTCCTGCGAAGCGCCTTCCGCTGCGCCTTTCCCGATAGAAAAGGCGACAGAAGCATCCCTTCCGCCGCCCAAAGAGCACTATGCTTTGCGCACCCCTTCGTCTGCACCCATGGCCGCTGTGCTGCCCACGCTTTTCTGGCCTCCTTCTCTGCAAAATCTGCCCGCCGTCTTCGCCCGGAGCACGCCCTTCATGCCCTTTCCCCTGCCCGGCTTCCGCTGCATAAAGCTGCCTGCCCCTGCACCGGGTATCCCCTATTATGTAATAGGCTACAAAACGCAAAAAAGCAGAGTTACCTCCCTTTTGTATGCCCTTCCCGGCCGGCCGGAAAGGCCGCCTGCCCAGCTGCCGGGCAGTCGGTGGAAAATGGGATACTGGTATACCATCCGAAAGGTGAAGGACGCATAAGCATGGGAAAGAAAATACTTTCATTCATATATATTGTGGTTGTATGTTTTCTTTGCGGCTGCGCTCCCCGTGAGCTGCCCGCTGCCGCTCCTCAGAAAAGCCGCCTGATCTGGATTGAACTGGACAGAAAACGGCTTACCCTTTATGAAAACGGCCGGGAAAAAATGCATTTTCCCATTGCTGCCGGCGCCGGAAACAGCCCCACGCCTGTGGGGATATTTCACATCAACCGCCGATATGTAACGGAGCTTTCCGGCTTTGGCACCCGCTTTCTGGGCCTGAACGTGGCCTTTGGGGATTACGGTATTCACGGCACCAACAAGCCCTCCTCCATCGGCGGCAATTTCAGCCACGGCTGCATCCGCATGTATATCCGGGATGCAGAACAGCTGTACCCCCTTGCTTACCACGGCATGCAGGTGGTGATCGACGGCGGCCCCTGGGGCCCCTTCACCAACGGCCTGCGCACCCTCTCCCCCGGCGACCGGGGCAGCGATGTGAAGGAAGTGCAGCTGCGGCTCATCGCCCACGGCTTTTTGTCCGGCTGGCCTGACGGCGTGTATGGCGAAAACACCAAAAAAGCGGTCATCGCCGCCCGGAAAGCCTTTCATCTGCCCGACGGCCATCAGGTGGACTGGGCTTTGTACTCAAAGCTTGGCATTATGCAGTTTGAATAGCACGAGTACCGAGGCAGGGGGTCTGCGCATCCCCGGCGCCTCTATTGCGAAGCAGGGGCCTACTCGCCCCCTGTACCCCGCGGCAGGGGTATCACCCCTGCACCCACCAGGGGCATTGCCCCTGGACCCAGAGTGCGACATACAATCGTATCAAATGAAATGGCTTCCTCATGAAAGTAGAGGAAACGAAAAACAGCACCACGGGCACAATGAAAACGATAAAAATAGCGGCTGGGAAAATGTATTTTCCCACCGCTTATTTTTTCGTTTTCCCCGGATGCTTTGCATCCGGTTGGCGTCATTCTGCCGCCGGCCCGTGTGCGGCTGTGCCGCATCCAACTCGCAATA
>JAFSBN010000163.1 GCA_017437265.1 Clostridia bacterium
CACGTCCACACCGGTGGAAACGGCGGTATCCAGGGCGATTTTCCCGGCGGAAGCGGCTTCTTTGCGGGCCTTACGGGCTTCCACGGCACCGGTGATGCCAATCACCAGGTGGCGGATGATGTCGCAAATCACGCAGGAGGCAATGCCAACCAGGGCGGCAAAAATGGGGGTGTAGCCCAGGGAAAGGAAGGCCAGGATCACAAGCAGGGGCAAAATCAGATAGCCGCTGCGCTTTACCAGGGGCAGGAATTTGGGCATATCCGCCTTGTTCATGCCCACCAGGCCGTATTTCCGGGCTTCAAATTCGATGATGATGTAAATGCCAACGAAGTACAAAATGGCAGGAATCAGGGCAGCCTTCACCACTTCGGTGTAGCTGACGCCCACGGATTCGGCCATCAGGAAGGCGGCAGCGCCCATAACGGGGGGCATGATCTGGCCGCCGGTGGAGGCAGCGGCCTCAACCGCAGCGGCAAATTCCTTGCGATAGCCCAGGCGCTTCATCATAGGGATCGTGAAGGAGCCGGAGCCCACCGTATTGGCAACGGAGCTGCCGGAAACGGTGCCTTCCAGGGCGCTGGCAAGCACGGCCACTTTGGCTGGGCCGCCCCGCTTATGGCCGGCAATGGCATTGGCAAAATCGATGAAGAAAGTGCCCACTTCCGTGCGTTCCAGGAAAGCGCCGAACATAACAAAGAGGAAAATGAAGGTGGAAGATGCGCCAAGGGGCGTGCCCATGATGCCTTCCGTGGTGTAGACCAGCTGGGTGATGATCCGGCGGACGGAAAAGCCGCGATGCATCAGATCCCCGGGCATATAGGGGCCAAAGTGAGCATACAGAAGGAACACGGCGGCTACGCACATGATGGGCAGGCCCACCACACGGCGGCAGCATTCAAACAAAAGTACAATCAGAATGCCGCCAATCCAGATATCCAGAGGCAGCATTTTGCCGATGCGGTTAGCCAGTTCCACATGCTGCAGGGCGCAGTACAGGCACACGCCCATACCGGCCAGGGACAGGATGATATCATAAATGGGCAATACATCCCGGCGTGCTTTCTTGGTGACGGGGAAAATGAGGAACACCAGCATCATCACAAAGCCCAGATGCAAGGGGCGCAGCTGGGTGGCCGGAATATTGGCGGTAAAGGCGGCATACAGCTGCACACAGGAAAACAGGATGCACAGGGCAAACACAACCCACTTCAGCGGCCCCTTCAGATGCCGGGTAACGCTTTCCCGGTCATACTTTTCCATAATGGCCTGCACTTCGCTGTGGGAGGTTTCGAAGGCTTCCTTTTCCTCAGCCTGGGTTAATGTTACGTCTTTTTCCAAAGTGAATACCTCCTGGGTTTGGGAACTTTCATAAAAGGAAGGCGGCGCATGGTGCGCCGCCTGTTCATTTGAGGGATGCGCCTTATTCAGCGGGGAGAGCGTTTACTTCCTGATAATAGCGCTGTGCGCCGGGATGCAGGGGCAAATCGCCAACGCCCACGAAAGCGGAATCCAGGGTGATTTCAGCGGCTTTGGCGTGGGTCAGGATGCCTTCCTGTTCGTAGAGGGCCTTGGTCATGTTATACACCAGTTCTTCGTCCAGGTTGTTGCTGCAAACCAGCAGGGCGGTGATGGCCACGCAGTTCACATCTTCTTCCAAGCCGTAGGTGGCGGCAGGCAGCTTCAGGTTGGCATAGGTGGGATGGGCAGCGATCAGGTTCTTCACTTCTTCATCGGTGAGGGCGATCAGCTTCACATCCACGGTGCTGCCCAGTTCCGTGATGGCAGCATTGGGAATGCCGGCGCAGATGAAAGCGGCGTCGATCTGCTTGTTCTTCAGGCCGTCAGCGCTTTCGGAGAAGGAAAGGTACTGGGCGTCAATATCGTCCAGGGTGAGGCCGGCGGCTTCCAGAATATGCAGGGCGTTGGTGTACACACCGCTGCCGGCGGCGCCGATGGAGATGCGCTTGCCGGCGAAATCAGCGATGGAATTGATGCCGCTGTCCGCACGGGTGACGATCTGCACGTATTCGGCGTACAGGGAGGAAACCACGGAGAAGGAAGTGATCTGTTCGCCTTC
>JAFSBN010000164.1 GCA_017437265.1 Clostridia bacterium
AATGCCGGCCAGGCAGTTGTTCAAGGCGTCGGTGCTGGCCTATGTGGTGCCCATGGTGCTTTTGTTTGCCGGGCTGGCCCTTGGCATGGCGGTTTTTCAGAACGAATTGATCGCTGCCGTGGTGGGCATTGTATGCATGGGCCTTTCCTGGGGCATCCTGCACATGACGGAAAAATATTTGCAGAAAAAAAGAAACTGGCAACCCCATATCGTTGCCGTACACAAGGAAGGAGAATAAGATTTATGGAACTGAAATTCACCAAGGAAAATTTTGAAGAACTGGTTCTGAATGCGGACAAGCCTGTGCTGGTAGACTTCTGGGCCACCTGGTGCATGCCCTGCCGGATGCTTTCCCCCACCATTGAAGAAATTGCCGAAGACGCAGAAGGCCGGGCCTATGTGGGCAAGGTGAACGTGGATGAAGAGGGCGAGCTGGCCATGAAATACGGCGTGCGCTCCATCCCCACCCTCATCTTCTTCCAAAACGGCAAGGAAGTGAACCGTATGGTGGGCGTGCAGGACAAGGAAGATATTGAAGCCGCACTTTATTGACAGTTATTCTCTGAAACAGTAAAGCGGCGCATCTGCCAGAAAGCAGATGCGTCGCTTTATATTTTTTTCAATCCTCCAGTACAATCTCATCCAGATGGAATTCTTGATTTACATTCTTGTACACTAAATCATCCAACACATAATTAGCCTCCATCACTCTGCGCAGTTTAATTCTATACTCTAACACTTTCTCTTTTCTTCCAAGCCGACTATACAAACGAATCATTTCCATGAATTTTTCACACCAAATAATATGTGTATCCTTTCTGTACTTTATCAAAGTGTTCTCCATGAACATATAGCACTTTTCTGCGTTTGAGTAATCGCCTAATGCCATATATATTCTTCCCAATTTTTCTCTGACAGATTGCATATTCATTTCCATAAGCTGCTCAGTATTCTGAATTCCAATCAGAGCATAAACTGCAGAATCACTCAAAATTCGCTCTGCCTCCTTCTCTGCGGCATATGCATTTTCCAAATCCTGTTTAGCAAGATAATATCCTGCAAGTGCATGATTTACAGATCCTAATAAATACTCCTTAACGTAACCAAAAATGCCCCGTACCATCCTCAAGTTTTCCATTTTATCTACATTCAATAATTTTGATAATTTTTCTGCTTTCTCTGCATAATAGAAAAAAGCATTATTCTTAAATATCACCCATTTCTCCCATAATGCTATGCAATATTGCATAGCAAGCAAATAGTATTCTTGTTTTTCCAAATATTCAAGAATATCATTTACTTCATTCTTCATTTCATTCCACTCATCTTCTGTGTCGCAGAAATAAATCAAATGAAAAAACACTTCAAGATTAGCAATATGATACTTGTCATATTTTTCTTTTCTACAATTTCTAATCTTCCAAAGCAGCTCTTTTACCAGGCTTCTCATGCCGGCTGCATATGATATGTTAATTGCACATTGAAAACACATGTCCTCATTTTCATTATCTACTTGTGGAAAATATATCAAAGAACGTTGAACAATTTCAGCTCTCATTTCGCTCATTTGGCTTTCACATGCCCACGTGCTAATCTTCCGCTGATAATTTATTGCTTCAGTTAATAATCTGCTCTCGCTGGGGAATTCATTCATCATTTCCCCCACCACCACTTCGGCTACCAAAGGATGCAGTGAAATAACATCCTCCTCCTCATTCAGCAAAATCCAGTTTCGCTGTACCAGGGAATTAATGTCATCATAGGTTTCCAGCCTGCACCAATCATGGAAAAGACGGGTATCAATACCCTTATTGGGAACCAAAGCAAGATCACATAGAATTTTCTTTTCTTCTTCTGTCAGTTTTTCCACCGAAAACAGTGTCCGGAAAATTTCATATCCGGTTTGCGGCTTTTTCAAATCAAAAGAAATCCTGTCACGCATCATGCCATGCAGGTTTGATGTTTTCAGCCCTTCCAACATTTCGGCAGGAGAAAGACGGCTGCTGACGCACTGCCTGGCCACAATGGCAATGGCCATTGTGTGTCTGCCCAGGTAATCAATCAGCGCATCTACCTGGTGCAGCTGCTCATCTCTAAGCTTTTTGGGCTTGTAATTGTTGGCAAATACATCGCGCAGTTCGTTTTGCTCTTCCATCACATTCAGGCGGATGCCGCTGAATGTATCGGCAAAATCCGTTCTGGTGGTAATCAATATTTTGCAGGGAAGGGCCAGCACGTCCTCCAGTTTTTCATCCCATTCCACATCAAAATTATCAATCACCAGCAACGTTCTGTCATTCACCAGTTTTTCCAGCTTCGGCATTTTCCTACGGGAATAATACACTTCTGCCGGACTTTCTCCCCGCTCCATCCCACTAATGGAAACATCCCTGTCATTAGCAATGGTTTCAACCAAAGAACCTGCATAACTTGCAAAAACCTGTACATCAAATTCTGCTGCATACTCCTTGGCATACTGCATTACCAACTGGCTTTTGCCAATTCCGCCCATACCGCAGATGAACAGATAGTTTTCGCCATCCGAAAAACGACGGTTTATCTCATCCAGCACTTCTCTGCGCCCTACAAAACCTTCTTTGGGCTTTGGCATATTGCTTTTCAATATATTCTCTGTTTCTTGCGTTTCTTCTGCTTTTTCCGGTACAACTGGGCAATTTCGTTTGATTGCCATGGCCAATTCCCGAATACGATCCTCAAATTCAGGTTCCGTGCCATCAATCGTATTCAAATCACACAGATGGTAATATAACGCGCCATGAGGTTGGGCATTATCCAAGCTGAAGGGAATCACTGTTTTCTTTTCCCTTAACGCGATCTGCACTTCCTTGGGCATTTCCAGGGAATTGAACGCTGCTTCGCTTTGCAGTACCACTACCACATGAGCATTCTTGATTGCATCCGGAATAATAAACGGATAACGTCCACCGCCGAATATTTCCCTGCTGCAAATCCAGCAACTGATATGATACTTCGTTTGCAGACGGTTCACCACGTCAAGTGCTTTTTCCTCATCTCTGAAACTGAAACTGATAAAAGCGTCAACATTCATGTATTCATTCATTTGTTTTCCTCCTGACATGGTAAGAAAAGATGGCAGAGCGTCACATCGTCACCGGCAAATCGGTATCGGTGAAGGGATCGTCTTTTTCATAGGTGTCAAGCTTCACTTCCGGAACGGCGCTTTGCCGGGCCTTTTCCTGCTGCATTTCCTTCAGGGTGAACACGTGGATGCGGATGGTATTTTCACCAAAGGTTACTTCCGCACGCTGACGGGGCCGGGTGAGAGCCAGCACTTCGGTATAATCCGTGTGTCCCTGACGGGCATAGCTGACGGCCACTTCGGTGCGGTTTTGCCAGTGCATGGGGATGAACAGGCGGGGCTTCACCGCCATCACAAAATGATTGGCCCCGGCGTCATACATACCGCCCATCCGGGGGTCCACCGGGAACATGGCAATATCCATGGGCAGCCGGGTGATGGGTGCCACGGCAGCGTAGAAGTCCTCTTCCGCCTGCACAATTTCCCGCAGGGTGCTTTCGTCCCGCCAGTGCCACAAATTCAGCGTGCCTGCATGGAAAATGTGCAGCCCGTGCACCGTCACATAGAAGGAAACGCCCTTATGGGTGGAAGCAAAAGCGTCGATTTTCGTATCGTCCCCCACCCATACATTGTCCCCCTCTTCCATGAAAATGCTGTCCCGCATTTCTTCCACGGCAGGGTTTTTGCGCATATCGGCAGCAAACACATAGGTGATGGGATATTGATTTGCATCCCAGCCGCACACCGCAGGATCAAAATGGTCGTCATCATCATTGGACACAAACACGATGATCTGCTTATATCCTTCAAAATCCTTTTCGGTGATCCGGTTTTCTTCACTCACTTCACCGTTTTCGCCCTGCCAGTAGTCAAAAATCAGCAGCGTATCTTCCACCGCCGCCATCAGCCCGGCGTGATGAAAAAAGGTTACCGTTGCCACAGCGCTCATGCCCATCCTCCTGTAATATCACAAAAACAATGCATTTTGTACTTTGCCCTGAGCTTCTTCCAATGAAAGGCCCAGCATATCTGCCAGCGTGGGGGCAA
>JAFSBN010000165.1 GCA_017437265.1 Clostridia bacterium
CGTCGAGCTTGGCAACCATGGTCTGGGTGGCATCGAACAGGGAGCCATAGGTCATGCCGATGATGTCAGAGGACACCAGCTGTTCTTCGGTGTAGCCGAAGGAAGCGGAGGCGGCGTTCTTCATGGCGGCATTGATGGATTCCTTGGTCACGTCCTGGCCCTTCACAACGGCAACCAGCAGGGTGGTGGAACCGGTGCAAACGGGAACGCGCTGGGCGGAGCCGAGCAGCTTGCCGTTCAGTTCGGGGATAACCAGACCGATGGCCTTGGCGGCGCCGGTGGAGTTGGGCACGATGTTCTGAGCGCCGGCGCGGGCACGACGCAGGTCACCCTTGCGATGGGGGCCGTCCAGGATCATCTGGTCGCCGGTGTAAGCGTGCACGGTGGTCATGATACCGCTCTGGATGGGGAAGGTATCATTCAGGGCCTTGGCCATGGGAGCCAGGCAGTTGGTGGTGCAGGAAGCGGCGGAGATGATCTTGTCTTCGGCGGTCAGGGTGTTTTCGTTAACAGAGAACACGATGGTGGGCAGGTCGTTGCCAGCGGGGGCAGAGATGACGACCTTCTTGGCGCCGGCATTGATATGAGCCATGGACTTTTCCTTGGAGCAGTAGAAACCGGTGCATTCCAGCACAACGTCTACATCCAGTTCGCCCCAGGGGCAGTTGTTGGCATCCTTTTCAGCGTAGATGCGGATTTCCTTGCCGTCCACGATGATGGAATTTTCAGTGGCTTCCACAGTGTGCTTGTTTTCGCCGATGGCGCCGCAGTAACCCTTCTGAGCGGTGTCATACTTCAGCAGATGAGCCAGCATGGCGGGATTGGTCAGGTCGTTGATGGCAACAACTTCGTAGCCTTCAGCACCGAACATCTGACGGAAAGCAAGACGGCCAATGCGACCGAAACCATTGATAGCAACCTTCACCATAGGAATCTCCTCCTTAAAGTAAATCAAGTGGTGGCGGCTGATAACCCAGCCTGCCTCAATTTATTATACCCACTTTCCCACCATTTGACAAGTCTTTTATTGGGACAAATTCTGCCCGGGGTGCACTATTTCGCCCGCCAAACATCGCGATCTATTCAGAAACTGGTCGCATTGCGAATTGAGGTTCGGGCAAGGCCGAAAAAAACGGCCTGCCGTTTGGCAAGCCGTTTAGGTTTGATTGAATCAGCTCAGGATGGCCTTGACGTTGACGGTGTCACCATTGGCGGGAACCACCTGGCCTTCGAAGGGCTGGCCGTTCACTTCCAGGGTGACCTTCTTCACTTCGCCGCCGGCGTTGTTCACGATTTCCACGTTGTAGGTGGTGCCGCGGAACACGCGCTTGATATCCACATGTTCGATGCTGCCGGGCAGGCAGGGATCGATCAGCAGGCCGTCATAATCAGGCTTGATGCCCAGGATGGCCTGGGAGATGGCGTGGAAGGTCCAGGCAGCGGTACCGGTAAGCCAGGAGTTCTTGGCCTGGCCGGAGCGGGGCGCATAGGGGCCGGCCACCATCTGGCTGTACACATAGGGCTCGGTGAGGTGCAGTTCCTGATCCTCAATATAGGCAGGAGCGGTGCGGCAGTAGATGTCGAACGCTTCGTCACCATGGCCCAGCACGGTGTTGGCGATCACGCACCAGGGGTTGTTATGGCAGAAGATACCGCCGTTTTCCTTGTATCCGGGAGGATAGGAGCTGATTTCACCCAGTTCTTCATGATAACGGGTGTAGGGAGGAGTGAGGATGGCAATGCCGTGCTTGGAAAGCAGGTGCTTATGCACGCTGTCCATAGCCTTCTGGGCGTAGCCTTCCTTCACGCCGATGCCGGCCATGACGCAGAAGCCCTGGGGCTCGATGAAGATCTTGCCTTCTTCGCATTCGTTGCTGCCCACCTTCTTGGAGAAGGCATCATAGGCGCGCAGGAACCATTCGCCGTCCCAGCCGTCTTTCAGCACGGCCTGTTCCATATCGGCCTTGGCCTTGGCGGCGATTTCCGCTTCTTCAGCGTGGCCGGCCAGTTCGCTCAGCTTGGCATAGTCATCGCTGACAGCCACAAACATACCGGCAATGAACACGGATTCGGCAACGCCGGAGTCGTAGTTCTGCACGGTCTGGAAGCTTTCACCGGGTTCCAGGGAGAAGCAGTTCAGGTTCAGGCAGTCGTTCCAGTCGGCACGGCCGATGAGGGGCAGCTTGTGGGGGCCCAGATGTTCCATGGTAAAGTGATAGGAACGGCGCAGATGCTCATACAAAGGAGCAGCCAGGCTGTCATCGTTATCGAAAGCCACCATTTCATTCAGGATGCTCACATCGCCGGATTCCTTCACATAGGCAGCGGTACCGAAGATGAGCCAGAGGGGGTCATCATTGAAACCGGAGCCGATGTCGGAATTGCCGCGCTTGGTGAGGGGCTGATACTGATGGTAGGCACTGCCATCGGGCTTCTGGGTAGCAGCAATATCCAGGATGCGCTGGCGGGCGCGGTCGGGAATGAGATGCACAAAGCCCATCAGGTCCTGAGAGGAATCGCGGAAGCCCATGCCACGGCCGATGCCGCTTTCGAAATAGGAAGCGGAGCGGCTCATGCAGAAGGTGACCATGCACTGGTACTGGTTCCAGATGTTCACCATGCGGTCCATCTTTTCGTCGGTGGACTTCACCTGATAGGTGGACAAGAGACCGTTCCAGTATTCCTTCAGCGTGGCCAGAGCAGCTTCAAACTGTTCGTCGGTTTCGTACTTCTTGAGCAGGGCATAGGCGGGGGCCTTGTTGATCACATTGGGGGCGATGAACTTTTCTTCCCGCTTGTTTTCGCAATAGCCCAGCACGAAGATCATGCTCACCTTTTCGCCGGCCTTGAGGGTGTACTTCATGAAGTGGCTGCCGATGGGGGCCCAGCCACTGGCCATTTCGTTCATGGCGGTGTCTTCCTTCACCAGCTTGGGCATCTGCAGATCGCCCCAGGGGCCAAGGAAGGTGGTGCGGTCGGTATCAAAGCCGGTGAGGGGCTGGTTCACAGCGTACACGGCGTAATGATTGCGGCGTTCGCGGTATTCGGTCTTATGGTAGATGGCGCTGCCTTCCACTTCCACTTCACCGGTGGAGTAGTTGCGCTGGAAGTTGGTGGAGTCGTCCTGAGCGTTCCACAGGCAGAATTCGATGAAGGAATGCACGGAAACCTGCTTTTCTTCGCTGCTTTCGTTTTCCAGCACCAGGCGGGTGACCAGGGCATTTTCCCCGCGGGGCACAAAAGCGGTTTCTTCCGCCTTCAGGCCGTTCAAAGAGGAGGTGATGCGGGTGTAGCCCAGGCCGTGGGCGCATTCGTACTTGTCCAGCTTGGTCTGCATGGGCATCCAGCCGGGAGCCCAGATATTTTCCCCATCCTTGATGTAGAAATACTGGCCGCCCAGATCGCTGGGGATATTGTTATAGCGGTAACGGGTGATGCGCAGCAGGCGGGCATCCTTATAGAAGGTATAGCCGCCGGAGGTGTTGCTCATCAGGGTGAAGAAATCTTCACTGCCCAGGTAGTTGATCCAGGGGCTGGGGGTATCCGGCCGGGTGATGACAAACTCGCGGCGAGCATCATCGAAATAACCGTAGCTCATGTTTGGGTTCCTCCTCATTTATGATATGCTTTTATAGCAAAAAATGCCGTCTTTGTTATTATATACTATTTTTTCGCTGCTGACAATTCTTTTCTTTCCCGGAAAGTAACCAAATGGTGACAGATGACGCCGGTTCATGGTATAATGATAGGGAATAAAGCACATTTTTCAGGAGGGAAAGGCGTGGATAAAGCGCTGCTGAAAAAAACGACCCTGTTTCAGGGGCTGGAAACGGACGATATGGCCGCCGCCCTTTCCTTTTTCGATGCCCGGGAAAGCGTTTATGAAAAAGGCGACATGGTAAAGCCCATCCTCTCCCCCTTCACCCGTTTCGGCCTGGTATTGGAAGGAAGGGTGCAGGTGTTCACAGACGACCTTTCCGGCAACCAGATGATGATGGCCCATGTGGAAAAAGGCGGTATGTTCGGCGAATCCTTAAGCTACCTGCAAAAGGAAGAAGCGGTGTATGTGATGGCTGCATCCCCCTGCCGCATTTTATGGCTGCACCCGGAAAACGTAAGAAAGCTGCAGCCGGGAACGCCTTTGGAAGCCCTGCTCATCCACCGCTTCATTGCCAACCTGTGCACAAGGGCCCTGCAGATGAACGACCGTATCCAGATCCTGTCCAAACTGACGCTGGAAGAAAAGCTGAAGGCTTTTTTCTCCTTCTGTCAGAAACGTCAGGGCATGTGCTTCACCATTCCCTTTTCCCGCACAGAGCTGGCCGCCTATCTGGGGGCCAACCGCAGCGCCCTCTCCCGCACCCTGAGCCGGATGCAAAAAAGCGGGCTGCTGTCCTGCGAAGGAAAACGCTTCACCCTGCATCAGCCCCTGGAATGAATAATTTTCAAAAAGTGTTGCAAATGCAACGCTTTTTTTATTTTGTTGCCATTATAATAAAGCCGGCTGAAGAACAGCCGGAAAGAGGAACAATGTTATGAAGAAAATGATTGCTTTTATCCTGATGGCTGCGATGATGGTATCTATCACCGCCGCTTTTGCTGAAGACGAACAGGTTACCCTGCGCCTTGGCGGCCTGAAGGGCGCCACCTCCATCGGTATGGTGAAGCTGCTGTCCGATGCAGAAAAGGGCGAAACCAAAGTAAAATACGACTTCACCATGGCCGCCGCTGCGGACGAACTGGCTCCCCTGATGATCCAGGGCAAGATGGACGTGCTGGCCGTGCCCGCCAATCTGGCTTCCGTGCTTTACAACAAAACCGAGGGCAAGGTGCAGTTTGCCGCTGTCAACACCCTGGGCGTTGTGTATGTAGTGGAAAAGGGCGGCGAAACCGTCCAGACCGTTTCCGACCTGAAAGGCAAAACCATCTATGCCACCGGCAAGGGCACCACGCCGGAATACGCCCTGCGCTATCTGCTTTCCATGCACGGCCTGGACATGGACAAGGACGTGACCATGGAATGGAAGAGCGAACCCACCGAAACCGTGGCCGCCATGAAAATGCAGGATAACGCCGTGGCCATGATCCCCCAGCCCTTCGTTACCGTGGCCCAGGGCCAGGTGGAAAACCTGCGCGTGGCGCTGGACCTGACAGAGGAATGGAATGCGCTGGATAACGGCAGCATGTTCATCACTGCCGGGCTCATCGTGCGCAAGGAATTCGCCGAACAAAACCCCGAAGTATTCCAGGCTTTCCTGGAAGAATACAAAGCTTCCACCGGATATGTGAACCAGAACCCTGCCGAAGCTGCCGTCCTTGTGGAGCAGTACGGCATTGTGAAGGCCGCCGTTGCCGAAAAGGCCATCCCCCACTGCAACATCACCTATATCGAAGGGGAAGAAATGAAAACCGCCCTTTCCGGCTACCTGCAGGTGCTCTTTGACATGAACCCCACTGCCGTTGGCGGCAAGCTGCCCGGCGAAGATTTCTACTATGGCAAGTAAGGTTCTTCTGAACAAAAACCGATTGCAGCGCATGGCGGCTGTTGTGTTTGCCCTGCTGGTATGGCAGGCAGCCGCCATGCTGGTAAACGAATCCCTTTTGCTGGCCTCCCCTGTTCAGGTGGCAGGCCGGCTTTTTTCGCTCATCGGTACCGAAAGCTTCTGGCAAACGGTGGGGTTCACCACACTGCGCATCGTATCCGGCTTTTTGCTGGGCTTTTTTACAGGCGTTCTGCTGGCCGTTCTGGCCGGGCGGTTCAAAGGACTGGAAATGCTGCTGCATCCTTTTGTTGTCACCATCAAAAGCATCCCTGTGGCCAGCTTTGTGATTCTGGTGCTGATCTGGCTTGGCAGCCGCCACCTGTCCGTTTTCATCAGCTTCCTGATGGTGTTTCCGGTGATTTACCTGAACACCCTGCAGGGCCTGAAGGCCACCGATGTGAAAATGCTGGAAATGGCGAAAATGTACCATCTCTCCTTTGCCAAGAAGCTGAAGTACATTTATGTGCCCCAGCTGCAGCCCTTCCTCTACAGTGCCTGCAGCATTGCCCTGGGCCTTTCCTGGAAATCCGGGGTGGCGGCGGAGCTGATCGGCCGGCCGGATTTTTCCATGGGCGATATGCTGTACATGGCGAAAGTGCACATGGACACGGCGGACCTTTTTGCCTGGACGGTGGTCATCATTTTGCTGAGCCAGCTGTTTGAAAAGCTGTTTTTGCTGTTGATGAAAAAGGGCTTTGAAGGGGTGATGAAATGAGCGATATTATTCTCAAAAACATTTCCAAAGCCTATGACGGAAAGCAGGTGCTGAATCATTTTTCCCTCACTTTGCCCGAAGGCAAACGCACCTGCATCATGGGCCCTTCCGGCTGCGGCAAAACCACGCTGCTTAACATTCTCTGCGGCCTCCAGAAAGCAGATGAAGGCGAAATCCGGAACCTGCCGGGCAAAATCAGCGTGGTGTTTCAGGAAAACCGGCTGTGCGAACAGTTCACCGCTCTGGAGAATGTGCGTATGGTGGCACCGGAAAAAACGGAAACGGCCAAAGATATCCTTGCCAGCCTGGGGCTGGTAAATGATCTTTATCAAAAAGCCGCTTCCCTCTCCGGCGGCATGAAAAGGCGTGTGGCCATCGCCCGGGCACTGTGCTTTGATGCGCCCCTTGTGGTCATGGATGAGCCATTCAAGGGGCTGGATGAAGAAACCAAGGAAACCGTGATGGAAACCGTAATGCAAATGACCGAAGGCAAAACCGTGCTCATCATCACCCATGATGAGCAGGAAGCCCGACGCTTTGCAGATCATATTGTGATCATGCAGGAACACTGAATTGTTGCGCAGAGGAACCACGCAGGGCTTCGCCCCTGCACCCCACAAGGGGCATTGCCCCTTGACCCAGTAGCGGAACCTACTCATCTTATCCGACAAACTGTTTCCCGCTGTTACATGAGAGAAAAAAGGCTCCCTTGTGTAAAGGGAGCTGGCCCGTAGGGCCTGAGGGATTGTGCGAAACACGCAGAAACATATTGGCAAAAGAGAATTACAACATTGCGAATTGGTTGCAACACTGCCGCACCACGGGCCGGCGGCAGAATGCCGCCAACCGGATGCAAAGCATCCGGGGAAAACGAAATAAACGCCGGAGGAGAAAGCTTGCTTTCTCTCACGGCGTTTTTTCGTTTTCATTGTGCCCGTGGTTCTGTTTCTTTTCGTTCCTCACGCTTCATGCGGAAACAACTCTGTTAGATAAAATTGTGTGTCGCACTCTGGGTCCAGGGCCAATGGCCCTGGTGCGGGGTACAGGGGCCGCACAGGCCCCAGCCCCCGTCATTACGTGCTCATTCGTTGGCCAGCTTGTAGATATTGAGCACATCCTGCCAATACAGCTTCTTCAGGCCGCCCACAGGATGTTCATTACCGAAAGCAAAACCGGTGCACTTTTTCGCCATCAGTTCGAAATCCTTTTCTTCGATTCCCATTTCGGACAGGGTGGCAGGCTGGCCGATGCTGAGGAAGAACATGCGCAGCTTTTCAATACCTTCCAGAATGATATCTTCAGGCTGACGGAAGGAGCCTTCCACGCCCATCACCTGGGTAGCAAACTGGACGAACATGGGGATATTATCCTTATATACATACTTCATCCAGGCGGGGGTAAGCACAGCCAGACCGGCGCCATGAGCCACGTCATAAATAGCGGAAAGCTCATGTTCCATGTTATGGCATCCCCAGTCCTGATCACGGCCGCAGCCGACCAGGCCGTTATGTGCCACGGTGCCGGCAAAGCCGATTTCACACCAGGCATCATAATTTTCGTGATCGTCCATCAGAATCTGGGCATTGTGCATGATGGTTTTCAGGGTGGCTTCGCACAACCGGTCCGTCAGTTCCACATGGGTGGTATTGGTGAAATAGCGTTCGAACACGTGGCTCATCATGTCGGAAATGCCGTTGGCCACCTGATTTTCGGGCAGGGTGTAGAAAAGCTCGGGGTTCATGAAGCTCATCAGAGGACGCAGGTGATTGGAGCCGTAGCCATACTTCAGCTGCTTTTCTTCGTTGGTGATGACGGTATCACCGCTGGCTTCACTGCCGGCAGCAGGGATGGTGAGCACGGTAACCACGGGCAGAGCCTTCTGGCACTGCACGCCCTTTTCGTACATATCCCACACATCGCCGTCATAGCAAACGCCCATGGCAATGGCCTTGGCAGAGTCGATCACGCTGCCGCCGCCAACGGCCAGAATCAGGTCCACATTTTCTTTTTTGCAAAGGTCAATGCCCTCGTACACCAGAGAAAGCCGGGGGTTGGGCACCACGCCGCCCAGGGCACAGAAAGGAATGCCGGCCTTTTCCAGGGAAGAAACGATACGGTCATACAAGCCGCTCTTTTTCACGCTGCCGCCGCCAAAGTGCAAAAGCACTTTTTTGCACTTGCCGCTGAGCATTTCGCCCACGCGCAGCTCCGCACCCTTGCCAAAGACCAGATGAGCAGGAGAATAAAATTCAAAATTGTTCATAAATATTGCCTCCTTATTTGATATGAATGTTCATTTTTTTGCCAAGGTCACGCAGGTAGGCCGTAGCCGCCACGTAATCTTCATGCCTGTCATAATGCTCGGTGAAGACGGTGGTATTTTCCCCCAGCTTTTCCGATTCTTCCAGTGCCACATGCAAGGGCAGGGTGCCCTTCCCCACCAGCACCTCCCGGATGCAGCAGGGCACATCGTCCCCCATCTTTACATCCTTGAGATGGATGGAGCGGATGTGCGGGCCCAGCAGACGGAAACACTTGCGGATGAAATTTTCCGCGTCATGATACCGTTCCACACCATTGACCATATTGGCAAAATCCAGATGCACGGAAAAGCCGGGCCGGTCAATATCCTTCATCAGCTGAAGATACTGTTCCGGAGAATCAGGCACCATCCAGGGCATAGGTTCCAATGAATAGCTGGACTGCTTCGGGTTTACATCGTCAATAATTTCCCGGGTGATGCGGATAATGTCCTCATAGGTTTCCCTGCTGTAATTGCCGGGGGCATAGCCGTCCCACAATGTGGGGCTTAAGGAGCCCACAATATTCACACAGCAATTGGCACCCACTCTTTCCGCCATGTGCAGCTGGGCCTTGGAATAATCAATGGCCGCCCGGCGTTCGTTTTCATCTGCGGAAAGCACATTCTTCCACACGCCCACCTCGCCGATCACCAGATCGTTTTCCCGGATACACTGGGCGTATTCTTCCTGTACAGACAAAGGCGCAAAAGAATCAACAGGAAAAATTACGGCGGAATAGGTGAGATTTTTCACTTCCTTCAGCCATTCTTCGGGGCAGCGATAAGGGCGCATGATACTGCCGCCAAGCCGCATAAAACCCATCCTCCTCTACATTCCATTTTTTCCTGATTTTATCATACCACACTTTTCCCCGGGATAAAAGACAGAAAGCAAAAAGAATGTGCCTGTTTGGCACATTCTGAATATTTGTCAACCATTTTTCGCACAGAAAAACAAACGTTTTTTCGCTGCAGCCTTTAATACTTCTTTCATTCACTTGCCTTTTGTTTCCAAAAAAGCCTGATACCGGTCACAAACTTCCTTCGCTTCACCAAACGCCATTTGCTCGCCGTGAT
This sequence comes from Clostridia bacterium, assembly GCA_017437265.1. GTDB lineage: Bacteria > Bacillota > Clostridia > Christensenellales > Aristaeellaceae > RUG563. The sequence continues at coordinate 9,638 of JAFSBN010000165.1, forward strand.
CCAGCCACAATACCTTGTTACACAGAGAACGGATCTGGCTCAGCGAATGAGAAACCAGAATACCGGTAACACCGTTGGCAAGGATTTCCTTCATGCGCTGGCCGCTCTTTTCCCGGAAAGCACCATCGCCCACGGAAAGCACTTCGTCCAGAATGAGAATATCCGGGTTCACAAGACAGGCAATGGAAAAAGCCAGACGGCTCTTCATACCGCTGGAAAGCTGCTTAAAAGGGCGATCCTGAAAATCCTGCAGTTCGGCAAAATCGATGATCTCAGGATACTTTTCATCCATGAATTTTCGGGTGTAGCCCAGAAGTGCACCGCGAAGATACGTGTTTTCCCGCACCGTCAGATCGCCGTCGAAGCCGGATGTGAGTTCCAACAAAGCGGCAACCGAGCCCTGCACCTGAATGCGGCCGCGGGTGGGCACCATGATGCCGGAAATGGCCTTGAGCAGGGTGGATTTGCCGGCACCGTTGCTGCCCACAATACCCAGCATATCGCCTTTTTCCAGTTCGAAAGAAATATTTTTATTGGCCCAGAATTCGTGCACGACGAAGTTCTTGGTCAGTTTTCTGGTGATATATTCTTTCAGACCGATGTCCTTAAAATCACCGGTAATGTAGCGGATGGAAACTCCGCTGGCTTTAATAACAGGCATATCTGCCTCCTTACACGTAATAGAGGAAATGGTGGTTCTTCTTTTTGTACATCACACCGCCAATCAGCAGCGCCAGAGCGGCAAAGCCCAGCATAATCAGATGCAGCCACCAGGCAGGAATAACGCCGTCGATCACCACACTGCGGAAATACTTGATGGCGCAATAGACGGGATTGATATAAAACAGCTGCTGAATGTTTGCCGGATAGCTGTCTACCGTATAGAAGATAGCGGACATGTACATCAAAAGCATGGTCAGGATATCGTAGAGATACTTGATATCCCGGAAAAAAATGTACAACGCAGAAAGAATCAGGCCAATGCCGATGTTGAAAAGAATCAGATATATAATGGGGTAAATCAGCGTGATGAATTTCCAGGTGAACGGCACACCGTCAATGGCGGCAAAAATAAAGAAAATGATCAGGTTCAGCCCGAAATTGATGATGGTGGATACGTTCTTGGACAGAAGGAATAAATATTTGGGTACATTGATCTTGGTAAAAATCTGGCGGTTGCTCATCAGAGAGCCCATACCGCCGGTGGTGGATTCCCGGAAAAAGTTAAACAGCAGGTTTCCGGCAAACAGATAGGTGGTGTAGAAAGGGGTATTGCGGCCAAAAAAAGTTGTGAACACAATTTTCATCACCAGCAGCTGCAGCAGCGGGGAGAGGATGCTCCAACCCATGCCCAGCACGGTACGCTTATATTTTTGCTTAAAATCCCGTTTCACCAATTCCTCAAAAAGAAACTGGTGTTGTTTCAAACGCAGCAGAATATTCTTAAACAAGAGTTCTGTCCTCCAGTTTTGTATACTTTCAATGCACTATTTTCCTGCATCATTCATAATCGTTCTGAAAAATTATATCATTAACAACGATCGAATGCAAGAAAAAGATCGCATGCCCCCCGCAAAGCTTGTTTCCGGAATGCGTTTTGTTCCTCATCTGCCCGGATATTTTTCCCATTCGTTTATGGCCAAAAAAAACCGTTCCGGCACCTGCACCCGAAACGGTATTTCTTCTGCGGGTTTATCTGTCTCTTTCGTCACAGATCCTGCAGATCGGAATCCGGCAGATCGTTTTCCATATTGTCCCGGGCCAGATCGTTATCCAGCGCCTGATATGCCCGGGAAATGGGCCTTTCTGTGCGAAATACCGGTTCATCTTCCTCCCGGGCCTTGCGGAAGGCTTCATTTCCCCCGGAACGATCATCCACCGGGTTTTCCGCATACTGAATCAGACAGGGGCTGGTTTCGTGCTGCAAACGATTGGGCAAAACAATCACATCCTTTTATCGTCGGTTGCCGGGTTATCAATAAGTTTTCCATCTTCGGAAAAGCGGGAACCATGGCATGGGCAATCCCAGGAATGCTCCGTCTTGTTGTATTTCAGGGCACAGCCCATGTGGGGGCAGCGGGGTACGGTGGGGGTCAAAAGGTTCAATGTGGTTTCGGCGGCATTCAGAAACAGCTGGGGATGAAGGATGCTCCGGGAAGGCTCAAACACACCGGCATACGGATTTGGTTTTCCCAGTACCAGATCGGAAAGAATATCCGCTGCCACCATGGATGAAGTGATGCCCCACTTATTGAACCCGGTGGCCACAAACAAATGGGGTGTTGATTTGGAATAAGCGCCGATATACGGCACCTGATCCAGCGTCATGCAATCCTGCGTGGCCCAGCGGGCAGCCGTTTCTGCCCTTGGATAACAGCGCTTGGCAAATTGCTCCAGCTCATGCCAGCTGCCGCCCCGCTTGCCGCTGCGATGGCTGCCGCCGCCAAGCAAAAGCATCTCCTGATACTGCCGGAAGGAAAATCCCCTTTCATTTTCATCCCGATACATGCCGTTCATCACCGGCGCATTTTTCAGCGCCAGCACATAAGAGCGCTGCTGGTACAGCTTGATAAAATAGCCGCCGTGCTTATTGAGCACGGGGAAATGGGTGGCGATGATGATTTTGTCCGCAAAAATGGTTCCGCCGCTTGTAACAGCCTTTCCCGGCATCAGGTGACGCACCTTGGTGTGTTCATATATACGCAGTTTTCTTGCAATACCCGCAACAAATTTCAGCGGATGAAACTGTGCCTGATGAGAAAACCGCACCGCCCCGGCAACCGGAAAAGGTAAAGGAAGCGTTTTTTCATAGGTCGCATCGAAATGCAGCCTGCGCAGGGCTTCCAGCTCCCGCTCAATCTTCCGCCGGTCATTCATTGTGTAAACAAATGCGTCCCGGTCCTCAAAATCACAGTCCATGCCCTGGCAAAGGTTCCTGTATTGGCATAGTGCTTTCTGGTTGGCTTCCAGATAAAGCCGGGCTTTCTCCACACCAAACCTGCGGATCAAAGTATCATAAATCAAACCATGCTGATATGTGATCTTGGCCGTGGTGTTTTTCGTGATACCGCTGCAGATTTCATCCGCTTCAACGAGCACATAATCCACATTTTTTTGTGACAGCCAATATGCACACAAAAGCCCTGCCAGCCCACCGCCAATGATGAGCACGTCGGTTTTGATATTTCCCCTGAGCGGTTCAAAAGATGGAAGACTTGCCGTCTGCGTCCACACCGAATTCATTTTCTCACCCCTTGAAAATAGCATGCCGCCAAAGGTGAGCGCTATACACGGCTGATGCATAACAAAAAAAGGAACGGGATGGAATGTGATTTGTCAAGGAACATTTTATCTCACTTTCCAGAATGTGAAAAAGCACAGTCACGCTTGTTCTTTATGCGACCGTGCTTTTTCATTTATGGTTTACTTTTTCTTACCAATCCCATTAAGGATGGCTCCCTTTACACCATTCTCCAGAATTCCTTTAATGGCTCCTCTTGTATCCAAGCCAAGAGTATCATCAACCATATTGAAGGCTCCCTTAATCTTATCAGAACTGCGTTGGGCAAGTGTTGTTCCGGTTACAGCATCAATTGCTTTTCCAGTAAATTTTCTGGCTTCAAGCATACCAGTAAACGTCAAAGTGATATTTTCTCCAACTGCCTGAATCTCCACAGTGTTGCCTTTTTGCTTAATCTGTGCTGCATCATTATGTACTTTGATCGTATCCAATGCTATAATTTCGAGCAATTCAATTTCTTTCTTGAAAAGCCCCTTTTCTCGCTCAAATATGAGTTTCAAAGAAGTTAATGTCACCATAATAGAGCCCTTATGCCTATTGCTGGTAACACTCCCTTCATAAAGAACAACTTCATCCGAAAGTAAATTGTAATTAGCCATACTATTCTCCTTAACCAAATGTATTGAGTCCCTCATAAGAGTAAGTGTAAATTGCGCGAAAGATAGTAGTCAGTTTTAGTTTATAATAACACACAGGAAAGAACTTGTAAAGAAGAAAGCACTTGTGAGATTCTCTATACAAGCACGGCAGACAACGGCTGTACCACCTCCGTTAGGTGGTGAGTAAGTGCGCCCTTTTCGTGATAATAGAAAAAGCGTTCCTGTTTCCCGGAACGCTCATTTCATATCTGCAGTCATTCACCACAAACGAGCCGCAGTCATGATGTAATGTGAAGGATAAAACCTTCCTTTACATCATACATACTGACGCTCCTTTTTTCCTTGTTGTTCCATTTTTGCCGTCCTTTGAGCCTTTCCCCTTCTGGCAGCAGCATTTGTAATAATAAAAACCTGGCGTCAATCAACGCCAGGTTTTATCAAGTTTCACAATTTATTCTGCCACTGCCGCAAAGAACACTTTCCGGCCTTCAGCGCGGATATCCGCCGCCAACTGATGCATTTTGCTGACAGCGATGGGCGCAGTGATCAGCCGGTACACATCCCCCGTCTGTTCCACTTCCTCTGCCGGGAACAAGGCCAGATCCTTTTCATCCGCACGCACATAGTAGCGGTGCACATCGTTTTCGTTATGGGCAGCGCCTTCTTCGCACTTTGCCGGCAGGAAGTGGCAATAGCCGGTTTTGATGTTGATCAGATCCCGCAGCACATTGGAAGCGGTGGGATCGCCGCCGGCACCCTGGCCGATCATTACCAGAGAACCATTGTATTTGCACACGCTCTTGGCCAGATTGTTATTATCCAGCACGGAGCATTCCGGGGCATTCTTGGGGAACAGCACCGGTTCCACATAGGCATACACGCTGCCGTCGTCGTTTTTGCCGCCCTTGGCAATCAACCGGCACACCTTGCCCTTGGGGGCAAAATGGTTCACGTCCGCTGCCGTCAGGCTTTCAATGCCTTCCCGGTTCAGACCGTCTACCGGCAGCACGCCGTATGCCACAGCGCAGGCCAGCATGATCTTACGCAGCGGATCCTGGCCGGATACGTCCGCCGTAGGATCTGCTTCAGCATAGCCCAGTTCCTGAGCCACTTTCAGCGCATCTTCATAGGTGCAGCCCTTGCGCTGCATGCTGTCCAGCATATAATTGGTGGTGCCGTTCAGAATACCGCTGACGGACTGCACTTCGTCCATCTGACGGGACTGGCTGAGGGCAAACAGGATGGGCATGCTGCCGCCGCAGGCAGCACCAAAGAGGAAAGCCACGCCCTTTTCACGGGCCAGTTTGTTCAGCTCCGGGCCGTACACGGCCACCATGGCCTTGCTGGAAGAAACCACATGCTTGCCCTTTTCCAGCGCAGCCTTTGCATACTCGTAACCGCATTTGATATCCGTGATGCATTCCACCACGGCTTCCGTTTCAGCATCGTTCAGAATATCATTATAATCGGTGGTCTGGAATGGAGCGGTGTAAAATTCCGGCAGCACCAGCACCTTTCCCGGCGTTAGGCCTTCTGCCTTTTCCAGCATTTTATATACGCTTTTGCCCACCGTACCATAACCCACCAATGCAACCTTCATGTTCGTTCCTCCGGGAAAATGTTTTCTTTTTGTCCGTTTGTGAAAAACACTTGTTTTTCCGACGAAAACAGTGTATCATAGGGTCGTTCCTTTTTCAAGGGCAGAAACAGGAAAAAACAAAGGAGAAACAGCCATGCTGGACGAGTATCTGATCATCCACAAAAGTATCCTGCCGGATTATTTCGACAAAGTGCTCCAGGCCAAGCGGTTGTTGGAAAACGGCACGGTGAAGGAAGTAAGCCAGGCGGTGAAGCTGGCCGGCATCTCCAGAAGTACCTATTATAAATATAAGGATTTCATTCTGGAGCCCAATCAGGAAACTGCCGGACGCAAGGCCGTCATCACCGTCACCTTAAGCCATGAGGCCGGTGTGCTGAGCCAATTGCTTTCCTGCATTTCCGCTTTGCACTGCAGCGTGCTCACCATCACCCAAACCCTGCCCATCCACCAGAAGGCCAGCGTCACCATGGCCCTGGATGTGAGCCAGCTGGAAAATGACATCCAGCACCTGATCCATTGCATGAAAGACGTATCCGGCGCCGAGAACCCCCGCCTGATCGCCATTGAATAAACATTGGAGGAAACCATTATGCGTTATGAAAGCACAAGAAGCAACCTTTCCGGCACCGACACCTTTGCCGTGCTGCAGGGCCTGGCACAAGACGGCGGCCTGTTTCTGGACAAAACCCTGGGCAGCCGCCCCTTTGCCGTTCAGGAATGCCTGAAAAAAGACAGTCTGGGCATGGCGGAAATGATCCTGTCCTACCTGATGCCGGGTTTTGAAAACATGAAGGAACTGGTGGAAAAGGCCTACAGCGGCAAATTTGAAACGGAAGACTTGACCCCCCTGGTACAGGTGGGCGATGCTTATGTGCTGGAATTGTTCCGCGGCCCCACCTCTGCCTTTAAGGACGTGGCCCTTTCCATGCTGCCCCAGTTGATGACCGCCGCCCGCAGGCAGGAAAACATGCAGGGCAAAACCGTCATCCTCACCGCCACCTCCGGCGATACCGGCAAAGCCGCCCTCAACGGCTTTATGGACGTGGACGGCACCTCCATCATCGTCTTCTATCCCGCCGAAGGCGTTTCTCCCATGCAGCAGCGCCAGATGGCCACCCAGGAAGGCAAAAACGTAACTGTCTGCTCCGTGGAGGGCAATTTTGACGATTGCCAGCGGGGCGTGAAGGAAGCCTTCGCAAGCCTTGCCGATCAGCTGGAAGGCACCGGCGTTTCCCTCTCCTCTGCCAATTCCATCAATATTGGCCGTCTGGCCCCCCAGGTAACCTATTATTTCGTGGCCTATGCCAAGCTGATGGAAATGGGCCGCATTGCCTTTGGCGACAAGGTGGACTTTGTGGTGCCCACCGGCAATTTCGGCGATATCCTGGCCGGCTACTATGCCAAGCTCATGGGCCTGCCTGTGGGACGGCTGGTGTGCGCCTCCAATGCCAATAAAGTGCTGACGGATTTCCTGGAAACCGGGCTTTATGACCGCCGCCGGGAATTTTTCAAAACCACTTCCCCCTCCATGGATATTCTGGTGTCCTCCAATCTGGAACGGCTGCTCTATCTGGCCAGCCGGGATGAAAACAAGGTCAAGGGTTGGATGGAACAGCTGAACACCCAGGGCTTCTATCAGGTGGACGCAGATACACTGAAGAATATTCAGGACAGCTTCGACGCCGGATGCTGCGATGAAAACGAAACCATGGCCGCCATCAAAAAGGTATGGGCAGAAGAAAAATATCTGCTGGATCCCCACACCGCCGTGGCATGGCATGTGATGGAACAAAAGGGCGAAAAGAAAAACCGGCCTCAGGTGGTGCTGTCCACCGCTTCCCCCTACAAGTTCCCCGGCCCGGTGCTCAAGGCCCTGGGCGTGGAAGCCGGCAAGGATGAATTTGCCGATGCCGCTAAGCTGAACGAAGTGACCGGCGTGGCCATCCCCGAAAACCTGGCCAAACTGCAGCAAAAGTCCATCCTGCACAAAGACCGCATCGCCCGGGATCAGATCATCGCCTATGTGCTGGAAAAGGTGAACGCATAATTCAGGCAGGGGCCTGTGCGGCCCCTGTACCTTAATTACGAGGCAGGGGGCTTCTCGCCCCCTGTACCCCCGCGCCAGGGGCATTGCCCCTGGACCCAGAGTGCGACATACAATTTTATCAAACAGGGTTGTTTCCGCATGTTGATGGAGGAGACGAAAACAGCACCACGGGCACAATGAAAACGAAAAAAGAGCGGTTGAGAGAGTGAATTCTCTCACCGCTTCTTTTTGTCGTTTTCCCCGGATGCTTTGCATCCGGTTGGCGGCATTCTGCCGCCGGCCCGTGGTGCGGGCGCCAGTGGCGCATCCAACTCGCAAAATTACAATCTACTTTTGCAAATGGGTTTCTGCGTGTTTCTTGGAGGGGATACGACAATCCCTCAGGCCTACGGGCCAGCTTCCTTTTCACAAGGGAGCCTTTTTCTACTCGCATCAGCGGGATTCTCTTCTCCCAGCGGGATATTGTGCCAGCGGGGAATTGTTTGTCAGATAAGACGAGAAACTTCCGCCACTGGGTCCAGGGGCGATGCCCCTGGGGTTATTTGATCATGGCTTGGGTCAGTTCCCAACCCCAGAGGATTTCCTTCTGATGGCTGACCGCATAGGGACCGGTGGCCTCTGCTTCGCTCATGATGCGGGGGAAATGGAGGCAGATATGGCCGGTGAGGCCGTTATCGCCGTCATGATCCACCGTATGGCCCTTGGAGTGAGTGGAACCGATATACACCCTGCCGTCGCTGAAAATGACCCACACATACTTGGGCCCCCAGTCATCTTCACCGATGATCTGGTTCATGATTTCCACGTCCTGTTTGGTGGGCGGTTCGGCATCGGCATGCTTGCCGAAGGAGAACATGTGCAGGTTGTAATGCAATCCGGTATCGGGATCATAGATCACCACGTCGGGCATCAGCTTGGCCCGGGAGCGGATTTCCGTGTACCAGTTGGCATAGCGCACTTCGCTGGCCCGGGGTGCCACAAAGGAAGAAGAAGAGGAATGACTTCCGGAGGAGGGTGCCTGGGTAGGCAGGGCAACGGTGCCGCCGCCTGCCGCAATGGCAGAAGAGGAATAGAGCCTGTTCTGGGTCATGGCACCGGCCATACCGTCAGCCGAAAGGCCGTTCTTTTTCTGGAAGGATTTTACTGCCTGATAGGTTTTCGTACCATAGATACCGTCAGCTGAGGCCAGATAACCCAGAGCCGCCAGCCTTTCCTGCAGCTTTTTCACTTCCGTGCCCCGGCTGCCCACCTTCAAAAGCGTGGGCGCAGCGGTAGCGCCGGGCTTGGGCGTAGCCGTGGGCCTGGCAGTGGGTGCAGGGGTGGGCATTGCCTGGGCGTAGGTCTTGGCATTATTGCTGTAGAGCAGTTCCTGGGTTTTTTTGCCGGCCACGCCGTCGGCGCTCAGGCCGTGGAACTGCTGAAAGGTGACCACGGCGCGCAATGTGCCGCTGCCGTAATTGCCGTCCACGCCGCCGTCATAATAGCCCAGCACGGTCAAACGTTCCTGCAAAAGACGCACATATTCGCCGCCGGAGCCATTGCGCAGAGTAACAGTCACATCAGGGGTGGTAAAGGGAATGGGCGTGGGCAAAACGATATTGGCATTCTCTGCCGCCACGGCATACTGGCTGTACAGCTTCTGCTGGGTATCCAGGCCGGCAATACCGTCCGCTTTGAGACCATTGCGCTTCTGGAAGGCTTTCACGGCAGCAATATCGTCGCTGTCGTACACGCCGTCCGCTTCGCATTCATAATAGCCCAGCTCCATCAGCCTTTTCTGCAGGCTGACCACAGCCTGTCCCCGGGTGCCGTTTTGCATGACGATCACATTGCTTTCCGTCAGGGGCGTGTTCTGAGGTGCCTGAGGCACATCGGGGGCCGGCGTGACGCTGATCAGGTTCAAAAGACGAAGGGTCTTTTCCCCTGCCTTGCCGTCCACGGTAAGGGAATGATCCTGCTGGAAGGCCTTCACTGCCTTCTGCGTGGCAGAATTATAAGTGTTGGTATAATCTGCGGTAAAGTAGCCCAGCGTGTTCAGCTTCTGCTGCAGCTGGATCACCGCATCGCCCCGGTCGCCCTGCTGCATGGGATAGTTTTCAATGGGCGGCAGGGTTTTGATATTGGTTTTCTTGCCCTTGCTGTTAATGGGCCTTTCTTCAAAAATCAGCTTCTGCACTTCCGGGGAAGCAACGCCGTCCTGACGCAGATTATTCTTTTTCTGGAAGGTTTTCAGGGCAGATACGGTGCCGGGGCCGAAGCTGGCATCTACCGTGCCGGAATAAAAGCCCAGCTCCTGCAGCGCTTCCTGCAATGCCTTCACGGCGGTGCCGGTGCTGCCCTGCTGCAGAGTAATGTAATCCTGCTGTGCCTGGGCATCTTCTTTCAGGGTATTCCCGGAAAGATACTGGGCAGGAATGTGCACATAATCCTTCATCAGATAGCCGGTTTTGCCGTTATAGGACACCTGCACAAAATCGCCCGCATCCTGTTTCACGGTCACCGTGGCACCCTTGGACACGGTGGTGATCCGGCTGGAATTGATGGAGGCCTTTTCCCGCATGTTGACGGAAGCGGTGGTATAGGTCGTGTAGGGATAGCCATTTGACGGTGCCGGCGTTACCGTTGCCGCAGGGGCAGGCGTGGGGGCAACGGTGGCTTTTGCTGCAGGCGCAGTGGCTGCATACAAAAGCAGCTGGGTATCGTTATCGGCAACGCCCGTCTGGGAAAGGCCGGCCTTTTTCTGGAAAGCCTTCACGGCATTGAGCGTGCCGGAGCCATAATCGCCGTCAATTTTGCCGGTATAATAGCCCAGCTCCTGCAGGCGGCGCTGCAGGGTTTTCACCTGTTCGCCCTTTTTACCCCGGGACAGAGTTTCATACACATTTTTGTTCTGTTCGGAAATCACAAGGCCATTGGCATTCCGGGGGCTGCCCTGGAAAAGGAGCGTTTGGGTGGCCATATCCGCCACGCCGGTCTGGGAAAGGCCGTTCATTTTCTGGAACGCCTTCACGGCCTTCTGGGTGCCGGAACCAAATTTGCCGTCAATGGAGGATGAATAATATCCCAGTTCCTTCAGAGCGCTTTGCAGATTTTTCACCTGATCGCCCTTGCTGCCATTTGAAAGGGATGCGTAGGTTTGCGGAGCAGGCGCATTGGCAGGGGTTGTGATGATGCCGCCCAAATTGGTTTTCAGCACATATCCGGTCTGGTTTTCATAGGAAACGGCATAAAAGCTGCCATTCTCCCCTGTTACCAGCACAGCCCGGTTGGCAGGAATCTGCACGGCCACAGCCCCGGTTTCGCTGGGCAAATTGCGCATGGGAACAGCGGCGCCGGTAATCCTCACAAAAGGAAAATTTTCAGCCAGCACTGAAACAGCACCGGCAACAAGCAGCACCACTGCCAGCCCCAGCGCTGTGATCTTTTTCAACATGCTTTTACCCATATTTCCAAACCTCCGTACCTGCGTACATACGTTTACAATTTATTTTATCCATATTTCGAAACAATGTCAATACATATTTTTCATAGTTTTGTAATATTTCCTTGGAAAAAGCAGGCCTGAACTGCACACAATAACCGGGAAAGGATGTGAAAGGATGAAGAAGAAAATGACGGCGGCGCTGATGGCAGTGCTGCTGATGAGCATGGTATGCATCCGGGCACAGAGCGCCGTTTACTGGGGCAGCCGGGGGGAAGAGGTGCGCCGGGTGCAGGAAAGGCTGATCCGCTGGGGGTATCTCACCGGCACGGCGGACGGCATCTTTGGCCAGAGCACCTATGACGCTGTTGTATTGTTCCAAAGAAGAAACGGGCTGAAGGCAGACGGTGTGGTGGGGCCTGCCACCCTGGCGGCGCTGGGTATCCCGGTTTCCTCCGCTGCCGCCGTTTCCCAATCGGACAGCGAAATATACCTGCTGGCCCGGCTGGTGCATGGAGAAGCAAGGGGCGAACCGTATCTGGGCAAGGTGGCGGTGGCCGCCGTGGTGCTCAACAGGGTGCGTTCCGCTTCTTTTCCCAACACCATCAGCGGCGTCATTTACCAGGCAGGTGCATTTGACTGTGTAGCCGACGGCCAGATCAACCTGACCCCGGATTCCGAATCCATCCGGGCTGCCCGGGATGCCATGAACGGCTGGGATCCCTCCGGCGGCTGTTTGTACTACTATAACCCGGTTACCGCCACCTCCAGCTGGATATGGACCAGGGAAATCCGCCTGGTAATTGGTAATCACAATTTTGCTGTATAAAGGAATGCGCCATGAAGAAATATATTTCCCTGTATCTGGGAACGCTGATGATTTTTGCCTTTTCCGTATTGACCACCTTTCACGCCCACCGGGCAGACGCATATGAAAGGCAACTGACAGACATTTACCAAAGCGCCATGCTTTCTGCCCTTTCCCAGATGGAGGATGTGAGCTCCGTTTTGCAAAAAGCATTGCTTTCCGGCCATGCCCTGCGGCCCGCATATCTGAGCACAGCCGCAGAAGAGGCCGGCCAGGTGCAGCGCAGCCTGTCCCTGCTGCCCCTCTCCCATCCGGACACCATGAAGGCCATCAAGCTATCCAACCAGCTGGCCGATTACGCCCAGACGCTCATGTCTGAGGAACAATTGACGGATGAAGACGTGCGGCAGCTGGGCCTGATGATCGATGCCTGCCAGAGCTATACCGCCATGCTTCAGGAAAAGGAAGAAACCCTGACCCATTCCTTCCCTGAAAACGCCGCTTTTTATCCGGAGGAGGAAAGCCCTCCCCTGGATGAAAAAATCGCCTACCCCACCCTCATCTATGACGGCCCCTTCTCCGATGCCCTCCGGGAAGAAGCGCTTCCCCTGAGCGGCGAAAAAGAAATCGGCTGGGAAGAAGCTGCCCGCATTGCCAAATCCTTCGTGGGGGAAGACAGGGTGCAAAAGGTGTCTCAGGGCACCGATACCTATGGCCCCAACCCCTGCCACGGCGTCACCCTCCTATTGCAGGATATCACGCTGGATGCCGCCATCACCAAGCAGGGCGGAAAAGTGCTGTGGATCACCTGCCGGCAAGGCGCATTCCCCAGCGAAACCACCGTGGAAGCCTGCCGGGAAGAAGCGCTGCGCTTCCTTGCCCAAAGGGGCTATGAAAACATGGAAAGCACCGGCTTTCAGGTGTATGAAGGGGTGGCGGTGCTCTCCTTCGCCCCACGGGAAAACCATGTGCTTTTGTACCCGGATCTGATAAAAGTGCAATTGAGGATGGACACGGCCAAGGTGATCGGCATTGAAACAAAGGGCTATCTGCAAAACCATAAAAGCAGAGGGCTGCCTCATCCTGAAATCACCGAAACAAAGGCCCGGGAAAGCGTCAGCCCCCTGATGCAGATTACAGACAGCCAATTGTGCCTGATCCCCAAAGAAACGACAGAAATTCTGTGCTATGAATTCCGCTGTGCTTATCAGGAACAGGAATATCTGGTGTACATCCGGGCGGATACCGGCGCCCAGGCAGATCTGCTCCGCATTGTGGAAACAAACGTGGGCCCGGAAACGGTATAAAGTTGCACATACATCCAAATTGTGCTATAATCCAGTCTGCACTCCAGGGAGTGCAGGCTGCTTTTTTACATGGCCCCTATTGCCCCTATGAGGTAAAAATGAAAGACGCAATTTTTGAAGTGAACAACGTTTCCTTTTCTTATGAGGAAGCGAATGAAAAAGCGATGGACCAGGTGAGCCTTTCCGTACCGGAAGGAGCTTTTTATGCTGTGCTGGGACAGAACGGCAGCGGCAAATCCACCCTGGCCAAGCTGCTCAACGGCCTGTATCTGCCCACCTCAGGCCAGGTGCTGGTGTGCGGCATGGATACCGCTGACGAAAAAAACACCTGGGATATCCGCCAGAATGCCGGTATGGTGTTCCAGAACCCGGATAACCAGATCGTAGCCACCATTGTGGAAGACGACGTGGCTTTCGGCCTGGAAAACATCGGCGTGGCCCCCACCCAAATGCCCGGGCGCATTGAACAGGCCCTCCTGGACGTGGGCATGCTGGAATTCAGGGAAAGGGCGCCCCATACCCTTTCCGGCGGCCAGAAACAACGCATTGCCATTGCCGGCATCCTGGCCATGGAACCCCGGGCCATTATCTTTGACGAAGCCACCGCCATGCTGGACCCGCAGGGCCGCAAGGAAGTGTTTGCCGCCGTGCAGAAACTGAACCGGGAAAAGGGCATCACCGTGCTGTGGATCACCCATTTCATGGAAGAAGCCGCCCAGTGCCAGCATGTGTATATCATGGAAGACGGGCGCATTGTGATGGAAGGTGCTCCGGAAGAAGTGTTTTCTCTGCCTGAAAAAATGCAGGCCCTGCGGCTGGATGCTCCGGCAGCGGCCAGGCTGGCCCATCGTTTGAGAGAAGCCGGCATGCCCCTCAAAGCAGGCCTTTTGCACATGGAAGAAACCGCAAAGGAGGTGGCCCGGGCATGCAAATTGAATTCCAAAGCGTAACCCACACCTACCAGTCCGGCAGCCCCTTCCAGGCCACCGCCATCCGGAACGTGCATTTTTCCGTGCAGAGCGGCGAGTTTCTGGCCCTCATCGGCCACACAGGCTCCGGCAAATCCACCCTTGCCCAGCATATCAACGGGCTTTTGAAACCCACCGAGGGCCAGGTGCTCATTGACGGGCAGGATATCCACGCTCCGGGCTATGACAAGAAAACCCTGCGGCAGAAGGTGGGTCTGGTGTTCCAGTATCCCGAGCATCAGCTGTTTGAAGAAACGGTGGAAAAAGACGTGGGGTTCGGCCCTAAAAACCTGGGGCTTGGGGAAGAAGAAATTGCCAACCGGGTGCAGGAGGCCCTGGAAAAGGTAGGCCTGCCCTATAATGAATTCAAAGAAAAATCCCCCTTTGAGCTGTCCGGCGGCCAGATGCGCAGGGTGGCCATGGCAGGTGTGTTGGCCATGCGCCCGGAAGTGCTGGTATTGGACGAACCTGCCGCCGGGCTGGATCCCATGAGCCGGGAAGACATGCTGCAATTGATCAAAGGCCTGCATCAAAGCGGCACCACCATCATCATGATCTCCCATTCCATGGACGATGTGGCCCGCTTTGCCACCCGGGCACTGGTAATGAAAAAAGGGACCGTGGCCATGGACGGCACTCCGGCGGAAATTTTCCTCCATGCCGATGAGCTGGAAGACATGGGGCTGGATGTGCCGGTGATCTGCAAGCTGAACAACACCCTGCGGCAGCTGGGCCTGCCCCTGCCGGAAGGGATTTACGAAGAAGACGCGCTCTTTTCCGCCCTGATGAACCTGTGGAAGGGAGGGGAAAAAGATGCTCAGTGATATGACGCTGGGACAGTATTACCCGGTAAAAAGCACCGTCCACAGCCTGGATCCCCGGATGAAGATCATCCTGCTGATATTGGCCATTGTGGCGGTATTCACAGCCGGAAACTCCCTGGCCTTCCTGCCGGTGGCGGCATACATCGTGCTGGCCTCCCGCCTTTCCAACGTGCCCTTCAAAATGCTTCTCAAAGGCATCCGCCCCCTTCGGTTCATCCTCATTTTCACGGTGGTTCTGAACATTTTCTTCCTGCCCGGTGAAACGGTGTGGCTGGATCTGGGATTTGCAAAAATCACAAAGGAAGCCGTCATCACCGCCATCCATTACGGCATCCGGCTGATTCTGCTGGTGATGTTTTCCAGCCTGCTCACGCTGACAACCGCACCGGTAACGCTCACCGACGGGCTGGAAAGGCTGCTGTCTCCCCTTGCCAAAATCCGCTTCCCGGCCCACGAAATGGCCATGATGATGACCATCGCCCTGCGCTTCATCCCCACCCTGTTGGAAGAAGCGGACAAGATCATGAAAGCACAAAGCGCCCGGGGCGCCGATTTTGAAAGCGGTAACCTGCTGGCAAGGGCCAAAGCCATGGTGCCCCTGCTGGTGCCCCTGTTCGTCAGCGCATTCCGCCGGGCCGGCGACCTGGCCATGGCCATGGAAGCCCGCTGCTACCACGGCGGCAAGGGCCGCACCCGGCTGCATGTACTGAAAATGAAAAAGAACGATTATATCGCTCTTCTTTCCATGGCAGTGCTGCTGGCATCGGTGATTCTCATCAGCCGTTTCCTGTAACAAAAAATGGGCTCCCCGGCCAAAGCTGGCGCAACGGGGGTGATGAAAAGGAAGAAGTTTTCCTTCACTTACCATCACGCAAATAACGAAACCGCGAGCCTTTACTGGCCTGCGGTTTCTTATATTACTGTGATAAAATGAAAACGTAAGTATGAATTTGAACGGGAGCATGATTGCATGAAACGAGCAGTAATAGGTGGATTTCTTTCCCTGATAGGTAGCATATGGGCTTTGACGATTGTTTTTATTGCGGGCAACAATCTCGTTACCTCTTGGGACACTGAACTTGGAAGATTATGGTCAACTGTAATTGAGATGGATTTGATGTTTCTGTTTGTCTGCTCTGTTGTTTTTATTGTGCTTGGTATTATCTTAATGGCGGTTGAGTTGTTCCGTAAAGAGAAGTGAATAAATTCCAATTTGCATAACAGACGAAAAACTCATTCCCACACGATTGTGTGGAAGGGCGATTATACGCACTGTACCAACGCATTGCGCTTGTTGGGCCATATAAGCAAACGAGCATCCGAATACCGGATGCTCGTTTGTTCCTGTTGCGGGATAATTCCATCCCAAGAAATTTTCCACCAGCAGGAACGCTATTTATTTGGTAATCAGCAGGTCGCCGTAGTCCGGGAAGGGCCAGACGGATTTTTCCACCAGCGTTTCTGCTTCGTCGATCAGCACACGCATTTTCTGCATCAGGCCAAACACCTGATCCCGGAAATAGAGGGCCTTTTCCAGAATTTCCACGTCAGACGGCACCCGATTCAGAAGGCTGTCCATTTCTTCGTTCATGGAAGAAATGCCCTTCAAAAGCTCCGTCAGCCGGCGCAGGCGCTTTTCTTCGCAGGAAAGATCAATATCCGCAAGGAAAGCGCGCTTTTCATTGGCGGCAGCGGCAATATTGCGGGAATAGGTGATGATGGCGGGGATGATCTGCTTATCCGTCATCTCAAGCAGGGTGTGGCCCTCGATGGCAATCTTCTTGCAGTAGTTTTCCAGCGCCATTTCATAGCGGCTGTATACTTCTTCCTTTGTGTACACCTTCTGCCGTTCAAAGAGCTGAATGTTCTTTTCATCCAGAATGTGGGGCACGGCGTCCGGCGTGGTGGGCAATTCCAGCAGGCCCCGCTTGTGCGCCTCTTCCCGCCAGGAAGCGGCATAGTTATTGCCGTTGAAAATGATGCGCTTATGATTGGTGATGGTATCCACCACAATCTGCTCCACAGCCGCCCGCAGGTCCGCTGCGGCTTCCAGCGTATCGGCAAATTCCTGCAGCACATCGGCCACGATGGCGTTGATGATGGTGCTGGCGGCGGCAATGGACATATTGGCGCCCACGGAACGGAATTCAAACTTGTTGCCGGTGAAGGCAAAGGGAGAGGTGCGGTTGCGGTCGGTGGTGTCCTTGGGGATGGGCGGCAGGGTTTTGACCCCGATGTTCATCTGGGTCTTTTCCCCGGGTACATAGGCCTTGTGCTGCTCCAGAGACATGAGAATCTCCGTCAGTTCGTCCCCCAGGAACATGCTTACAATAGCCGGCGGCGCTTCATTGGCCCCCAGGCGATGGTCGTTCCCGGCACTGGCGGCAGAGAAGCGCAAAAGATCCTGATGCAGATCCACCGCCTTGATCACGGCCACCAGGAACAAAAGGAACTGGGCATTTTCGGCCGGGGTTTCGCCGGGCTCCAGCAGGTTCACGCCGGTATCGGTGGACATGGACCAGTTATCATGCTTACCGCTGCCGTTGATGCCCTCAAAGGGCTTTTCGTGCAGAAGGCAGGCAAAGCCATGGCGGTGAGCGGTGCGCTTCAAAACCTCCATGGTCAATTGGTTATGGTCACAGGCGATATTGGCCGTGGCAAAAATGGGCGCCAGTTCGTGCTGGCAGGGAGCGGCTTCGTTATGCTCCGTTTTGGCAGAAACGCCCAGCTTCCACAACTCTTCGTCCACATCCCGCATGAAGGCGGCCACCCGGCTTTTGATGCTGCCGTAGTAATGGTCGTCCAGCTCCTGGCCTTTGGGAGGACGGGCGCCAAAGAGGGTGCGGCCGGTGTACATCAGATCCTTGCGCTGGCGGTACAGGTCCCGGTCGATGAGGAAATATTCCTGTTCCGGGCCTACGGTGGCGGTGACCCGCTTCACCTCC